>JAZRWA010000036.1:0-19717 GCA_045599485.1 Clostridia bacterium | reverse complement strand
TTTTACTGTAAACGAAAATTGACTTGAAAAATCGCTACACTTATAATAAAACAGTCAGATTTGTGTCGGCTTGCGTGTTGATTTTCCTCGTGACATAAGCGTGACATACGGGTTTTGCCGCGACATAAGCGTGACATAATGGGAGGTGAATAACAGCTTCACACAGCAGCAAAACCACGTTTTTTAAGCCCCTTCACAGCGCAACATTAAAGGGCCCACCCTTTCGGATGAGCCCCAAAACCCTTGAAATATAAGGCTTTTATTTTACTTGAAGTAACGCTCCAGCAGACCCTTCAGCGCCTTGCCGTGACGGGCTTCGTCGCGGGCCATTTCATGAACAGTATCGTGGATGGCATCCAAGCCGTTCTTTTTGGCGCAGGCGGCAAGTTCAAACTTGCCCTGGGTGGCGCCAAACTCGCAATCCACACGCCAGGCCAGGTTGTCCTTGGTAGTAGCCTTCATATTGGGTTCCAGCGTTTCGCCCAGCAATTCGGCAAACTTGGCAGCATGCTCGGCCTCTTCGTAAGCAGCCTTTTCCCAATACAGACCCACCTCCGGATAGCCTTCACGATGGGCGATGCGAGCCATGCACAGATACATACCGACTTCGGAGCATTCGCCGGCAAAGTTGGCCTTCAGCTGTTCCAGAATGTATGCCTTATCCTCAGCGGAAATCTGATCGTTATTGGCCACAGTCTTGGCATAAACACCATACTCATGCTCAGCCGCCAGCTTCATTTCGCCTTCCTGCTTCTTGAACATCTTGGCAGGCGCCTTGCAAACAGGGCATTTCTCGGGGGGTACTTCACCCTCGTACACATAACCGCAAACCATGCAAACCCACTTATTCATTGTATTTCCTCCTCTTTTTGTGTTTGATTGAATATTTGTTTCTGCGCGCATTTCCGGCAGATGCCATAAGCTGTGGTCTGCACCTCATCCACCTGATGTCCGAACAGGGCTGCCGCCTCCTGAACGAGAGCGGTCGTATCCATCCGGATATCAAGGATGCTGGCGCATTGTCTGCAGATCACATGCAGATGCGGCGTTCTGGCGGCTTCGTAAACCGTCTTTCTTCCATCCGTTTGCACAGTACGGATCAGACGCTGTCTGCAAAGCTGCTCCAACGAACGGTACACTGTCGCTGTACTGGCATTGTCCAGGCGCGCAAGAATCTCTTCGGCCGTCAGATGGCAGTATTCCCCTTTCAGCAGATCCAGCACCTGCTTGGTCTGCGTTGTCAGCTTTTCTGCCATCTTCGATCCTCCAAATGAGATTCATTATCATAATTATACCGGATTTTCCTGTTTTGTCAATATGTTTTGATAATTATTCTCAAATAGAGTGAAATAAAAAAGGGACTCTGTTGCAGAGTCCCCCAGACGCGGTCGAGATGACCGTGTAATGATATGAAACGCTTCCCCGATCAGATCAAGTAGGGCTTCATGAACTCGGGAATGCTTTCGGCATCCAGGCTCACGCTCAGGATGAAGTCGATATCACGATCGGTGCTGACGGCGTTGAGGCGCTCAAAGAACCAGCCCATTTCGTTCACATCGCTCTTGGTCAGCTTCAGGAAGGCATCGATCAGGATGACCTTCACATCGAAATTCTGAGCCAGCATGCCGCTCAGGAAGCCGTAGAACATATCGGCATTGCGCATGTTGTACTCGCCGGCATTCACGAAGCGAACTTCATGACGCAGGTCAAACATATAGCTGTTATCATCATCGATAAAAACGACATCGCCGCCACGGGTTTCGGTCATCTGGTTGGCCATATCAAGAATGCGCTTGGTCTTACCGGAACCCTTCTTGCCGTATATAATCTGAATCATTGGTAAAATCCTCCCTTTCTCATGGACGAGAATCATTGTTGCTTTATTATACACGATACCTGCCATATTAGGCAAGCTTTTTTTATTTTGTCATTTCGCAGGCAATTTTCGCACCGAGTGCTACGTTATTGAGCACCAGCCGGATGTTGCTCTTCAGGCTGTCGCCGCCGGTCAGTTCACAGACACGGGCCAGCAGGAAGGGAGTGGTTGCCTTACCCTTGATTCCCTGCTCATTGGCTTCACGGAGTGCCTGATCGATGGCCCGATCGATGACCGCCTTGGGCATGGCGTACTCAGCCGGGATGGGATTAGTGATCAGCATGCCGCCGGGATAGCCCATCTCCCGCTGTGCCGCGATGGCGTCCGCGATCTCCTTGGGGGTGTCCATGCGATAATCGACCTTGAAATCACTCTCGTAAGTGTAGAAGGCCGGCAGCGTTTCCGTGCCGTAGCCGATCACAGGAACGCCCTTGGTTTCGAGATATTCCAGTGTCAGACCCAGGTCCAGAATGCTCTTGGCACCCGCGCACACCACCGCCACAGGGGTCTGCGCCAGTTCCTCCAGGTCAGCGGAAATATCCATGGTCACCTCTGCGCCGCGGTGCACACCGCCGATGCCGCCGGTGGCAAACACACGGATTCCGGCCATGGCCGCGATGATCATCGTGGCAGCCACGGTGGTAGCGCCGTCCGCTTTGCGGGCGACGAGCACCGGCAGATCGCGGCGGCTGGCCTTGGTCACCTTGGTGCCGGTACGGGCCAGATACTCCAGCTCCTCATCCGTCAGACCGGCGCAGAGTTTGCCGCCGATGATGGCCACCGTTGCGGGCTCAGCGCCGTACTTGCGCACTTCCGCCTCGCACAGGCGGGCCGTCTCCAAGTTCTGCGGATACGGCATGCCGTGACTGATGACCGTGCTTTCAAGTGCCACCACGGGACGGCCTTCCTTCAAGGCCTTTTCCACGGCGGGTGAAAGCTTCAGAAACTCTTTCATGTTTGTTTCTCCTTGATTTATTTTCTCCCCATCATATAAGCATGGGTCTGTTCCATCGCGTAAGCCGCGCAAGCGGAGGTGGTGAGCCCCCGGGCCAGTCCAGTCGCCAGGGCAGCGCACATGGCATCCCCTGCACCGGTCACAGAGGCATCCATGACCTCCTTTACCGGCAGGCAGCCGTCCTCTGTGGTATCGGCATAATACAGTCCGTCTTTCCCCAAGGAGATAAACACACGTTTGACACCGCGCATCAGCAGCGCAAGCGCACAGTCCCGGGGCGTTTCCCAGCCTGTCATGGAGCGTGCTTCCATCAGATTGGGCTTGATTGCTTCCAGACACGGCAGAAGGTCGCGTGTTCTTTCCGCCTTGACGCAGCTGACCGGATCAAGCAGAATGGGAACCTTCACCGTTTCGGTCAGTACCTTCAGCGTTTCCTCGGAAGCATTGGTATCGGTCACGCATACATCACAACGGTTGATCCACTCACTCACCCGCCGGGCATATTCCGGACTCAGGTAACGGGTCAGCGCCATATCGTTCACCGCCGTCAGCATATCGCCTGTATCGTCATGAACGCAAAGATAAACGCAGCTGCTGCCCTCGGCGGTGATGGCATGGCTGACATCAATGCCAAGGTCTGTGCAGCTTCTGCGCAGCATTTCTGCCGTCATATCGCTTCCAAAGGCGGTAAACAATTCACATTCCATGCCGGAACGGGCAACCTGTTCGGCAATATTGCGTCCCACGCCGCCCGGGCGCATTTCCACATGTCCGATGCAGCTGTCCCGTAATACCAGTTTTCCCTCCGGGCGACCCAGTACGTCCAAATTGGCTCCGCCAAATACAGCAATTCTCATTTTACTTCACCAAGTCCTGTCCAAGCAGCATACAATCCCCGAAGCTGAAAAAGCGATAGCGTTTTTCCACCGCTTCCCGATACGCCTGCAGGGCATTCTCCTGCCCCATCATTGCCGAAACCAGCATCAAAAGCGTGCTCTGCGGCAAATGGAAGTTGGTCAGCAGCATATCCACAGCCTTGATTTTTACGCCCGGTTTGATAAAGATGCTGGTCATACCGCTGCCGGGATGAATGATGCCGTTATCATCGGCAACTGTCTCGATCGTCCGCATGGAGGTCGTGCCGATGCACAGCAGGCGTCCGCCATTTTGGCGAGCCGTATTGATCTTTTCAGCCGCTTCCGCCGTCACCTCATAATACTCGCTGTGCATCACATGGTTGTCCACATCCTCTTCCTTGACAGGACGGAAGGTGCCAAGCCCGACATGCAGCAGCACAGGAACGATCTCCACTCCCATTTGACGGATGCTATCCAGCAGCGCGGGGGTAAAATGCAGCCCCGCGGTCGGTGCAGCTGCGCTGCCGTCACAGCGGGCATAAACGGTCTGATAGCGGTTGCGATCTTCCAGCTTTTCATGAATATAGGGCGGCAGCGGCATCTATCCCAGCTTGTCAAGCAGATTTTCGAAGACGCCCTCATAAAGGAAGCGTACTACCCTTCCGCCCGCATCTGTGTTGTCCAGAATCTCTGCGCGAAGCAGCCCATCCCCAAAGGAGACCGTATCCCCCGCGTGCAGTCTTCTGCCCGGCTTGACGAGCGTCTCCCATGTATCCCGGTCCTGTCTGCGCAACAAAAGCACCTCGGTGGGCACGCCTGTGCTTTCCTTCACTCCCAGCAGACGGGCGGGAATGACACGGGTCTCATTAAGTACCAGTACATCGCCTTTTTTGAGGTAGTTGGGAATCTCATGAAAAATATGATCCTCCCGCAAACCGTTATTACGATTGCACACCATCATGCGGCTGGAGTCACGAGGCTCCGCCGGTGTCTGGGCGATCAGCTCCTACGGCAGATCGTAATCAAAATCCTTTGTTCTCATTTACTTTCGCTTTCTTCATCAAAAACAGAAGTCTGCATCATCTTTTCCGCAGTCGCAGGGTATCTGCGGTCCATGTGCTCATAAGCGGCAGCCGTCAGTACACGGCCCCGCGGCGTTTTCTGCAAAAATCCCAGCTGCAAAAGGTACGGTTCGTACACATCTTCGATGGTATTGGCATCTTCCCCGGTAGAGGCAGCCAATGTTTCCAGACCCACGGGACCGCCTCCAAACTTATCCATGATGGTTTCCAGCATGTTGCGGTCCACCTGATCCAGACCGAGGGAATCCACATTGAGCATGTTCAGTCCGTCACGCGCCACCTCGGGCGTGATCAATCCATCCCCGCGCACCTGCGCGTAATCACGGACGCGGCGCAGCATGCGGTTGGCGATACGCGGTGTGCCGCGGCTGCGTCGGGCAATTTCCAGCAGGCCTTCCGCTTCTGCCCGCACCCCCAGAATGCCGGCGCTCCGGGCAACAATATGCTGCAGTTCCTCCGGCGAATACATTTCCAGCCGGTAGATGATGCCGAAGCGAGCCCTCAAAGGAGCCGTCAGCATACCCGCTTTGGTGGTGGCGCCAACCAGAGTAAACTTCGGCAGGGCAATACGCATGGAGCGTGCTGTCGGTCCCTTGCCCGTCATCAGGTCGATGGCATAATCCTCCATCGCCGAATACAACACCTCTTCCACCGTGTGGGAAAGCCGGTGAATCTCATCAATAAAAAGCACATCGCCCGGCTCCAGCTTGACCAGGATGGAAGCCAGATCGCCCGCCCGTTCAATGGCCGGTCCCGAGGTGATGCGGATATTTTGTCCCATCTCCGCAGCAATAATGCCCGCCAGGCAGGTTTTTCCCAGACCGGGCGGTCCATACAAAAGCACATGGTCCAGCGCTTCATGGCGGCTCAATGCCGCGTCAATATAAATTTTCAGGCTGTCCTTTACTTTTTCCTGACCATAATACTCCCGCAGGGATTTGGGGCGAAGCGTACCTTCGCTGTCCATATCCCCGATCTGAAGTTCTCCGGCCATCAGTCTGTCATCTATCATAGCAGCCTCACATCATGTTGCGCAGAGCCAAACGAACCAGTTCATCGGGCTTGTCGCTTTTATCCTTTACGCCGCTGAGAGCGCGCATGGCCTCGCCCTGACTGTAGCCGAGAGACTGCAGGGCGATCAGTGCTTCGGAAGCAGGATCACCGGTCATAACAGCCGTACGGGCAGCAGACACCGAGGAAGGCGGCAGCTGGTCTACATCGTTCTGACTGATCTTATCTTTCATTTCCAGCACAATGCGCTGCGCCGTCTTTTTTCCGATTCCGGGGGCTCTGCTGAGCGCAGCTGTATCCTCCATCAGGATAGCAAGCGTCAGATCATGCAGAGACATGCAGCCGAGAATGCCGATGGCCGTTCTCGGTCCAACACCGGAAATGGCAGTCAGTCTCAAAAACATGGAACGCTCATCCTTGGTGGCAAAACCAAACAGGTCTATACCATCCTGCCGAACATTAAGATAGGTATAGGCACGCATCATCTCGCCCACTTTGGGGGCAGCGCCCACGGTATTCATACTGCACATCAACTGGTAACCGACACCACCGGCCTCGATGACCAATTCGTTGGCTTCCTTTTCAGCCACGACACCATAGATGTAAGCGTACATTCGCGCTTCCCTTTCATTTCATGCGGTATTGCTCGCGCATCATACCGGTATTGGCATGCGTGATGGCCACTGCCACCGCGTCCGCCGCGTCATCCGGCCGGATGATGTCACTCATGCCGAGGATCATCCGTACCATCTATTGCATTTCATGCTTTCCGGCTTTTCCGTATCCGGTAATGGCCTGCTTGATCTGCATGGGCGTATATTCAAACAATTGATCGGTGTATTCCGCGCAGGTACACACGGTCACCCCGCGAGCCGCCGAGACATTCATGCCCGTGGTGATGTTCTTGGCAAAGAACAATTCTTCAAAGGCGATCTGTTCCGGCGCGTAGGTCATCAGCAGAGTATGAATACCGCTCCGGATGGCCGTCAGCCTTTGCGGGGTGGTCATATCCGGTGTGGTAATGACCGCTCCCGCCTGCAAAAGCTTGATTTTTCCGCCGCTTGCCTCAATCACTCCATAGCCCAGTGTTGCCAGGCCCGGGTCAATGCCAAGAATCCGCATAGGCTTCTCCGTTCGCTGTTTCTGTCCATCAAGCGATACTTTCGGACTGTAATATAATAGAACAAAGACCGCCTTTTGTCAAACCCCGCTGCCCAGTACAAGCTGTTCCACAAAGGATTTGGCAGCATCGGCACGCTGCTGCATAAGCTCCGGCGTTTCTGCCGTCTCGCCCATCAGCCCCACAAACTGACTGACTTTCAAACCCAGTGCCTCCTGAATCGCGGCATCACTGCCGCCGGGCGAAACCAGATAATAGCACAGCAGGGAATCCTTTTGACCGATGCGGTGCGCCCGGTCCTCTGCCTGAGAATGTACGGCAGGCGACCAGTCCAATTCCCCGAAAACCACGCAGGTAGCCCGCTGCAGATTGAGACCCGCCGCCGCGCGCAAGGACACACAGCAAAGATTGGTATGATCCGCCATAAAATCAGATGCCGCTTTTTCCTTTTTGGTCGCTGTTTCACGTCCGGTGATGAATGCGGGACGGTAACTTTTCAATCGTTCGGCATACTGATCCATCACCTCATGATGATAGGCGAACAGCAGCACCTTTTCCCCGTTTTCCAGCAGCGCCCGCACAAACTCACACACAAAAGGTGCCTTGGCAATGCCGTTGGCCTGCCGTTCCTGCTGTGAGATCTGATCCGTCAGCAATGCCCTGTCCTGATTGCTCAGTTCGCTGCTTCTGAGCAGGGCTGCCTTCATCAGGATCGGCTTCATCAACCGTTTATACAGTTCGCTGTCCGTATCGATCTATTGCACCAGACGGCGTTTGGCCGGCAGCTCCGGCAGCACCTGCTGCTTGGTGCGGCGAAGCATGATCCCTTCACGCCTCAGATACGCCCCCAGCTTATCAGGTTCACGCACGATCCTTTCGCCATAGCCGCAGCACCAGTTGCGGCTGAAGGACTCCCAGTCGCCGAGAAAATGATAATCGATGGCATTGATCACATTCCAGATCTCGCCGCCCTGATTATAGATGGGCGTGCCCGATAGCCCCATCACCCTTTCACAGCTTTCGGAGAGCAGGCTGGCGGCAGAGTATTTTTCAGTCCCTGTATGGCGCAGCTATTGTACCTCATCAAACACTGCTGCCTTGAAGCCCAGATAGGGAAGAATCTCCTTCCAGCCGCGCAGCAGCAGGTAATGGATGATATAAATATCCGCCTCAGGAAGCTCATATGGCTTGAGGCCTCGGATCTCGTGCACCCTCGGTGGTTTGCCGTTCAAACGGATAAACCTGCCGATCTCCGCCTGCCAATTTCGGACCAGGTGCGGCGGCACCACCACAACAGCCGGGAAAGTGCCTGCAGCGCACAAAGCGCATAGCGCCTGCAGCGTTTTGCCAAGTCCCATTTCATCCGCCAGCAGCGCCCGGGGCGTACCCAGCAGCCACGTCAGCCCCGTTTTCTGAAAGGGCATCAGTGTGCCCAAAAAGCTTCCATCCGGCGGTTCTGTCGGCTCCATATGCTTTTTCAGCTGTTCCCGCTGCCGATAATAATCGCGGGAGCCTGCCAGTGCCTCCTGCCAACGGATTCGATCTTTCTCCCGCACCTGTAAAGGATAGCGAAGCATCATCCAGTTCAGATCGCCCACCGTGCGGGCATGATTGGCGATGCTGACTTCACCGCGTTTTTCATGCACAGCTTCGGGAAAGACTCTTTCGCAAAGATCGAGCATGCCGCCCTCGCCGCGCACGACCCACACATTGCGGCGCGCGTTAAAGCTGAGCGTGCCGTAGGTGATTCCATCTTCTGCAGCAGTCCGCAAAAAAGAAGGCGTTTCCTCATTTTTGTTATGGAATACAATATCGGGCTTTTCCTGCAATGCCTGTTGTGTCAGTTTCAGCGCAGCGTCGGCCCGCGTCAGGGCATCGTCATAAGGTTCTCCCGATGCAACGCTCTACGAAACGATCCCCCACAGCGAAAACAGCGATATCGCCTTGATCCACACATCGCCGATTTTTTCCGGCACGCTGACATGTTGTTCGCTGACCACAACGATCCCGTCCACTGCCCCGGTAGCGGCATACTTTTCCAACTGACGGTTCAGCGCCGCCTTCTGCACCCTGCCGCGCTTCAGCTCCACGGCGATGCGCCCGCAAAGAAGGTCCACCCTGCTGCCCGGCGCCAGTGCCGCTTCGTGACGGCAAGGAATCCCCTTTTTCGCAAGTGATTGCATCACCAGCCGGTGCAGGTCATATTCATTTCTTTCGATCGGAGCCCTGAGCTCCCGGATTGCCGCAAGCAGTCTTTCTTTCATCCGTTGTTCCGCCTTTGTTCAAGGTGTCTTCAGTATAGCCCAAATTTGCAATATTTACAATTATTTCACCTTTCTTTTCCCTTCCGCGCTTGCATTTGCGCCGCTGAATTGTTATGATAATAAGGAGAAATTGTGTCAATCAAGGAGCAGTCATGCGCAAAGCATTGGTTTTGGCATTCATTCTGATTTTGCTGTTCGCTTGTTCCGCCGTGCTGGCTGAAGAACTGTCTTTTACCTACGTGCCGTCTTCCCTCTCGGAAGGCAAAAACGACCATGTCACCTTCAACGTGCCGTCAAACACCGTGGTCTCCTTATATCTGACCAACGAACAGGGAGAAACCAAGGCCGTTCTGCGTGAAAATCTGATCGTCGGCGCCGGCAGCGCAACGCTGCCCCTCTCGCTTCCCACCGGCAGCGAAGCACTGCCCGAGGGCGGCTATCTTTTGCTGCTCGTCACTGCCGACGACGCCGTATCCTACCCCATCATGATCGGTGAAAACTATCCTTCCATCATTTCGGCCTCGACTTCTTCCGATGTGCTGGAAAAAGGATCCGCATGGGTGCTCGATTACACTTGTTCTGTTGCGGGAACAGTCACCGTCGACTGCACCGATGCCGCCGGACACAGCAGCACACTTGCCGTGCTTGAAGCACAGCAGGGCGGCAACACCTTTGTATGGGACGGTACCGTAAACGGCAGTTTCGTTTCTTCCGGCCTTGCCACAATCACCGTCACCCTTGCATCGCCGGAGGGCCGTGTCTCCGCGCCACGGCAGTTCAGGGTCATGTTCCTCGTCCCCACGCCCGTCCCCACCGCCACCCCCGCCCCCATTGTACGTCCTTCCGCTTTGGAAACCGAAACGATCGAAGGCGATTTCTGGAGCATGGAGGTGGGCAATTACGACTGGGATACCATCTGGAAGGTCATGCCCGCCGATATGACCGTCATTAGCGGAAAAGATCAAAGAGCCACCTATAAGCTGCGTGCCACACCGGATAACTCCTCCGACCGCAGCAACATCGTTGGCGAAGTCACTTTCGAATCGCAGGGTGTCCATGTGCTATAGACCCGTGACGACGGCTGGACCTACATCGAAACCTACAATTCCAGCTACGGCAGTAAAAGCAACACCAACATGCGCGGCCGCGGCTACGGCAGCACGGACGAAAGAATATACGGTTATGTCAAAACCGATCTGTTAAAGACCTTTTCCCCTTCCACCGAATACGGTCTCCTCATCGATAAGCTGACGCAGCGCCTCTACCTGCTGACCGCAGACGGACTCAAATCCACCCTGCTTGTCTCCACAGGTTTTCCCACCACAGCGCAGCCATGGAATGAAACGCCCTCCGGCGAATATTATCTGTGCAGCAAGGTGGGCGATTTCCCTTCCGGCAACATGGTTTGCAGCTACGGCATGCGCTTCAACAGCGGCTGTATCCTGCACGAAGTACCGTATATCATGAATACGAAATACAACATCAAGGATTATTCCTACACCGAAAAATATCTGGGCGAAAAGGCCAGTCACGGCTGCATCCGCGTTCAGCGCAAGCAAAACGATGACGGAATCAACATGTACTGGATCTGGAAAAACGTTCCGCTCAAAACAAAGGTACTGATCTGGGATGATTCCGAGCGTCCCATCCCCTACCCGGCCGAGGATACGCTGGAGCTCTACTACAATCCCAACGGCGGCAAATATTATCACGCCGACCGCAATTGTTCCTCCATCCGCAGCAGCCTGCTGCCGCTCAAGGGGATCGTCCCGTACGCTGAGCTGGACAGTACGGAGTTTTCCTACCTCACGCCCTGCTCCCGCTGCAACCCGCCGGATAAAAAAAGCACGATCGACGCGTACAACGCCTCCATCGGCTACTGAAAAAGGAGCAACAAATGGCCAAGCTTTATTTTCGTTACGGCGCCATGGGATCCTCCAAGACCGCCAACGCGCTGATGGTCAAATACAACTACGAAGAGCGCGGTGCCCGGGCGTTGATGCTCAAGCCCCGCCTGGACAACCGTGACGGTGAAAAGATCGTAGCCTCCCGCTGCGGTCTTTCCTCCGCCTGCAGCTATGTGGAAGAGCTGGCTGAGCTTCCCCTCAAAGAATACGACTGCGTCATTGTGGACGAGGCCCAGTTTTTGACTGCCGCGCAGGTGCAATCCCTTGTGGACATCGTGGATGACCTGAATATCCCCGTCATCTGCTACGGTCTCCGGGCTGATTTCCGCGGAGAACTGTTTGAAGGCAGCCGCTGCCTGCTCGCCTGGGCCGATACCATTGAAGAGATCAAAACCGTCTGCTGGTGCGGCCGCAAAGCGACCTACAATGCCCGCGTACAAAACGGGCTGGTCGTCAAAAGCGGCGCCCAGATCATGCTGGGCGGCAATGAAAGCTACATCGCGCTGTGCCGCCGCCACTGGAAAAACGGCCAGCTTGCCCCGAAGCACGAAGGCTGACTCGCTCCTGCCGCAAAAACTTTTTGTTTTACGGCAGGATTTTTTATTTCTTTGTCGAAATATAGAATAAGAAAGACAGAGAAGCAAGAAAACAACAATCCCATATTTTCTGAAAGGAGTTTGTCCTATGAAGATGACCATCAACGCGAAAAACATGATCGTCACGCCCGCCATTACTCAGCGTATCGAAAAAAAGACCGCCACGATGTCCCGCTATCTGAAACCGGAAACAGAGATGTTTGTCCGTCTCCGCAAAGAGCGGGATCAGCGCATCGTTGAGATCACCGTACCCATTGACGGCGTCACCCTGCGCGCGGAAGCCGCCAGTGAGGACAACCTTTTTATGAGCATCGACAAGGCGCTGGCGAAGCTGGAGAAACAGATCCTGCGTCACCGCACCAAGCTGGAAAAACGCTTGAGAGATGATATTCCCCAGGATCTGCCCGAATTTATCGAAGAGCTGCCCGAGCAGGGCGAACGCTGCGTAGTACGTACCAAGACCTACACCACCCGTCCCATGGAAGTAGAAGACGCCGCACTGCAGATGGAGCTTCTCGGTCACAGCTTCTTCGTTTTTATCAACATTGCCACCGGCAAAACCAATGTGCTCTATCTGCGCAAGGATGGCAACCTCGGTCTGCTCGAGCCGGATGATTGATTTCTCCTTTTTCAGCGGTCCCGCTTCGACGGGACCGCTTTTTTAATGAACAAAAAAGAGCCGGCGCCCGGGCATACTTCTTCCCGAACGCCGACAAATATAAATTCTCGCTGTCTTTACATTTTCCTGCTTGTAAAGGCGATTTCCTTCTCCCGATTTTTTCTGTCCGGTCCATAACCAAAGCGAAAACGGATGGCTTTGGAGGGGCAGACGGCACGGCAGTGACCGCAGCGGATGCATTCCGCAGAATGGGGTGTTCTGCAGGGGTCTACATCCATCGGACAGGTCGCATCGCATTTGCCGCAATGCACGCATTTATTTTCATCCACCTCAAGATGATAGGCGCTGATGCGGTTCAGCAGGCCATACAATGCTCCCAGCGGGCATGCCAGCTTGCAAAAGAAGCGGCAAATCAGCACGCAGCCTATCAGTGTCAGCACCAGCAACGCCATCTTCCATCCGAAAAGCGGCCCCGCCAGCGCGCGCAGGCTTTCGTTGGCCAGCATCAGCGGAATGCCGCCCTCCAACGTTCCGACCGGACAGACATACTGACAAAAGGCCGGTTCACCCATGCCCATAAAATCAGTCAGCAGTATCGGCATCAAAAAGCACATGCCGACCAGAAGCCCGTATTTGACAAAACGCAGGTGCTTTGGCAGCTTCAGTTTTTTGCCGGGAATTTTATACAGCAGCTCCTGAATCAGTCCGAACGGGCAGAAAAAGGCGCAGGACAGCCTTCCCACCAGCACACCGATGGCCAACAGGAAGCCTACCACATAAAAGCTGAAGCTGAAATCCATCGACCCATTCACCGCCTGCAGCGCGCCGATGGGGCAGGCAAAGCGGGCCGTAGGACAGGAATAGCAATTCATCCCGGGAATGCAGAACTTTTTCCATTCACCTTTATTGATGACACCCCTGGTCAGGTTACCGATATCCGCATTGATAAAGCCAAAGGCCGCGACCTGCAAAAGCTTCCTTCGCACAGTTTGGACAAAGACCGGGGTTCGCATCTTCTCTTTCCAATTCAAACGCGATCACCCCAATCCGATGCACTGGAAGCAGATATTGATGGCTTTGCCCAACACGATCATCCATTCTTCCCGACCGAAGGCCGCGGCACAGCCGAAGCAGATCCCGGCAATTCCCAGCAGCAGCCCCATCAGCCAGACGGCGTTTTTCCACCGATACGATTTCATTTTCGCCTCCGCTTACTGTGCCAGATACGCCTCAACGATCGCCTTATAGGTCACTACATAAGCACCCACAACAGGCTCATGTACCTGCTGCCCGTTCTCATCAAAGAACATGGTGGTGGGGACACCGACAACGCCTGCCAGCAAGGGCGCGAAGCTGCTGTGATTCAGCAGATTGACATATTCTACCCCGGCGCGGCTGATGATTTTCTGCGCCGTGGCATACGTTCTGTCCGTATCGGCATACACATCAATGATCAGTCCCACCAGCTGCACTTCCTCCGGCAGTTCTTTGGCCCAGGCAGCCAATTCGGGCATTTCCCCGATACAGGGATTGCAATACGTCCCCCACAGGTTCAGCACCGTCAGCTTCGCCTTGGAAAAAAGTTCCTCGGTCACCTCGTTGCCGTCCATATCGACTGTGTTGAATGAGATCGACGTCATCTCGCCGCTCACGTTTTCCTGTTCCAGGTCGAAATCGATCACATACAGCGATTTCAGAATGGCTTCGGCCATTTCTCTCTCGTTTTCCATCTGTGTCCGGTCTGCATTAGTCAAAGTGCTGTTATCCCCGGGCAGAAGGAAGTACGTGCACAGGTTGTTGGTACCGAGGCAAACGGAATTCTCATCAATGCCATAATAGAAAGAGAGCACGCTCACGCCCTCATTCACCACGCCAAGCACCGTAAAGTACTCCGCAGCGTGCAGATCGTATGCCGTCTGATACGCCGCCACCGCTTCGTTCTTCGCCTGCTCATCGGAGCCTTCCATCGCCTCCACTGCAGCGTTATAAAGAGGTGTCAGCGCATCCCGGTTATAGTAATACACCGAAATGCCAATGGAATAATCATCCCCGACTGTGGCAATACGAAGCAGGCTGTCTTCCCCGCGCACCGGCATTTCAAAAGCCAGTCCCAATTCCGCAAATTCCGTCACCTGCGCATGCGCGGACACCAGCATACCAAGCAGCAACGCCAAAGCTGCCGCAATAGCAATGATTCTTTTCATCCGATTTCTCCTGTTCGTTTATTTTGACCGTCTTCAGTTTATCATCAATTGGGCCCGTTGGCAATCCTGTCATGCATTGGTGTCCGGTACAAATATTTCTCTTTTCAGGGGTGGAAAACAGCATGCTTTTGTGCTAAAATGCACCGTACACATCAGCTGAAAGGACGGTCAATCCATGACTGTTGCATTGGACAGACGGCATGACATCAATCAGATGATCCGCCGGGTCTGTTTTTTCTTTTCTTTCGATTTACTGGTAGCCTCCGTACTGGCGTCCTTGTACCTGCATGAAAGCGCGGCGCAGGTGTGGCGGGAGTGGCTGACGCTGCAAAGCAGCCCCTGCCCGCTGGTGACTGATTATTTCCGGCTTGGCAGTCTGCCGGCAGCGTTTCTGAATGCCGGCATTTGCGGCACGGTCTGCGCTTTTCTGACGATCATGCCCGGGGCCAAATACCGGCCCAACGTTTGGGCAGGTTATTTTCTGGTCATCGCCCACTGTTTTTACGGTCTGAACCTGTGCAACATGACACCGCTGATTTTGGGTTTTGCCCTGTATTGCAAGGTGTTTCATGTACGTTTCCGTGATAATCTGGAACGCGGTATGTTCATAACCGCCTTTGGTCCGTTTGTCAGCGAGCTTTTGTTCCGTTATCCCTTTGAGCTGCATCTTCCCCTCTTCATTGGCAGCGTTCAGATCAATCTGATCAGCATCCTTTCCGTGGCGCTGCTTTCAGTTGGTCTCGGCTTTGCCGTCCCCGCCATGCTGCCGGGTGCGCAGAAGCTGCACAGGGATTATAACCTCTACAACGGCGGACTGGCTTCAGGGCTGCTGGGTATGTTTATTTTCTCCTTCATGTACAACACCATGGGACACCCCGCGCCCGCCGCGCAGGCAGCACCTAACCCTGTGTATGACGCGCACGGCAGCAGCTACATGCTCTTCTGCACACTCTTTTACTGCTTCATGTTCGTCGCCTGCATTCTCTACGGCTGGTTCCTGAACGACAAAACCTTCCGCGGTTACGGCGCCCTGCTTAAGGATTCCGGCTACAAAACCAACTTCATCCGCGATTACGGCATCGGCATCACCTGGATCAACCTCGGCTTCTATGGCCTGATGATGGTCGGTTATTTTGATCTGGTCATCCTGCTGACGGATGGCGCAGGCTTCACCGGCGCCACCTGCGGCATCATTCTGGCAGCCATGACCTTTTCCGCCTCCGGTCAGCACCCGGCCAATGTGTGGCCCATTCTTGCCGGTTATGCCCTGATGTCCCTTTTTTCCGGCGGGCTGTGCACGCTGGCAGGCCGCGCGGTGCCGTGGACACTTTCCACGCAAAGCTATATGAACGGTCTCGCTTTCGCTACCGGTCTTTGCCCCTTCGCCGGCATACACGGCAAGGGCATGGGCATCGTGGCAGGGGCGATCGATGCTGTTATCTGCACCGCCACAAGTGTAATGCACGGCGGTTTCATGCTCTACAACGGCGGTCTGGCCGCGGGGATCACCGCGCTGACCCTGCTGCCGCTGATCGATCTGTACCGTACGCATGAAGAATCCTACGGCCGAGCAAAAGGCAAATAAGTTCTTCACACGCCTCACAAAAAGCACTCTTTTCCCATGTTTTCACCATGCGGAAAAGAGTGCTTTCAATTGATTGTTTACAGCCAGTCAGGCAGAAAGAGCCAACGCGATGTTGTTGCCGTGGTCAGAGCAGCGTTCCAGGTCCGATGCCATATCGGTAAAGATAACGCCGCCCACCGGGTCGCAGGAGGCTTTCATCAGGCGGCTGATGTGGGCATTGACTATGCTCGTCTCCAGATCGTCCACTTCCTCCTCCAGACGATTCGCCTCCGGCAGACGATGATAATCCTCATTTTCAAAAATCGAAAGCGCCACCCGCACCGATTCCATTGATTTATCCGCCAGCATCTTCAGCTCTTCCATGCCGGCTTCCGAAATAAAGGCCTTTCGTGCTTTATACTGTTCGGTATATTCCGCTACATTGCGGGCATGGTCGGAGATTCGTTCCACGTCCGATGCCACCAGGATCATCTGCGAAATATCGTTGATCACCTTGGCCGAATAATCCCTGGAACGCATGGCAATCAGCCGTTCCTGAATCTTTTCGGTCAGCACATCCACCGCATCCTCGCCATCCATGGCTTTTTCAGCCAGAATGTCATCCTGCTGAAAGAAACTGTTTACGGCGTTTTCAAGGCATTCCACCGCCATGTGCCCCATACGGGAAATTTCCAGCCTGGCCTGCTGCAGTGCCACAGAGGAAGGCAGTTCTCCGTTTTGCACCATATATACCAGCTGACGGTTTTCCTGCCGCTTGCTCTCTTCGGGCAGAATGGGAATGATCTTTTCGGAAAGGCGAACGATAAAACCTGCAAAAGGCAGCTCCAGCGCGACGGAGAGCACGGCAAAAATGGTATGCGTGTTGGCCACCTGATGGCCGATGCTGTCAGGGGTCAGCCCCTGGATCAGCTTCAGGAAGCCCGGGAATACCGCGACCAGCGCGATCATCAGCGCCGCTCGGATCAGATTGAACAACAGGTTCAGCACCGCGGTGCGTTTGCCGTTGCGGCTGGTGGTCAATGCCGCCAGAATGTTGGGTGTCACCGAACCGATTGCCGCGCCGATCACCAGATAGACCGTCATTTCATAACCGATCAGCCCCTGAATGGCAAAGGTCTGGAAAATAACGACCGAGGAGGAAGAGCTTTGCAGCAGCGCGGTAAAGGCTACGCCGAAAAGCACCGCCACCGCCGGATTGGCAAGCGTGGACAGAAAGGCGATGAACGCCTCATTTTGCGATAGCGGCACAATGGCGGATTTGATGACGGAAATGCCGAAAAAGAGCATACCGAAGCCCATAATGATGGAGCCAACATGACGGGTGGTGTTCTTTTTGATAAACAGGTACATCAACGCGCCAACACACAGGATCATGGGGGCGTAAGCACCCAGATTGAAGGCGGTGATCTGCGCCGTGATGGTCGTACCGATGTTGGCACCCATGATCACGCCGATCGCCTGCGAAAGCGCCATCAACCCGGAATTGACAAAGCTGATCACCATCATGTCCGTGGCAGAAGAAGACTGGATCAGCAGTGTCACCAGAATGCCCACCAGCACCGACACAAAGCGGTTGGCGGTGGCCTTTTCAAGGATCACACGCATTTTGTCGCCCGCGGCATTCTTCAGTCCGGAGGACATGATGCTCATGCCGTACAGAAACAGCCCAACGCCGCCCATCAATGAAAAGAACTCATAAATCGTCATACGCACCTCGCTGCAGATTCTTCCGATTTTAGACTATTATAACATACCCACTCGAAAGAATACAACTTTTTCCTTTCTGTATTTGCTGAGATTCAGCCCTGAAAGCAAGGAATTTCCGCATAAAATCAAGTAAAAAACACCGTTTGCTGCCGTGAAACGGTGTTATCCTTATCCCTGCCTCTTTGCGATGCTCCTATTGTTTCAAAGGTCGTCCTCGTTCTCACCGCGAATCAGCTCCGCCCGCTTCTGCATGTGTGTTTCAAAAACACTGACCGACACCAGGGCAATGCCTTCACCGTCATCCCCAAGCACAATCAGCGCGTTCCGCCGATGAGGTTGAACTGATCGCGGGCTGCCTTGGGGATGATGGAATTTGTTTGATCATTGTAAGCTTGCATTGCTTCCGAATCAGCCAATCAAACTTTGCAAATTTTGCTTGTTTTCGTTCATTTCGGCTGCCAATGCGGTACCACTGCCGGCCGCAAATCCTTGTGAATGGTTTCTTTGCTTCATTTCATTTGCCCCGTTCTGTTTTCCTTCATCCCGATACCATCGTAAACCTGATTGCCAGACACAAGCCCCGCCGCCGCACCAAGCAGGGTACTCTGACTCGTCGGCCAAAGTTGACACTTTCTGAATATTGTACTATAATAGTTCAACAAATGTCGGCATGAAGCCGGCGTACGGCACACAAGTGCCGATTGATTCCGTTCTGTTTCTTACGATCAAACAATTGTATGTCAGGAAGGCATGCTGTTTCCGTCCACGGAAACGGTGTGCCTTGTTGTTTGCCAAAATCATTCTTTTTTCTGGATCAAGGAGTGTTCCCATGGCCCACGATTCCCACGGACCGCTGTTCAGCGACGTTTCCTCCTGCCTTGAAAAGGAACTGCTCGGGCAGGAGATCTTTGTCCCCGATGATGAACAGACCGCCATCGCCCGCAAAGCCGCTCTCGACGCCCCCACGGTCGATCATCTGCTCTCTTTGGCTGCAAGGCTGAGCTTTCAGCAACGTCATCGGGAGTCTGCCGAAATCTGCCGCAAGGTCATTGAATCCGCCCCCGACTGTTATGCGGCTCACCGCCGCCTTGGGCTCAATGCCATGAAAACGCTGCAGCACCAAGAGGCCTGGGATCAGTTTTTCTGGTGTCTTCAGCGCACAGACGATCCGCTTGACATCCATTACAGGTTGGGACTGAGCCTGTTTTATCAGGCGCAATATGAACAGGCCTGGTACTGGTTCATCAGCTGCTTCAAGCTGAGTGAGAATGACGGCGAAATGTACATTGCCGTGCTGTACTGGTCCATGCTGTGCCTTCTGAAACTGGGCCGCAGCGACTGGGAGCCCTATCTTCGGGATGTCGATCCCGGGCACCACACGGGATATCAGCTGTTTGCAGATTTTGCACAAAGTAAAATTTCAAAAACAGACGTAGACCGACAATTGACCGCACTGGACCCGCTCAACCGCACCTGCGTGACCTATGCCCTGTATGTGTGGTACGAAAAGAAAGACCCGGCTCTGTCAGACAGCTACATGCTTGAAATGCTGTCCTGCCGTGACCTGTGGGGAAGCTTTTCCTTTCTGGGCGGCTTTACGGAATACCTTCGAAAAAACAACAATACCTGATTGGAGGCCATAAATGAAAACACTTTATCTTGAATGCAATATGGGAGCCGCCGGGGATATGCTCATGGCTGCCCTGTTGGAGCTGATTGACGATAAAAACGCCTTTATCGCACAAATGAACAGCCTCGGTCTTCCCGGGGTGCAGGTTCAGCTGGAACCCAGCGTGAAGTGCGGTGTGACCGGCAGCCATGTGCGTGTGCTTGTCCACGGCGATGAAGAAGTATCGCAGGATGTACACGATCATCCGCACAGTCACGCCCACGATCATCACCACCATGACCACGATCATCACCACGACGACCAC
>JAZRWA010000035.1:0-76958 GCA_045599485.1 Clostridia bacterium | reverse complement strand
GCTCACTCAGGTGTACGGCACGCCCGAAAAGGATGCCCCCATCCTGCATCAGCTGAGCATTCTGGTGGAGCAGCAGGGCTCGGATTTTGAAATCTACAAAACCTCCGAGTACTTCTGGGGGCTGAACAACGGTACGTGCATCCAGCTTTATGACTGCGGCGATTATATGGACCTGTTCTATATGAATGCCCTCTTCAGCATCGATGATATCTTTGCCGAGCCGACGCCCGTTCCGTATAACCTGAACGGTCTTTGATGCTCATTTTCTGAAAAACGGAGGAAACAAGCAAAAATGAAGCGTTTTCTGACTTTGATGGCGGCGGTGCTGCTGATGATTACCCCGTGCACTGCATGCAACGCGGCAGACCATGGATTTTCCTTCCGCAACGGCCTGCACTGGGGGATGAGCCCGGAGGAGGTGCTGCAGGCGGAGGGACAGGATGCGTTCCTGACCGAAAAAATCCTGGGAGATGGAATCGACTCCAAGATGCTGATGATCGAGCTGGATGATATGGCGGCTTATGCTTTCTATATCTTTGCGGAGGATCAACTGGAGGGCGTGGATATTTTCTGGGTCACGGAGCTGAGGGGTTACTACATGTCCGGTACCTTTTATGGGGAGGGACAGGGCTACGGCGGCTTACCGGTCAGCGTGACCCTGACGAACGATGACGGAGATATCAAAGCGGTCAAGGTGGATGTTTCCACACAGACACCGGGAATCGGCAACCGGCCGGAGGAGTTTGAAAATGCCATTCTGAAAGCCCAGATTGCCAATATCGACGGAATCGCGGGAGCTACCGAGACCAGCAAGGGCGTGAGAAACGCTGCTGTAGCAGCACTCAAGCAGATGTATGAGGCATGGGGGATGGGTTCATCGGAGCTGCGGCTCAGTACGGATATCGTGGAGTCCATGGCCGAAAAGCTCAGTCAGTCATACGGCCTTCCGGAGAAAAATGCTCCCATTCTGCATCAGGTGCTTATTTTGGCTGAAGCCCTGGACTATTCCACTGATCTCTATCTCACTGCCGATTATTTCTGGGGGCTTTCTGACGGAACAGCCATTTCGCTTTATGACAATATGGACAGCTTTGACCTGTTCTATATCAATGCGGCCTTCAGCATTGATAAATACTTTGGTGAACCTTCACCAACTCCCGTGCCGTACAACCTGAACGGTCTTTGATGAAAGGGACAGAACAAAAAGGGGCGATTTGCGATGAAAAAGCTGATTCTAATCATGATGGCTGTGCTGCTGATCACACAGTGCGCTGCGGTCATGGCGGCAGACGATGCATTTTCCTTTCATAACGGCCTGCGTTGGGGCATGAGCCCGGAGGAGGTGCTGCAGGCCGAGGGGCAGAGCGCGTTCATTTCCGTGACACCGATGAACGATCATGTCTGCGTTGGCAAGCTGGAGGGAACGTTCGATCCCTTTGACCCTGTCATTGTCAATTATCTGTTTGCGGATGACCGGCTGGAAATGGTGTGCTTTTACTATTATGGAAAAGCACAGATAATGGGAGAAGATCTGACCTATCTGCGGGAGGTGCTCAGCCGGCTGAACGGTCCCGCGGATGACGCTGCTCCGATCTCCCGGCAGCTGGCAGCGGTTTTGAAAGCAGAAAAACAGCGATTGGAAAACTGGCAGGAACCCAACTTGACCTGGGATACCGGCCATGGAACGGTCCTTCATGTGTATGACAAGGGGTTCTACTGCGATCTGTATTATATCAATACGGAGTTTGATATGGACGCCTGCTTCCCGACACCAACGGCCGTGCCGTTGCAGCTGAACGGTCTCTGATCGCATTGAAAAAGCACTTCCGATTTTTCGGAGGTGCTTTTTTGCCGGGAAGGCCATGAAAGGCCATGCGGAGCCATGCTCAAAAAGGGCAAAGCGTGCTACGATACGCCTGACATGCGGCCTTCCATGCTGCCTGAAGTGGGCGCTTTTCGCCCTGAAAAGACCGTTGACATTCGGGAAGGAAAGTCTATAATGTTGCATGTCGTACTATTTGACAGTAAACAATCGCAAGGAGCAGCAGAAAATGGAAAAATCACTCGGGCTGTAGCTCCGAAGGTTATCCAACTTGGCTTACCGTTTTTTTGAGCAGTGCACCAACCACAAGCTGGTGGATGAGATCACCGGCGCCAACGGCTGGATCATCGGTTACATCGGCAGCCGCAACGAGGAAGGGCACGAGGTCTATCAGCGGGATGTGGAGACCCGGATGGGCGTAACACGCTCGACCGCCTCCAAGGTGGTCAACCTGATGGTGCAAAAGGGACTGATCGTTCAGCAGAGCGTGGAGGGCGATAAACGCCTGAGAAAGCTGGTGCTGACGCCCCGGGGACAATCGATCAAGCAGCTGATCGATGAGGATCATCGTTTGTTTGAGGGAACGCTGCGGAGCGCGCTGACGGATGAGGAGCTGGAAACGCTTTTCAGCCTGCTGGGACGCGTCAAGCGGCAGGTGGAACAGAGCATGAACACAGAGGAGATGAGTAAATGATCAAACGACTGTTGAAATGTGTGCGCGAGTTCAAGGCGCCCGCCATTGCCACGCCTGTTGTCATGATGGGCGAGGTGCTGATGGAGGTGCTGATCCCGCTGATCATGGCCAGCCTGATCGACCGCGGCATCGAAGCCGGAAACATGGGGCAGATCGTGCTGATGGGCGCACTGCTGCTGGCGGCGGCGCTGGCATCGCTGACCTGCGGCACGCTGGGCGGACGCTTTGCGGCCAAGGCATCCTGCGGCTTTGCCCGCAACCTGCGCCACGATATGTACCACAATATCCAAAGCTTTTCTTTTTCCAACATTGACAAGTTTTCCACGTCCTCCATCATTACGCGCCTGACCACCGATGTGAGCAACGTGCAGAACGCCTTTGGCATGATCATCCGCATGTGCGTGCGTGCGCCGCTGACGCTGATCTTTTCCAGCATCATGGCGCTGACCATCAACGCGCAATTGTCGCTGGTGTTCCTGGTGTGCATTCCCGTTCTGGGCTTTGGCATTTACATGCTCATGAGCCATACGCACCCCATTTTCAAGCGTGTGTTTGGCACCTATGATAAGCTCAACAACGTGGTGCAGGAAAACCTGCACGGCGTTCGCGTGGTCAAAAACTTTGTGCGTGAAGAGCACGAGGTAAAAAAATTCAACACCATTTCCAAGTCCATCTTTGATGATTTTGTTCACGCCGAAAAGAACCTTGCCGGCATTCAGCCCCTCATGATGACCTGCATTTACGGCTGCATCCTGATCATCAGCTGGCTGGGCGCGCATGCCATCATTGCCAGCGGCAACAACCCCGATCTGGGCATGAGCACGGGTCAGCTGATGAGCCTGATCACCTACGTGGTCAACATCCTCTCCAGCCTGATGATGGTCTCCATGACCTTTGTGATGATCGTCATGTCGCGTGCCTCCGCCAAGCGTATTGTGGAGATTCTGGAGGAGATTCCCGATATCACCAACCCCGATCATCCCGTCATGGAGGTCAAGGACGGCGCTATCGACTTTGACGATGTCTGCTTCCGCTATGCCAGCCGCAGTGAAAAGGACTGCCTGGACCACATCGATCTGCACATCAAAAGCGGCAGCGTGGTGGGTGTTCTGGGCGGCACGGGCAGCGGCAAATCCAGTCTGGTGCAGCTGATCCCGCGCCTGTACGATGTCAGCGAAGGCAGCGTACGCGTGGGCGGCGTGGATGTGCGCGACTATGACCTGACGGTGCTGCGTGACAGCGTCGCCATGGTGCTGCAGAAGAATGAGCTCTTCTCCGGTACCATCAAGGAAAACCTGCGCTGGGGCAACGAGCAGGCGACCGACGAAGAGCTGATGGAGGCCTGCCGTCTTGCCCAGGCGGACGGCTTTATTCAAGAATTCCCTGACAAGTATGACACGCACATCGAGCAAGGCGGCACCAACGTGTCCGGCGGCCAGAAGCAGCGCCTGTGCATTGCCCGTGCGCTGCTCAAAAAGCCCAGGATCCTGATCCTGGATGACTCCACCAGCGCGGTGGATACCCGCACCGACGCGCTGATCCGCGCCAGCTTCCGCTCCTTTATTCCCGAAACCACCAAGGTCATCATTGCCCAGCGCGTTTCTTCCGTACAGGACGCCGATATGATCGTGGTGCTGGAAAACGGCGCGGTGGCCGATTGCGGCACCCATGCCGAATTGCTGGAACGGTGCGAGATCTACCGTGAAGTCTATCATTCCCAGCAGAAGGGAGGCGAAGACCATGAGTAATATGAAAAACACTCCTCCGCGCGGCATGCCCGCAGGTCCCCGCGGCCCCAGAGCCATGGGTCCCCGTCAGCCCATCAACAAAAAAACGGTGCTCCGCCTGCTCAAATACCTCGTGGCGTATCGCAGCCGTTTGCTGCTGGTGCTGCTCTTTATCATCATTAACTCGGTGGCGACGGTGTATTCCGCCACCTTCCTGGGCACGATGATCGATGATTACATCACGCCCATGCTGGCACAGGCTTCGCCCGATTTCGGGCCTTTGGGCGGAGCCATCCTGCGCATGGTGTGCCTGTTTGGTGTGGCCATTCTGGTCACTTTCCTGCAGGCGCGCATGATGGCCGTGGTGGCGCACAGCGTGCTGCGCACCATCCGTGATGAAATGTTTGACGATATGCAGCGCCTGCCCATCCGCTATTTTGACACGCATACCCATGGCGAGGTCATGAGCTGCTATACCAACGATACCGATACCCTGCGTCAGATGGTGGCGCAGTCCCTGCCCAACGTGATCTCCTCCGCCATCACGCTGGTCACGGTGTTTATTGCCATGCTGAACAACAGCGTGTGGCTGACGCTTGTTGTGGTGCTGTGCACAGTTGCCACCACCAAAATTTCCGCCGGCATCGGCAAAAGCATGGCCAAATATTTTATCAAACAGCAGACGGCTCTGGCCTCCGTCAACGGCTTTGTGGAAGAAATGATCAACGGCCAGAAGGTCGTCAAAGTGTTCAACCACGAGGGTGAGGCCAAGGACGAGTTCGACCGCCGCAATGAGGAGCTGTGCCGCAACGCCACCAGCGCCAACGAGCACGGCAATATCATGGGCCCTGTGGGCAACAACCTGGGTCACATCGAATATGTGCTGCTGGCCATCTGCGGCGGTGTCATCGCCATTGCCGGTCTGCCCAACCTGAGCCTTGCCCATGGTCTGGCTCCCCTGACCCTTGGCGCGCTGATCAGCTTCCTGACGTTGAGCCGTAACTTTATGCAGCCTGTCCGTATGGTGATGGAGCAGATCAACTTTGTTGCCATGGCCATGGCTGGTGCCGAGCGCATCTTTGCCCTGATGGATGAAAATCCCGAGCAGGATAACGGCGTGGTCACGCTGGTCCATGTGGTGGAAAAGGACGGTGTAATCTGCGAAAGCGCGGAGCCCACCAGCATGTGGGCATGGAAATACCCCCGTCCGGACGGCACCGTCACTTATGAAAAGCTGCGCGGCGAGGTGACCATGTCCGAGGTGGATTTTGCCTATGAAGAGGGCAAGACCGTGCTGCATGACATTACCCTGTATGCCAAACCCGGTCAGAAGGTGGCCTTTGTGGGTGCGACCGGTGCCGGCAAAACGACCATCACCAACCTCATCAACCGTTTTTATGACATCGCGGACGGCAAGATCCGTTATGACAACATCAACATCAACAAGATCCGCAAGGCCGATCTGCGCCACTCTCTCGGCGTGGTGCTGCAGGAGGTCAACCTCTTTACCGGTACCGTGATGGACAACATCCGTTACGGCAAGCTGGACGCGACCGATGAAGAATGCATCGCCGCGGCCAAGCTGGCCAACGCGCATGACTTTATCACCCGCCTGCCCGACGGCTACAACACCGTTCTGGCGGGGGATGGCAGCGGCCTCAGTCAGGGACAGCGCCAGCTGATCTCCATTGCACGTGCCGCCGTGGCGAACCCGCCGGTCATGATCCTGGATGAGGCTACCTCCTCCATCGATACCCGTACCGAGGCCCTGGTGCAGCGCGGCATGGATCAGCTGATGAAGGGACGCACCGTGTTTGTCATCGCCCACCGCCTGTCCACCGTCCAGAATTCCGACGTCATCATGGTGCTCGATCACGGCCGCATCATCGAACGCGGTACGCATGATCAGCTCATTGCCCAGAAGGGTCAGTATTATCAGCTGTATACCGGCGCGTTTGAGCTGGAATAAAGCAGTAACAACAGGGAGAAAAGCAAAGTCTTTCTCCCTGTTGTGCTGAAAACGGTCATGGGTTTATATTTAATTTACAATGACGTGCTATATTGTTCAGGAAAACTTCCGGGAAAGGATCTTTTGTCATGCTTGAGCTTCACGGAATCAGCAAAGAATACAAATCCGGCGATATGAGCGTACAGGCGCTGAAGGAAGTCAGTATTTCCTTCCGACGCAATGAATTTGTGGCCATCCTCGGTCCCTCCGGCTGCGGCAAGACCACGCTGCTCAACATCATCGGCGGTCTGGACCGCTACAGCGGCGGCGATCTTGTCATCAAGGGAAAATCCACCAAGCAGTTCAAGGACCGTGACTGGGACAGCTACCGCAATCACTCAGTGGGCTTTGTGTTTCAGTCCTATAACCTGATCCCGCATCAGACGGTGCTTTCCAATGTGGAGATTGCGCTGACCATTTCGGGTGTCAGCGGGGCGGAGCGCCGCCGCCGCGCCGTTGAGGCGCTGCAAAAGGTGGGCCTTGGCGATCAGATGAAAAAGAAGCCCAACCAGATGAGCGGCGGTCAGATGCAGCGCGTGGCCATTGCCCGCGCCCTCGTTAACGACCCCGAGATCCTGCTGGCGGATGAACCTACCGGCGCGCTGGACAGCGAGACCAGCGTGCAGATCATGGATGTACTCAAAGAGATCGCCCGTGACCGCCTTGTCATCATGGTGACGCACAATCCCGAGCTGGCGGAAAGCTATGCCACCCGCATCGTACGCCTGCTGGACGGCCGTGTGCAGTCCGATACCATGCCCTTTGACGGCGGCGAGGAGGGCGGCGAGGTGCGCAGCGGTCACACCTCCATGAGCTTCATGACGGCCTTGCACCTGTCGCTCAACAACCTGATGACCAAAAAAGGCCGCACCTTCATGGTCGGCCTGGCGGGCAGCATCGGCATCATCGGCATTGCCCTCATCATGTCGCTGTCGGGCGGTATCAATCAGTATATCAAGGATGTGGAGGAGGGAACGCTCAGCTCCTATCCGCTCAACATTCAATCCTCTACCATGAGTGGCTCGGCCGCCATGCTGGGTGCCATGACCGCGGTACAGAATACCGTTGTGGAAGTGGAGGAAGGCTACATCCATTCCAGCAATGCCATGGCGGGCATGCTCAATGCCATGATGAACGAGGTGGAGCAGAACGACCTGGCTTCCTTCAAGGTTTATCTGGAAGAAACACATGATTTTGACGGCCTCATCAGTGGCGTCAAATATGAATATGACACCGATGTGCTCATCTATAACCGCAGCGCGGTGGGCGGTACGGTGCGTGTCAACCCCAGCACACTCATCGACAGCATGACGGGCAGCTCCATGATGAATGATATGTCCGGTCTGGCCGCCATGTCCTCCATGAGTCAGATGAGCAACATGATGGATATGTACAACATGAACGCCTTCTTCGAATTGAGCGAGGGCCGTCAAAAACAGTATGAACTGCTGACGGGCCGCATGCCGCAGCGCTATGACGAGCTGCTGCTGGTGGTGGGCGAAAATCACGACATTTCCGATACCATGCTGTACACGCTGGGGCTGCGCGATCAGTCTGAAACCGCCGGTATGCTCAGAAGTCTGCTGAGCGGTCAGAATGTCAGTACCGACGGCACACGTTTCAGCTACGATGAGCTGATGAACCTTGACTTCACCCTGGTGCTGCCCGGCAACCTGTATCAGCCCAACGCCTCCGGCGTTTATGAAAACGTAAGCACCAACGCCGTGATGATGGAGCAGGTGCTGGAGGGCGGCATGCCCCTCAGAATCGTGGGCATTGCCCGCAGCAACAGCAATTCCCTTATATCCGACTTCATGTCCGGCGGCGTGGGCTATCTGCCCGAGCTGACCGAATATGTGGTGAAGGCTAACGGTGAGACCGATGCCGTGCGGGCCCAGCGTGAAAATGAAGAGGTGGATATCTTTACCGGATTGCGCTTCGACGGCACCATGCCGGAATTGACCATCGATATGCTCAACGACTACATCGCTTCCCTGCCGGAGGATCAGCAGAAGCAGATCAACGCCTATACCCGCTTCCTCAGCGAGGAAAAGCTGCTGGAGATGGCGCGTCAGCAAATGAAGGGTCAGACGACCAATGCCACCTATCGCGGCAACCTGTCCCTGCTCAGTGCCGTGGAGCTGACCACGCCCAGCGCGATCAGCATTTATCCCGTGGATTTTGCCAGCAAGGAAAAGACCGTGGCGCTGATCGAAGCCTACAACGCGCGCATGCGCGATGAGGGTCATGAGGAACGCGTCATCAGCTATACTGATTATGTCGGCGCGCTGATGAGCTCGGTCACCACCATCGTCAACGCCATTTCCTATGTGCTGATTGCCTTTGTTTCCATTTCGCTGGTGGTGTCCTCCATCATGATCGGCATCATCACCTATATCAGTGTGCTGGAGCGCACCAAGGAGATCGGCATCCTGCGCGCTATGGGTGCTTCCAAGAAGGATGTCAGCCGTGTCTTTACGGCGGAAACGCTTATCATCGGCCTCATTGCCGGTCTGATCGGTATCGTCTCCACCATCCTGCTCAACATTCCCATCACCATGATCATCCGCAGCGTGGCAGGCATCAACGCCACCGCGGCCCTTCCCGCGGGCAGCGCGGGCATTCTGGTCCTCATCAGCATGCTGCTTACCGTGGTCGCCGGCTTCATTCCTGCTCGTATGGCGGCCAAGAAGGACCCGGTCGTAGCCCTGAGAACGGAGTAACCGATGATCACGGAACACGATTTTGCAGCGGAACAGCCGGTGGTGTGTCTCGGCTCCGAACTGGTATACGGTTATCGCAAGGATTGGTGCAAGGCGACCTACAAACCGCTTCGCCTCAGCCTGATGCGCTCCCGTCAATGCTTTTCCTATGACAAAAAGACGGTACAGCCCGTCATCCTCTTCTTCTGCGGCGGCGGCTTTGTGATGGTGGACCGCAACGTGTGGATGCCATAGCTCAGCTATTTTGCCAAACGCGGTTGGGCAGTGGCCAGCATTGAATACGGCGTGGACGCGCGCACCCGCTTTCCCGAACAGATCGAGGACGCCCGGGAAGCCGTGCGTTACCTGCGGGCGCACAGTGAGGAGCTCGGGCTCGATCCCAACCGCATGGTCGCCATGGGCGAGTCGGCGGGCGGCTATATGGCCTCCCTGCTCGGACTGACTGCCGACCGTACCGAGTGGGACAGGGGTGAAAACCTGCAGGAAAGCGCCGCGGTAAAGGGCGTGTGTGCCTTTTATCCCGTTACACAGCCCACGCGCTTCGGCGTGGAGGAGGGGACCGTATCCCTTCATCCGGACGCGGCGCATTATCCCGATCTGCCGCAGCTGGTCACACCTTCGTCACCGCCGTTTCTGATCCTGCAGGGCGACAGCGACACGCAGGTGCCCCTGCGGCACAGCCGTGTTTTCTATGATACCCTGCAGCAGAACGGTGTGCGCAGCGAGCTGCACATCTTCCGCGGAGCAGATCATTCCGACGCGGTCTTCTTTGACGACAGCACCAAACAGATGATCCTGGATTTTATCAATACGCTGTAATCCCATGAAACAGCAGGCACCCTTGCACGGATGAATGGTGTAAGGGTGCTTCTCTTCGTCCACGGTCGTCTCTTGACAGCTTTGACAGTTGCGGATAAACTGTTATCGGTGAAATTTTCGCATTGGGGAGGTGACACCGTGAAGAAACTGCCTTTGGGAAAGTGGTTGTTTTTGTGGGCTGCTGCGCTGGCGGCTCTTTCAGTCTACGAGTTTTGCACCCGCCTGGATGCCATGTGGGGACCGCTCCAGATGTTTGTGCGCATGGCGATCGGCGAACAGATTCCGCTGGAACGTGTGGTGCGGTATGTGGATATGCGCATTTTCCTTGTGCCGTTTTTCATGGTGCTGTGTTTTTTGAATTCCCTTCTGACGCTTACGCTTGGCAGACGGCAGAGCGGCTCCCTTCTTTGCGCCCTGTTCAGCCTTGCGCTGCTGGGCTATGGTCTGACCCTGAAGCTGACATTGCTCGGCGAGGCGGTACGTTTTTTGAAATTGCTGCCGCTGCTTGCTCTGTCGGGGTTGTGCTCTGCCCGCTTTGGAATGCTGGAGAGGCATCGCCGTTTGCAAAAGCAGCTGCGTGCGGTAGCACCGCCCCGGCTTTCCGATCCGCCGAAGGCACTTTATCTGCCCGAGGAAGAGGATAATGTGGTACGCCGCAGAAGAAGCCGCCCCTGAAAAGAAAGGATATTGTATGAAGCTTTTGTCATCTGCCCGCCGCACTTTGCTGGGGGATAAGGTCTTTTATAAAACCGTTATGGCGCTGGTGGTGCCTGTCATCATCCAGTCCACCGTGACAAACTTTGTCAGCCTGCTGGATAACCTGATGGTGGGCGCGCTTGGCACTGCCGAAATGAGCGGCGTTGCCATCGCCAATCAGCTGCTGTTTATTTTCAATCTGGCGGTATTTGGCGGCTTGTCCGGCGCCGGCATTTTCGGCGCGCAGTTTTACGGCGCGGGGGATATCGGCGGTCTGCGCAACACGTTCCGTATCAAGCTGATGGAATCCCTGCTGCTGTTCGGTTTGGCTTCGGCGACATTCCTGCTGATGGGCCCGCAGCTGATCACTCTGTTTCTGCAGGGTGAGGGCGAAGCACAGATGGCCGAGCAGATGCTGACAAACGGCAATACCTACCTCAGAATCAGCATCATCGGGCTGCTGCCCTTTGCCATCAGCCAGTGCTATTCCGGCACATTGAGGGAGACAGGCGAGACTCGTATGCCCATGCTGGCCAGCATTACCGCCGTGTGCACCAATGCGCTGTTCAATTATCTGCTCATTTTCGGCAAATTCGGTTTCCCTTGCATGGGCGTGGCAGGTGCTGCCGCGGCGACGGTGCTGAGCCGTTTTGTGGAGCTGTTTATTCTGGTTTTTGCATCGCATCGTCACAGCGACCGTTTTACCTTCCTGCAGGGGGCTTTTCACACTTTCCGCGTACCTGCTTCCCTTTTGAAGGACGTGGTGCGCATGGGTCTGCCGCTGCTTTTGAATGAGCTGCTGTGGTCCATGGGCATCAGTACGCTGACGGCGGTCTACAGCCGCTGCTCCCTGACGGTGGTGGGCGCGCTGAGCATCACCAGCACCATTACCAATCTGTTCAATGTGGTGCATCTGTCCATGGGCACCGCGGTGTCCATCATGGTGGGGCAGGCCTTGGGTGCGGATGATAACGACCGTGCGCTGAGCACCACATGGAAGCTGGCCTTTTTCAGCTTCCTGTGTGCCGTGGGCATGGGTCTGCTGCTGATCCTGGCCTCGCCCTATGTGCCCGGCGTATACACGGGTGTTACGGCGGATGTCCGCGATACCGCCTCGCGCCTGCTGGTCATTGCCGCCTGCATCATGCCCATCCAGTCCTTTGCGCATGTGGCATACTTTACCCTGCGCTCCGGCGGCAAAACCATCATCACTTTCCTGTTTGACGCGGGCTATACCTGGGTCATTTCCGTGCCGCTGGCGCTGCTCATGGTAAGCGTCCTCAACGCCGGGATCTTCGTTTCCTATTTGGTGGTGGAGGGCATGAACCTGTCCAAATGCGTACTGGGCTTTATCCTGATCAAAAAGGGCATCTGGATGCAGAATATTGCCAAAGCCCATGCGTGAGCTGACCTACACCGTTCCGCCGGAGGAAAACGGCCGCAAGCTGGAAGGGCTGCTGCGCAGCCGGCTGCACCTCTCTGCCCATCGCGTCTCTGCATTGAAATTTCAAAATGGCATCCTGCTGGACGGCGTTCCAACGCATACCGATGCACGGGTGTATGCGGGACAGTGCATTTCCGTGCTGCTGCAGGACGCGGGGCAGCAGCTGACGCCCTCCGGTGTCAATGTTCCCATCCTCTATCGTGATGAGGATGTGCTGGTCATTGACAAACCGGCGCCCATGCCTTCGGTGCGTGGGCACCATACCGATGAAAACTGTCTGGAAAACGCGGTGCTGGAATCATTGGGTTGTCCCGAAAACTTTGTGTGGCGGCCGGTCAACCGCCTGGATAAGGGTACCAGCGGCCTGATGGCGGCAGCCATGAATGCCCACGCGCATGACCGTCTGCAGCGTCTGCTGCACACAGAATCCTTTGTGCGGGAGTATCTGGCGGTGACGGAAGGCACGCCCCAAGAGGATGAAGGGGTGATTGACCGTCCCATCGCTGTCATCGATGGTGTGCGGCGGGGAATACGGGAGGATGGCAAACGCTCCGTGACGCATTATCAGGTGCTGCAGCGTGCCGAAAACGGACGCGCGCTTCTTCGCCTGCGGTTGGAAACGGGCCGCACGCATCAGATCCGGGTGCATCTGGCTTCCATGGGCTGTCCGATCACAGGGGATTATCTGTACGGTACGCCGCTGGCCGCGCTGCCCGGCCGCTTTGCCCTGCACGCGGCCTCCCTGCGCTTTGTGCATCCTGTGACAGGAAAAACGCTGAGTTTTGCCGTACCGCTGCCGAACGCACTTCAAAATCTGCTGAAAGAAGAAAACGAATGAAATACAGGAGGACGCTGATCGCCTGTTATCTTGGCTTTATCACACAAGCCATCACCGCAAACTTCGCGCCGCTGCTTTTTTTAAGGTTTCAGGCGGAATTCAGTATTCCGCTGGGCAAAGTGGCAGTCATCCCCGCACTGTTTTTTCTGACCCAGTTGACGGTGGACGCTCTCTGCGCACGCCATGCGGAAAAAATCGATTATCGCCGCTGTGTGGTGGCTTCGGAGGCACTGGCGGCAGCCGGATTGATGGGTCTGGCCTTTTTGCCGCAGCTGACGGGCGATCCGTTCATCGGCATTCTGATCAGCGTCGTCATCTATGCGGTGGGCAGCGGCCTCATCGAGGTACTTGTCAGCCCCATTGTAGAAGCCTGCCCCTTTGAACACAAGGACGCCGTCATGAGCACACTGCATTCCTTCTACTGCTGGGGCTGTGTGGGTGTAGTGGGATTCAGTACGGCCTTTTTTGCCGTTTTCGGCATGCAAAACTGGCGTGTTCTGGCGTGCCTTTGGGCGCTTCTGCCCTTTGTCAATCTGTTCAACTTCCGTGTCTGCCCCATTGAAAGGCTGACGGAAGAGGGCAAAGGCATGACGGTGCGGAGCCTGATCAAAAACAAAGTGTTCCGGATCTCCGTGGTCCTGATGGTCTGTGCCGGCGCTTGTGAGCTGGCCATGTCCCAGTGGGCCTCTGCTTATGCCGAGGAAGCGCTGGGGTTGACGAAAATATGGGGTGACCTGCTGGGGCCGTGCCTGTTTGCCGTTGCCATGGGCGGCAGCCGCGTTCTGTACGGCCGCGGCAGCAGTCGTGGAAAAATGAACCTGATGCCGTATATGATGGTCTCGGGTCTGCTGTGCCTGATATGTTATCTGCTGGCGGCTTTTGCTCAAATGCCCATGCTGGGGCTGCTGGGCTGCGCGGTGTGCGGCTTTTCTGTCGGCATCATGTGGCCGGGTACCATCAGCCTTTGCTCTGCTCGCCTGCCTGCGGGCGGTACCGCCATGTTCGCGCTTCTTGCCATGGCGGGCGACCTGGGCGGTGCCATGGCTCCCGGTCTGGTCGGTCTGATCGCGCAAAGTGCGGGGGACAGCCTGCAGGCCGGCATGGCGGCCGGATGCGTTTTTCCGATAGTGTTGATGGCAGCATTGCTGAAGCTGCGCAAACAGCGGTAAGAATGGAAAAAAACAAGGGTGCTGACATTTGGTGTCAGCACCCTCATATTATTTTTTCTTCTCGTAAATGATGTTGATGGTTGCCGCGGGCTCCGCACTGCCGCTGCGGGTAAAGGTGAGCGCGTGATCCTTCATTTCCAACGTGCCTGTGCTGCCGCGTACGGTGCCGTCCTTTAACAGCAGTGTCACGATCTTTTCGTTCAGCGCAGGGCCGCCGACCCGGGACAGGCAGTCCTTCCACAAGGTAAAGTGACAGCCGCCCTTCCAGCCGCTGCAGCCAAAGGCACGCTCGGTTTCCTGCACAGGCTTGCCGCACAGAGGGCAGACCAGACCATCGACCTTTTTTGCGGCGGAAACAGCGCGTTTTCCTCCCTTTCCGCGGCGTTCTTCCTCGGGAAAAGCCACATCGGGGGCTTTGTCACGGGCAAACTCCACCAGAAACGCGCTCATACGGCGGATGCCCTCCATAAAGCGGGGCGTTTCACGCTGCCCCTTGGCGATCTCATCCAGCGCCAGCTCCCATCGACCGGTCAGCTCGGGGGAGGCAATTTCCTGCGGAGCGGCGTCGATCAGCTGCACACCTTTATCCGTGGCGTTGATGGCACGCCCCTTGCGCTGCGCGTAGCCCACCTGAAGCAGCCGCTCAATGATGGCGGCACGGGTGGCGGGAGTCCCTAATCCTGCGCCCTTCATGGATTCGCGCAGTGCTTCATCCTCGATCTCACGGCCGGCATGCTCCATGGCGGAAAGCAGACTGGCGTCGGTATGCGGCGCGGGCGGCTTGGTGGCGCTCTTCTGCACCTCGGCTTTCTTGACGGTGCGGCTGTCGCCCTCGTGCAGTTCGGGCAGGGCGGTCAGGTCATTTTCCTCGGCATCGGCTTTTTTGCGGGTTTTCTTTTTGCTGTCGTCGTCCCTGTACAGGGCTTTGAAGCCTTCCTGTTTGACGGTGCGTCCGTTGGAACGGAAGATCTCGCCTTCCGCCTCCGTGATGACGCGCACGGCGTCATACAGGTACACCGGATAAAAGGCGGCCAGCAGCCGACGGGTGATCAGATCGTATACCGCGCGTTCATCGGCCGGAAGCTTATCCAGCTGCGGTGTCTTGGGGGTGGGCAGCAGTGCGTGGTGGTCGGACACCTTGCTGTTGTCAAACACACGCTTGCTGATCCACAGCTTACCGTCCTCTTTGTGCTCCATACCGTCTTCCAGGTGCTTGTAGGGTTCGGGCAGCGATTTGAGCGTCTGATACAGCTTGGGAACCATGTCCATGGGCAGGTAGCGGCTGTCGGTACGCGGATAGGTGATCAGCTTGTATTTTTCGTACAGGCTCTGTGCCACCTTCAGGGTCTTGTCCGCCGTGAAGCCGAGAAGCCGGTTGGCATCCCGCTGCAGGCTGGTCAGATCATAAAGCTGCGGCGGCAGCTCTTTTTTTTCTTCCTTTGTGACCGAGCGTACTCGGGCGGGATGGCCTTTTACCTTCTGCGCGAGGGCATCTGCTGTTTCTTTGTTTGCAATGCGGTTCGCGGTCTTTTCATCATCGGCCTTTTCGTCGATCCATTGACCCGTGTAATCGCCAAAGTCAGCGGTCACGGTATAATACTCCACCGGCTTGAACTGCTCGATTTCCCGACGGCGTTTGACCAGAATGGCCAGTGTGGGCGTCTGTACGCGCCCCACCGAAAGCAGCACGTTGTAGCGCAGCGTAAAAGCGCGGCTGGCATTCATGCCCACCAGCCAGTCTGCTTCCGAGCGGCAGACGGCGCTCTGACGCAGCCCCTCGTAATCACTGTCGGGGCGGATGCTGTCAAATCCTTCCCGGATGGCTTCGTCCGTCATGGAGGAGATCCACAGGCGGTCGATGGGCTTGGTGCAGCCGGCTTTGTCATAGATGTAATGAAAGATCAATTCGCCCTCGCGTCCGGCGTCCGTGGCGCAGATGACGCGCTCGGTCTCCTTGGCGTTGATCAGTTTTTTGATGACCGAAAACTGTTTTTTTGTTTTTGGGATCACCTTGGTCGGCAAATTTTCCGGCAGAATGGGCAATTCCGCCATGCGCCATTTTTTGTATCTTTCGTCAATTTCATCGGGCTCGCACAGCGTGACAAGGTGTCCCACGGCCCATGTGACGGTATAATTGTCTCCCGTCAGGCATCCGTCGCCCTGTGTTTTGCAGCCAAGCACGCGGGCGATATCGCGTCCGACACTTGGTTTTTCCGCAACCACTACGATCATTTTTATTCTCCGGGGCGTCAGTCTTCGCCCATCTTGAGCACCTTCATGAAGGCTTCGCTGGGCACCTGCACGGTACCAAACTGACGCATGCGCTTTTTGCCTTCCTTCTGCTTTTCCAGCAGCTTCTTTTTACGGGTGATATCGCCGCCGTAGCACTTGGCCAGCACGTCCTTGCGCACAGCCCTGACGGTCTCACGGGCAATGACCTTGCCGCCGATGGCTGCCTGAATGGGGATGTCAAACTGCTGACGCGGTATGACCTCGCTCAGCTTTTCGGCAATGCTGCGTCCGCGGGCATAGGCACGCTCACGGTGCACGATCATGGTGAAGGCGTCGCAGATGTCGCCGTTGAGCAAAAAGTCCAGCTTGACCAGATCGCTCTCGATATATCCCTTCAGCTCATATTCCATGGAGGCATAGCCGCGGCTGCGGCTCTTGAGAGGATCGAAAAAGTCAAAGATCACTTCGTTCAGGGGAATATCATAGGTCAGGCGTACACGGCTGCCTTCAAACTGCATATCCTTGAAAGTGCCGCGTTTGTCCTGACACAGATCCATCAGCGTACCCACATATTCCTGCGGTGTGTGGATGGTCACCAGCACATAGGGCTCGCTCATGGAGGCGATCTCCGTGATGGGCGGCAGGTTGGTGGGGTTATCGATGGTGAGGGTCTCGCCGTTGGTCTTGTGCACCTCGTAGATGACGCTGGGGGCAGTGGTGACCAGGTCCAGGTCAAACTCGCGCTCCAGGCGCATCTGAATGATCTCCATGTGCAAAAGACCCAGGAAGCCGCAGCGGAAGCCATAGCCCAGCGCCACGCTGGTCTCCGGTTCATAAGCCAGAGAGGCGTCATTCATGCGCAGCTTTTCCAGGGCATCCTTCAGGTTTTCGTAATCGGCGCCGTCGGCGGGATAGATGCCGCAGTACACCATGGGTGTCACATGGCGATAGCCGGGCAGCGGCTCGGCAGCCGGCGCATCGGCATTGGTGATGGTATCGCCCACACGGGTATCGGCCAGGTCCTTGATGGAGGCGGCAACATAGCCGACTTCACCGGCCAGCAGCTCGGGGGCGGCCTCGCAGCCGGGGCTCAGATGACCCACCTCGACCACGTCAAACTCGGCACCTGTCTGCATCATGCGCATGCGCATGCCGGGATAGATACGGCCTTCTTTGATACGCACATAGCAGATGGCACCGCGGTAATTGTCATACTTGGCATCAAACACCAGCGCCTGCAGCGGCGCGGTGGCATCGCCCTCGGGCGGAGGCATGCGGGTGACTACCGCCTCCAGTACATCCTCGATGCCGATGCCCTGCTTGGCACTGGTCAGCGGCGCGTCAGAAGCATCCAGACCGATGACTTCTTCAATTTCCTTGCGCACGACCTCCGGTTCCGCAGAGGGCAGGTCGATCTTGTTGATGACGGGCACCGTCTCCAGATTGTGCTCCAGGGCCATATACACATTGGCCAGCGTCTGGGCTTCAATGCCCTGCGTGGCGTCTACCACCAGCAGTGCGCCTTCGCAGGCGGCCAGCGCACGGGAGACCTCGTAGGTGAAATCGACGTGACCGGGGGTGTCGATCAGGTTCAGCTCATAGGTCTTGCCGTCATGGGCTTTATAATGCATGCGCACGGCTTTGCTTTTGATGGTGATGCCGCGCTCGCGTTCCAGCTCCATGGAGTCAAGGATCTGTTCCACCATTTCGCGCTTTTCAAACACGCCGGTCAATTCCAGAATGCGGTCCGCCAGGGTGGATTTGCCGTGGTCGATGTGCGCAATGCTGCAAAAGTTGCGGATCAGGGAAAGACGGTTGTCACTCATGGGCGTCCTCCGTTTCAGGCGCGGTCGTCAGAGCGGAAAACCCAGTTGCTCTGAATGCGGTAGTTGAGCAGATACATGACCACATCGATCACGCATTTGAGCAGCAGGTGCAGGAAGGCGGCGCCGGTCACAAAGTGATCCAGCACGGCAAACAAAAGTGTGGTCAGGATCAGGCAGACGGTCGCCAGCACGGCATAGCGTCCTGCCGCCCCCTTGGAGGATTTGACCTGGAAGGAGAAGCTTTTGTTCATCAGGAAGTTGAATGGGGAGGAGCACAGGCGGGCGATGGGGGCGGCATACAGCGCTTTTGCGCTGAAGACGATGCCAAGCAGCTTCACATCGGCTGTGTCCCTGAACACCAGGAAGTACAGCAGCGACAGCACCGCGTAATCGATAACAAAGCTCACGATGCTGACCGCCGCGAAGCGGAAGAAGGAACCCAGCATCAGCTTGTAAATGCGCCAGGAATCGCGGATGGGGTGGAAGTGGGAGGATTTGTTTTCCTCCAGATAGATCGTTTCGATGGGGATGATCTTGAATGCGATCTTGTGGCGGGAGCAATAGATCAGCTGGTTCATCTCATATTCAAAACGGTCACCGGCAATGTTGAGCATATCGGCAAACACATTGCGGGTAAAGCCGCGCAGACCGGTCTGTGTGTCGGGCAGATAGGAGCCGTAAAGCAGCTTGAACACCGCCGAGGTGGTGCGGTTGCCAAAGCGGCTGCGGGAGGGAATGTTGGTGTTGGTAGGCGAAAAATCGCGGCTGCCCAGCAGCAGTTCCCGGGAGTTTTCCTGCATGGCTTCCGCCAGCAGCAGCGTATCGGGAGCGGTATGCTGACCGTCGGCATCGGCGGTAATGACGCCCTTGCAGCTTGTTTTATTCAAAAGATACTCCACGCCGGTACGCAGCGCCTGACCCTTGCCGCGGTTGACCTCATGGCGCAGCACGGTGCAGCCCTCGCGGGCGGAAATGCTGTCAAAAACAGCGTCATAGGCGGCAGAGGAGCCGTCGTTGACGACAATGATGGTCTTAAAGCCCGCGTCGGTCAGCGTATCGATGTAGCGGGGAAGGCGCTCATCCGGCTCGAGCGAGGGGATCAGTACGGCAATATCCTGAGGAAGCATATCGTAACCTCTTTTTTTGATGTTGATGGGATTGCGGAACAATCCAATGCTATCATACCATTTTTTTTTATTTTTCACAAGAGAGGCTTTTATCATAAAGCTTTTTTGTGCTATAATCATGCCGAAAAAAACGCAAAAACGGTTGCGCTTTTGCAAAAAAGAGGCCGATGTGAGCAAACAGGATAAGACCAATGCCCTGCGCATCCTTGATGCCGCGGGTGTTCCCTATACCATGCATGTGTATGATGAAAACGCTACGGATGGGCAGGCGGTGGCGGCGCTGCTGGGGCAGGAGGCAGACCGGGTGTTCAAAACGCTGGTCACCGAGGCGCCGGGGCGCAAATATTATGTGTTTGTGGTGCCCGTCAATTGCACCCTGCATTTGAAAAAAGCCGCAAAGGCGGCAGGAGAAAAGAGCATTGCCATGCTGCCGCAAAAGGAGCTTCTTGGGCTGACGGGCTACATCCACGGCGGCTGCTCCCCTGTGGGCATGAAAAAGCCCTTCACCACCTTCATCCACGAAACGGCGCAGCTGTTTGATACCATCTGTGTCAGCGCGGGAAGGCGCGGATTGCAAATGGAATTGGCGCCCGATACCCTGCTTCATGTCATCAGCGGCAGCTATGTCGATCTGACCGAAGAATAAGGAGGCAAACACCATGGAACATCCCATGCTGATCTCTCTGCATCCCGGCAATGTCCTCAAAAAATATGATCCGCTGACGGCTTTCCGCATGCTGGCCGATAACGGCATCGAAGCCATCCAGTTTGGTCTGGGCGGCCTGTTTTTCCCGAACACAGATGTGATCGGGCACAAGCCCAATGTGATGGACGGCTCCCTTGAACAGATAAAGGAGCTGCTGCTTCCCTACCGCGAAGCGGCACGGCAGACGGGCATCAAAATTTCACAGGTGCACGCCCCCTTTCCCATGTACTGGTATGGGGATGAGGAGCTGAACGCCCGCATGGCGCCCATCATGCGCAAATCCATTGCCTTGACGGCTTTTATGGATTGCGATCATTGCATCATTCATCCGGGGTTTGCGGCAAAGAATCCCGAACGCTTCGATCCTGATGAAGAGCACGCATTGAACATAGCCATGTATACAGCCATGATTCCCACGGCGAAGCAGTACGGCGTTACGATCCTGCTGGAAAACATGTTCGGCCGCGGGGATGAAGGAACGCGCTTTGCCGGCGCCTGCAGCGATTTTTATGAGGCGGCGGCTTATGTGGATGAGCTGAATGTCCTGGCGGGGGAGGAAATGTTTGGCTTCTGCCTGGATACCGGTCATGCTCATCTGGCAAGGCAGAATCTGTACCGCGCGATCAAGATCATGGGCAAGCGCATCAAGGCACTGCACATGCAGGATAACGCCGGCCATCTGGATGACCACATGATGCCTTACACGGGTTCCGTCGATTGGGACGGCTTCCTGAAAGGACTGAAGGAGATCGGCTACAAGGGCGATCTGAATTTCGAAGCGCCGCGGTTCATCAACCATTCGCCTGAACAGCTTTGGCCGGAATGCCTGCATATGCTGGGTACGATCGGAAGGCTGTTCCGCGAAGAACTGACCAAATAAATAAAAAAGGCGGGGGACGCATCTTTTGTGCGATCCCCCGCTGATTTTGTTTAATGATGGGAGGTTGCGGCTGTCGTGGCAACGGAAACGGAGACCATGCAGGAGGTCATGAGCATCTGCTGTTGGATGGCGTGGGTGACCGCTTCATTGGCGGCAAGCCCCGCCGCATCCCCGCCGCTGATGACGATCAGGGTGGCAAAGCACAGGCGGGTCGCACGATCGACGGAGGCAAAGAACCCGCTCATGCCTTTGTGGGGCTTCAGCCAAGCTTCGGCTTCCATTACTTCCTTGACCAGCATGTCGGCATCTTCCTGACGAAGCGCCAGTGCTCCAAGCAGTGGAAGCAGCCGTTCCATGCTCCAGCGGCAGCCGGCGGCCTTGAAGGCTTTGTACAATGCGGCAACCTTGTCACACCGCGCGGTCATATCGCCGCGGGCCAATGCCAGGGCAAAGCCGATGGCCTGACGGGCATTGCCGGAAAAGGAACCCAGTGATTCTTTCAGCTGATCAAAGCAGAATTCGGCATTCTGAAGCAAGGTCGTATCATCGGTGTCGGACAGGGCCATCATCAGGCAGTTGTTGGTATCCGCCGAATCGGAGATCATGGGATGCATTTTGCGGATCTGCTGATACAGGGAATGTGCGCGGTAGGCGACCTCATCATATCGGATCTCTTCGACGCTGCTGCTCAGCGTCAGGGCTGCAAGCGGCAGGTAATCGCTGGCATGGAAGCTTTTGCGCAGCGCCTCATAAGCACGCAGTGCTTTGACAAGATGGGTCTGCGGATCATCCGACATTGCCAGCATGGCAAGGGTCATGTATTCTCCCGTGCCGCGGAAAGAGGAAAACACACCGGTCTGCTGCTTAAGCAGCTGCTTTGTGGAAGTGAAAACTTCGGCATCCGCTGTCCGGTCGTTCAGGGCATACAGCAGGGCACAGCTGAAGCGGGTCAGGTCTCCCTGACTGCGCATGGCGGGGCGCAGGGCTTCACGGTTGTTGATCAACAGTTCGCAGCGGCTCAGGGTCTCGGTTTTCATGGGGTACTTCCTTTCTTCGACAGAGGAAACGGGTATACGGGGAAATTGTTTCCCTTGTGAGCATAACTATAGGCTTTTCTGTACCCATCGTCAACGCAAAAGCGCCGGATTGTCATTCCCGATGCTTCAATTGTCACTTTTCGAACAGGGCAAAGGGGCCCATAGCACGGTCCGTGCGTTCCTGCAGCCAGCGGCCGGAGGTAAAATCGGGCATCGGCAGGGGTTGACTGCCCAAAGCGATCGACTGCTCACTCAGGGCAGTGACGCTCATCCAGGCGGCGGCGTCATACACATCAATGGGCGGCGGCGTCTGATTGCGGACCGATTCAATAAAGGCACGTAATACCAGAAAATCCATGCCGTCATGGCCGCCGCGTTCCCCGATGCGGCGGTATTCCTGCCAGATGGGGTGACGGTATTCTTCCATATATTTTCTGTCACTTTCCCAGCGGTGGGTCCAGTGGGCAGGGTCAGCGGGGGAATGCCCTTCGATAAAGCAGCTGCGGTTATCCTCCAGCCACATGCCCTTGGTGCCGCGCAGACAGCCGCCGCGGCTGTAGGGTCGGGGAAGGGTGCAGTCATGGCGCAGCACGATCGTTTCACCGTTGGCGCACCTGATCATGGTGGTGACGACATCGCCTTCGTTGATCTGCGCGCTTTGCAAATCGGGACGGTCGGCCCGATGCTCCACCAGCCATTCGTGCAGTCCGCAGGCTTTGCTGGCCATGCTGACCAGACTGACCATACGGTTGCCGTGGTTGATGCCCAGCCATGTGGCGATGGGACCCAGCTCATGCGTGGGGTACAGCTCACCGTTGCGGCGCAGAAAATGCCGCTGCCGGTAGTGACGATTGATGTCGCCGAGACCGATCTCGTCCCGCAGATCATGCGCGTAAGAGCCTTCGCAGTGTACGAGCGTACCAAAGAGTCCCTTGCGAAGCATGTTCAGCAGTGTCAGCTCTGTTTCACCGTAGCAGCAGTTTTCCAGCAGCATCACAGGCACACCGGTCTCTTCCCGTACACGGACCAGCTGCCAGCATTCTTCGATGCTCATGGCACCGCCGACCTCCATGGCGGCGGGCTTGCCGCAGCGCATGGCTTCGATGGCCTGGGGGATATGGGCCTCCCAGGCAGTGAAGATGACTACGGCATCCACGTCCTCCCGCTGCACGCATTCCAGCGATAACGGGGAGGCAAAAGGCGTGCTCCCCTGACACTCAAAGACACGGCGGGCAGCGGCTTCCAGACGATCCGGCTCGGTGTCGCACACAGCGGTGATGCGGATATCGGGCATATCCAGCAAAAGATCAAGCATGGTCTGACCGCGGCAGCCGTAGCCGAGTACAGCCAGACGGATGACGCTTCCGTAATTGTCCAGTTTCATAGAGGTCTCCTTCACCAGAAGATTTCATTATTTAACTCTTATTATACAGGAAGCAGCGACGGTTTGCACGGCAATTTTGAATAAACATGAAAAACTGACAATGTATTATATGGTAAAAGTTTATCCATTGCAAGAATGAGCAAAAATGCTATAATAGTAATACATTTGAAAGCCATCTGGTTTTCATCTGAAAAAACATATTTGGAGGATTCTTTTATGAAGAAGATTCTGTCCGCTGTCCTGGCCATGATCATGCTGCTGTCCCTGTGCGCCGGCGTGATGGCTGAAGCTGTGACCGGCACCGGTCTGGAGCTGACCATTTACACCAACTCCGGTTCCTCCGGCCGTAAGGAATGGCTGGAAGAGCGTGCCGCTCAGGCCGGCTTCAAGGTCGTTGTGCTGGAAGACGGCGCCGGTGCTGTTCAGCAGCGTCTGATCAGCGAAGCCAACAGCCCCATCTGTGATGTGGTGTACGGCCTCAACGCCATCATCTGGAACGATCTGATCTCCCGCGACATCCTGGTGTCCTACGACGCTCCCGCCTGGGCGGAAGAAGTCTCCGCGGGTCTGAATGACGCCAACGGCTACTACTACGCCATCGTGAAGCAGGCCATCGTGCTGGCTTACGAAAGCGAGAAGGTGGCTGCTTTGGGCCTCGAAGGCCCCAAGGACTGGGCTGACTTCTGGGAGACCGATACCTACAACGGTCTGTACCGCGTGGAAGAAAAGCTGACCGGCGGCACCACCCGCAACGTCATCGCCGGCATCGTTTGCCGCTTCCTGGATGAAAACGGCGATCTGGGCGTCAGCGATGAAGGCTGGGCCGCTATCGAAAAGTTCTTCGCCAACGGCGTTGTCGCCGAATCCGGCCAGAACCTGTATCAGGAAATCGTCGACGACACCAAGCCCACCGTGATGGGTCAGATGTGGTCCTCCGGCGTGCTGCAGTATGATGCCGAGTACGGCACCAAGACCGCTGTGGCTGTGCCCGAGTGCGGCATCCCCTACGCTGTGGAAGGCATCGGCATCGTGAACGGCGTGCAGAAGAACGAAGCCAAGATGGCGGAAGCTCTGCGCTTTGTTGAATGGTTCGGCTCTGCTGAAATCCAGGGCGAATGGGCTGAAAAGTTCGGCACCATGCCCGCCAACGAGAAAGCTGCCGACAAGGCTGATCCCGCTCAGGTGGCGCTGTGCTCCATCCCCGCTCAGGATATCGATTGGGCCGTTGTGGCTGCCAACATCGATGCCTGGTGCGAGAAGATCACTCTGGAATACATGCAGTAAGCTTTCATAGGCATAAACCCAAAGCGGGGCAGGGCATCGTCCCTGCCCCGCTGCCCATTTTTTAATAGTTCGGAGGAAGGCTTTTATGATCCGTCTCGAAAATATTGAAGTGAAATTCGGTGATTTCACCGCCTTGCATGATATTAACGTCCATGTGGAGGAAGGACAGTTCTATACCTTCCTTGGTCCCTCCGGCTGCGGTAAAACCACCACGCTTCGCACCATTACCGGCTTCAATATGCCCACACAGGGCAAGGTGATCGTCAAGGGGAAAGACATCACCCATGTTCCCGTCGAAAAGAGGAACATCGGTATGGTGTTCCAGAATTACGCGCTTTTCCCCACCATGAGTGTGTACGAAAACATTGCCTTCGGTCTCAAAGTGCAGAAGGTCAACAAAACCGATATCGACAAGCGTGTTCGTGAAATGGCCAGGAAGGTCGAACTGAACGACACACAGGTGATGCGCAAGGTAGCCGAGCTTTCCGGCGGTCAGCAGCAGCGTGTGGCCATCGCCCGCGCACTGGTGACCAACCCCGCCATCATCTGCCTGGATGAACCGCTTTCCAACCTGGATGCCAAACTGCGTGTGCAGCTGCGCAATGAACTGAAAGAGATGCAGCGCAACTTTGGCATTACAACAGTGTATGTAACGCACGATCAGGAGGAAGCTTTGACGCTTTCCGACTGCATCGCAGTTTTCAATAACGGCGTGATCGAGCAGATCGGCCGCCCCTATGAGATTTACAGCCAGTCCAAGACTGAGTTTGTCTGCAACTTCATCGGTGATATCAACCGTCTGGGAAATGAACTGCAGCAGAAGCTGGGCATTCCCGCCGATAAGCATGCCTATATCCGCCTGGAACGCTTGCATGTCAACGCTTCCGCCGGCGGTGACAGCGTCAGCGTGCCCGCCAAAGTGGTCAGCAGTGAATACTACGGCCTGTACATCAAGTATACGCTGGAGTGCTGCGGTCAGACGGTGAAGGCCATCGAAAAGAACGACGGCGCCGCTCCCTACAATATGGGCGACATGGTAACGGTCTCCTTCAACCCCAAGGATCTGATGATCTACTGAGGAGGATGGGGATATGAGCGCAAAGACAAAAAAGAAATTTGACCCGAAGGCCTTTGTCAAAGGGCTGACGCCGGGCAAGGTGATCCTGTTCATCCTCTTTGCCTGGTTCATCCTGACCTGCATCATCACGCCCATCATCAACCTGCTGGGCACGGTATTCCTTAAGGACGGCAGCTTCTCCATGGAGCCCATCCAGAAGCTGCTCAAATCCAAAAAGGCCATGAAGTCGCTGCAGAACTCCTTCCTGCTCGGCCCCACGCTGTCCATCACCGTGGGTCTGGTCGGTATTTTCCTGGTGCTGGTGACGGAGTATTTTGACATCAAGGGTGCCAACATCCTGCGGCTGGGCTATATGACCACGCTGCTCTATGGCGGCATCATACTGGTGTCCGGTTACAAGTTCATCTACGGCTCCAATGGTTTTCTGACAAACTTCCTGGTCAGCGTCTTCCCGGGCTTCAACCGCAACTGGTTCACAGGTTACTGGGCGGTACTGTTCGTGATGACGTTCAGCTGTACCTCCAACCACATGATCTTTTTACGCAACGCCATGCGCGCGGTGGACTTCCAAACGGTGGAAGCTGCCCGCAACATGGGTGCCGGTCAGTGGACCATCCTGCGCCGCGTGGTGCTCCCCGTGCTGCTGCCCAGCCTGTTCGCCGTGACCATCCTGACCTTCATCACCGGTCTGTCGGCCATGAGCGCGCCGTTGCTGGTGGGCGGTACGCAGTTCCAGACCATCAACCCGATGATCAAGACCTTTGCCGATACCGTCAGCAGCAAGGACCTGGCCAGCCTGCTGAGCCTGGTGCTGGGCCTTGCCACCATGCTGCTCCTGTTCATCATGACGCGCATCGAGAAACGCGGACATTACATGTCCGTTTCCAAGGTCAAGACCCGCATCGTAAAGCAGAAGATCACCAACCCCGTGGCCAATGTGATCGTTCACGCCATCGCATATGTGCTGTTTGCCATCTATGTGATCCCCGTGGTGCTGATCATCCTCTTCTCCTTTACCAGCAGCAAAAACATTTCCACCCGTACGCTGGATTTCAGCTCCTTCTCGCTGGATAACTATGCTTACCTGCTGCAGAACGTCAACAATTACCGTCCGTTTGTGGTCAGCATCTGCTACAGCGGTGCCGCGGCGATCGTGGTAGGCATCATTGTGGTGGCGGCCTGCCGCATCATGCAGAAGCGCAGGAATACCCTGACGGCCAGCGCCCTGGAATACAGCCTGATGATTCCCTGGATGCTGCCCACCACACTGATCGCTCTGGCCCTGGTGCTGCTCTACAACCGTCAGCAGTGGTACATGTTCAACACCGTTTTGACCGGCACGCTGATCATCATGCTCATTGGTTATGTGGTCATCAAGCTGCCCTTCACCATGCGAATGACCAAGGCTGCCTTCTTCGGTCTGGATGACGCGCTGGAGGATGCCGCGCACAACCTGGGCGCCGGCGAATGGACCACCTTCCGCCGCGTGATCTTCCCGGCCATTCTGCCCACGGTCATGGCCATTGCCGCCCTCAACTTCAATGGTCTGCTGGGCGACTATGACATGTCCGCCTTCCTGTATCACCCGCTCAATCCCACGCTGGGTGTGAAGATCAAGAGCCTGACCGACGAGACCTCCAACCCCAACGGAACGGCCCTGACCTTTGTTTACGCCGTGCTGATGATGATCATCAGCGGTATCGTGCTGTACCTGGTCTATGGCCGCGGCAGCAAGGATAACACCCGTTCCAAGGTGAAATAAGGAGGCATGCTCATGGCTCTGGGGCAGAAACGGTTTGCCGACATCAATGGTCCGCTCAGTGAAAAGCTGACGGAAAAGAAGCATCTGATCGCCGTGCATCGTGGCAGCTGGGGCGGCAACATCATTCAGAATACCATCGCCGCCTATACCTGCGCCTTCAAGATGGGGGCGGATCTGGTGGAAAGCGATGTCAACAGTACCGTGGATGGTGTGCTCTATTCCTTTCATGACGGACATGAGCCCGATCTGCTCGGCGTGAACAAATGCATCAAGCAGATGACCTCAGCTGAAGTGGAAGAAAACCATCCGTTCAATACCACAAGACAGCGCAACCGCAGACCCATCGACTGCCTGAGCGACATTGTTGACTGGCTGCCGAAAGGAAAGTTCCTCAATATTGACCGCGCCTGGGATATTTTTCCGCAGCTGCTGGCGGAGCTGGATCGTCACCCCAAGGCACTCCGGCAAGTGATCGTCAAAGCGCCTGTGCGGGGAACGTTTCATGGTGTACCGGTTGAAGAAGCGCTGAAAACGCTGGCAGCGCATCCGGTCAAATACATGTTCATGCCCATCTGCTACAGCCTGCAGGATGTTGAAACGGCTTTGACCTTCACAGACATCAATACCGTGGGGTGTGAGATCATCGCTTTCAAGGAAACGGATGAGCTGTACAGCGACGAGGCCATCAACGGCATTCGCGCACGCAACCTGTATACCTGGGTCAATGCCATCGAACTGGGGAACTGGAACCGCGATATGCTCTTTGGATCGCTGGATGACGACATTTCCCTGCTGGAGGATCCCGCGCTTGGCTGGGGCAAGCTGTTTGAAAAGCATGTGGATATCCTGCAGACCGACTGGCCGGCCATCTTGTACGGTTACCGCCGTGAGGCGCTTGGCATTGAGTAACAAATCATTCGTTTTACAGACCGCCGCATCCGAATCGTTTCGGTGCGGCGGTTATTTCATTTGACAAATCGATAATGAAGATATATAATCGTTTTATAAATAGGCTTTGGCCAAGGAGGATCATTCCAATGAAAAAGTTCGTTTCTCTTCTGCTTGCTTGCCTGATGCTGTTTGCCGTCGCTTCCGCCGAAACCGTGGATGTGGCTGCTTCCGCTTCTGTGGTCAACTTCTATGGTGATTATGCCCTGACCGGCGATGACCTGATGAATGCCCTCAACAGCTTCTCCGGCACCTATCTCATCGTGACCACCGATGCCGAAGGTAACCCCAATGTGGGCTTCTTCATCTATGGCATGGTGTCCAAGGATGGCGAATACTATCTGCAGCTGGGTCTGGCCGCCAATCAGAGCCGCGCCAACCTGGAAGCGACCGGCAAGTGCATTGCCGTGTATGCTGCCAACCCCGATTTTTCTGATCCCAATGCCAAGCCCTATGCCGTGGCCGGTGCCCGTATGTGGTGCGAAGCCGTGACCGATGAAGTGCTCTTCAACGAGCTGAATGCCACCGGCAGCGCCACCGTGATGTTCTATCATGTGGTCGCCGTCAAGCCTCTGGGCTGAAAACGTACTTCCTTCCCTTTTACCCGGATCCAAGGGTAAAAGGGATTTTTTGATGGGAAAATGCAAAGAAAAAGCACTTTACGGCCGGTTTCCGGTTGTGAATGGAAAACCATTGTGATAAAATAAATCGTTAAGCGATTCATTTTGTATGAGGCATGCATGATCGAAAGTTTTGATACCGTCATTCCGGCCATTACCGGAAAGAAGAAACGAAAAGTCTGGGTCTATATTCCGGAGGAAGCCGCCGAGGGTGACGCGCGTTTTCCGGTGCTGTATATGATGGATGGGCATAACCTCTTTTTTGATGAGGTGACTACCTACGGTAAATGCTGGGGCCTGAAGGAATACATGGAGGAGACCCATACGCCGATGATCATCGTGGGAGTGGATTGCAACCATTCCCCGAAGAACGGACGGCTCAGTGAATACTCTCCCTTCACATTTTCCGAACCCTCTATCGGAAGGGTCTATGGCCGCGGAAAACTGTTTATGGAATGGCTGACAGGAACGCTCAAGCCGCAGATCGATGAAAACTACCCCACCTTGCCGGAGAGGGAAAATACCTTTCTGGGGGGAAGCTCCATGGGGGGCCTGATGACGTTGTACGGCATGACGGCCTTCAACAGCTATTTCAGCCGCGGCGCTGCTTTGTCCCCCTCCGTGTGGGTCGCCCCCAAACGCCTGTGGCGTATGTTCCGGGAAGCAAAGATCGATCCCGATACCGTCATCTACATGGATTATGGCTCGGAGGAATTGGGCAACCACAGCGAGATGAGACCTGACTTTGCCCAAAGCGTTGCTGTGCTGATGTGCTGCGGCGCCCATGTAACTGCACGCATCATTCCCGGCGGTACGCATTGCGAGGCCAGTTGGGAAAAGCAGATCCCCTTTTTCATGAATACGCTGCTCTATGAGGGCTGAGGAGAAACAACCGATGGAAACACAGTATTTCAAACAGTACAGCCCCATCCTGGGCCGCGATATGGAAATGAAGGTATGGGGGCATGGCGGACGCCCGGTGCTGTTTATTCCCTGCCAGGATGGACGCTTCTTTGATTTTGAAAATTATCACATGGATGACGTCTGGGGGCCGTGGATCGAGGACGGACGCTGCATGGTGTTCTCCATCGACACGGCGGACGGCGAAAGCTGGAGCAACACCCATGGCAATGGCTACGACAAGGCACAGAGCTATGAGCGCTGGATCAGCTATATCACCGGCGAAGTGGTGCCATTTATCCGTTCGATGGTCAACGAAAAGAACGGCTGGGAGGGGTATCCGGGCATCATCGTGACCGGCTGCAGCCTGGGCGCCACGCACGCGGTCAACCTCTATTTGCGCTACCCCAATCTGTTTGACGGTCTGCTGGCGATGAGCGGCATCTATACCGCCGATTACGGCTTCGGTTCTTACCGTGATGAAACGGTCTACAACAATTCTCCGGTAGACTTTTTGCCGAACATGCCGTCCGACCATCCCTTCATCGGGGAATACAACCGTCACAAGGGCATCATCGTGGTGGGACAGGGCGCATGGGAGATTCCCGACAGCACCTTCCGCCTGCGTGATATCTGTGCCGAAAAGGGTATCAACATCTGGTTTGACATCTGGGGCCATGATTGCAAGCACGACTGGGATTGGTGGTATAAGCAGGCCGCCTATCATATTCCGCATCTGCTGGATTGAGAAAGGAAGGACATTTCATGAAAAATTTCATTTTCATCTCTCCAAATTTTCCCACCAACTATTGGCAGTTCTGCCGTGAACTGAAAAACAATGGAATGCGCGTGCTGGGTATTGGCGATCAGCCCTACGATGAGCTGCTGCCCCAGCTGAAAAGCTCCTTGGATGAGTATTATAAGGTGGGCTCCCTCGAGCGCTACGAGGAGGTCTATCGTGCTGTGGCTTTCTTTATCGCCAAGTACGGCCGGATCGACTGGCTGGAGAGCAACAACGAGTACTGGCTGGAGAGGGACGCCATGCTGCGTACGGATTTCCACATCACCAGCGGCTTCCAGACGGGCGATATGGAGCGTGTCAAGTACAAGAGCGGCATGAAGCCCTATTATCAGGCGGCCGGCATTCCCACCGCACGCTATCACATTGTGGATGCCTATGCGGGCTGCCGTGACTTTATTGCCGAAGTGGGCTACCCCGTGATCGTCAAGCCCGATAACGGCGTGGGTGCTTCCCATACCTATAAGCTGTCCAACGACGCGCAGCTGGCGCATTTCCTCAACGATCAGCGTGAGCCCGGTGTGCGCTACATCATGGAAGAGTTCATTCATGCCGAGGTCAATAGCTATGATGCCATCATCGATGCCGAAGGTGAGCCGCTGTTTGAAACGGGCAATGTGACGCCCTTTTCCATCATGGACATCGTCAACAACAACGACAATTCCATCTATTACATTGTTAAAAACCTGCCCGATGACGTACGTCACGCGGGTCGTGCCACCGTCAAATCCTTTGGCGTCAAGAGCCGCTTTGTGCATTTTGAGTTCTTCCGTTTGACCGAGGATCAGCCCGGCATGGGCAAAAAGGGCGATGTGGTGGCGCTGGAAGTCAACATGCGTCCCTGCGGCGGTTTCTCTCCCGACATGATGAACTACGCCAACAGCACCGATGTGTACAAAATCTGGGCGGATATGATCGCTTTCAACCGTTCCACCAAGCCCTGCGGTGAACATTATTACTGCGCCTTTGCCGGACGCCGCGATGGTAAGCCCTTCCGCATGAGCAACGATGAGCTGCGGCAGCGGTACGCGTCTGCCATGCGCATGGCGGAGCGCATTCCGGATGCGCTGGCCGGCGCCATGGGCAATGAGATGTTTGTAGCCGTCTTCTCCACCGAGGAGGAGATGAATGCCTTCTACCGCGATGCGGTGGCCACAGCGGAATAAATCATTCTTACAGCGGGAAGAGCAGGAGCTCCTCCCGCTTTTTGGTATTTGACATTCCGGAGCGGTTTGGGTATAATGTTTATGTACGCGCCCGTAGCTCAGCTGGATAGAGCGTCAGACTCCGACTCTGAAGGCCATGCGTTCGAATCGCACCGGGCGTACCAACACCGCGGCTTTTTGCTGCGGTGTTTTTGCGTGGGGATGTTCTGCTCTGAAAGGCTGCAAAAAAACTGTATACAAAATCAAAACTCGCATGATTATGCTAATTTTCTCGCACGAAAACTTTTTTTATTCATGTTATAGTATCGTCAACAGAATGAGAGGGGGAATGCACCATCAAACGTATTCGGATTTTTCTGATCGCTGCCATGTGGACGGTGATGTGCGCGGCCCCGGCATTGGCCGAATACTGGATCTGCCCGGTCGGACACAGCGCCAGCAATAACTACTGCAGCATTTGCGGAGCCCATGTCAGTCTGGCCCGGACGGTCGCGGCGGAGGAAGTCAATCCGGCTGACCTGCATCTGGGGGAAAGCGCACTCCTGAACAGCACTACACGCGTGACGCTGGCTTCCATCGATCAGCTGAAGACCGTTACCATGCAGGGCGCGGAGTGGATCCGTGCCAAACAGGGCGCTAAACTGCTGTTTCTGTACTGCGATTTTCTCAATACAGACGTGAAAAGCGCGGTATACAGCGACCGTGTCAGCGTCAAAGCGGTTTATGATGGACGGTATACCTATACCGGCAGCTTGCTGCCGCTGGTACAGGCGGGTAAGGACACTTGTACCTATAAGGAGAACGAGGTCGGTCCCATGTATATTGGCTACTATGCCGCCGTGATCGATCTGCCCGACGCTGTGACCGAAGGCCCCGGTCCGCTCTATGTGGAATTGAGCATGGGAGCCAATCAACTCATCTACTATATCAGAAAGTAAATCAAGAGGAGAAAAACCATGAAAACATCCGGAATCGCAGCCCTTCTTCTGGCGCTTGTACTGCTGCTCGGCGCTGTTCTTCCCTCCTTTGCCGAGGGCGGCTTCACCTTCCGCAACGGTCTACATTGGGGTATGACGAATGAGGAAGTTCTTCAGGCTGAAGGCAACCCGAATGTAGTGGGTTCTGCATCTATCGGCAGCCATATCCAATACACGCAGGTGAGAACCACGCTTAGCAAATTCAGTGTGTACGGCTCGTATTTCTTTGTGGATGACGGGCTGGCCCTGGCGGAGTTTTTCGGCAAAGCCTCCACGGAGGATGTAGATTATCTGATCAACGCGTTGAGCATGGTATACGGCGAGGCACATCGTGGCGACGGTATCAACAGCCTGCTGGCGATGGCGCTTCAGGCCAACAATGTTTCGATGGATGGCTATCAGACAGCGGCGGCCTCCTGGTATCTGCCCGACGGCACTCTGATTCAGCTGTTCAAAAACAATAACGGCTTTGATCTGTATTACGGTGATGCCAATACCGATCTGGCGGCAGCTCTGGCCACTGCTACCCCTGCCCCTGCGACGGAGGCTCCTTTGGGCGGCTTCAGTTTCCGCAATGGCATTCACTGGGGTATGACGGAAGATCAGATGCTGAAGAACGAGAACTATCATACCGTTCTTCAAAGCAGCACGATCGCAGGTAAGATCAAGGCGGTGGCGCTGAGTACCTCTCTGAGCAAATTCAACGCGACCGGTGTCTACTATTTTGTGGAGGATCAGGGTCTGCAGCTGGTGGAATTCTTCGCAAAGGCTTCTGCCGCGGATGTGGAATACCTGATCGGTGCTATGAACTCCGTTTACGGTGAAGCGCACAGCGATGAGGCCATCAACAGCCTGCTGGCCATGGCGCTTCAGACCAATGGCGTCTCTCTGCAAGGCTATCAGACGGCGGTAGCTTCCTGGTATCCGACGGCGACCACGGTGATTCAGCTGTTCAAGACTTCGACAGGCTTTGATCTGTATTACGGCAATGGTGAATTTGATCTGGTGGCCGCGCTGACCACTCCCCAGCCCACTTTCAATACGCAGGGCCTGTAACCCATGTGTTGGCAAGACCGGAAACTGCTTGAATGCGGTTTTCGGTCTTGCAGTTGATAATCCACCCGGAATCGTATACAATACGACTAACATCCCGCAGCGGAGGCCATACCGTGACAGAAACCAACATGATTCTGACCCCCAAAAACATATATCGCGTGCTGACAAGCAAACAGGCACGCCGGGAGCTTTATATGCCCGGTGCGCTGGATGGCTTGACGCTCGTGGGCTTTTGGCGTGACCTTCTGACCGATGTGCTTCCCCAATCTGCATTGAATACGCTGTTTCCCGCCGATGGATCACATCCCCGTGTTCAATCCAGCCTGATGAACCGCACCGGTCCCAACTCGCTGCCGCGCCTGATGCGGGAGCAGCTGCCGCTGACACAGACCGGCCTTGTACAATTGACACGCAACGCCGCGCGCTTTTTGCTGGGACGTGGTTATCATCCGGCAACTTTCGCGGCGTATATGAACAGCTTTGAAAAAGAGTGTACAGAAACGGATGTATTTATCGCGGCGCCCGTACGGGATTATCTGACCAGCATCCGCTCGTTTGGTGCCGCCGTGCCGTAGGAGAGCAGCCGTCGTCTGGTGGCGGATGCCTTCCGTCTGGCCTGGTTGTCGCTGTTTGCCTTATATGGGTCGGAAATGAACAGCGATAAGCTGAATCATCTGCGCCGCGACCCGGAAAATACCTTTGAAGTGATCTGCTCCCTGGTGACCGAGCTTTTGAAAAAGACAGCGGTGATCACGGGAGGCAATTGCGTGCTGTATCGTGCGCCGCTGCCATCGTAGAAATATATTGCGCTTGGGCTGACGCCGCAGCAGGTCATAGGCCATCTGGAACATAGCGGAAAAGTCTATCTGAGCGGTATCGACGGAAGCGGCAAAACCGAGCTCGCCCGTCAGGTACTGGCGATCCTCAAACGGCGATCTGCCTACAGCCGTATTGCATGCGTGCAGTATGACAAAAGCCTGGAAGCCGGATTTGCCGCCGCTTTTACAGGCCTTTCCGGGGCGGACTGTATCAAAAACGTGAAAGCGTTGCTGGAAAACCCCGAAGAGGGACGGGCGCTGCTGATCATTGATAACGTCAATACCCGCGAGGATGCCGGACTGGACCTGCTGGCCTGCTTTAATTGTGATATTCTGATCACAGGCCATATGACTTCCTTTGACGGCATGGAAACGATAACCGTGCCCCCCATGACAGAGCAGGAGGGGGTAGCCTTGCTGAGTTTGAGCGTGGGCCGCACCTTGGAAAAGGAAGAGATCGAAGAGGCGAAGGCATTGGTGCACTGCGTACACGGTCATCCGTTGACGCTGACGCTGCTGGGCAGCCTGTGCTGTACTCGCTTTTGGAAAATCGAGGAACTGAGACGGCATGTGGATGAGTTTGGCATGATGAACCTCATTGGCTCCTCTGAACTGAACTCTGCTGCAAATGGCTTGTACCGCGTACTGCCGGCCGGAAAACTGCGTCCGCTGATCCGTTTGATCGCGGCTTTGGGTTATCGAAGCTGGAAACCGGCGGAGCTGTTGGAATATACCTGCGACATCACGGACAGCGAGAAGGAACTGTCCGCTCAGCTGAACAGCCTCAATACTGAGGGGTGGCTGGTATGGAATGAGGACGGTTATCTGATGCATCCCGTGATTGCATAGAACCTGCGTCAGGAGCCGGGCAGCTGCGACGAGTATCCGAAGCTGTGGCAGAAGCTGAACAAAATGTTTGCGTAGCCCATGACTGAAAAGACGCAGAGCTTTGTACCGCAGGCCGAAAATCTGCTGCGCTATACCGCCCATCTGGATCGGACAGCGCTTTCCCTGATCATCGGGCTTGAACAAAGCGTGATGACCCGTCCCACGGGCAGCATCACCGATGATCTGCCTAAGCTGCACCGCAAATGGCTCGACACCCATGAGCATACCGCGGTGGATGAGATCGATTATCAGATCATGCAGCTGCTGTGGGCGATCCTGCGATCACGGCCTGAACAATATCGTGGTGCGGTGGAAACGCTGAGCACCTGTGAAGAAAAGGATCTTTTGAGCACCACCAACTATTCACTGCTGCTCAACGTGCTGGAGGTTGGCGGCAAATATGCCGAACCTGCACAGCTGAATATGCTGTTTGAACGGCTGCGGCCCGACGATGACAAACGTATGGTGGATTACTGCAACTTTCTTGGCGGCAAGCTGCGTGCTGTGGACCAGAATCAGCAGCGCGCGGCGGAAGTGCTTCGACAAGGGCGGGAGCTGATCGAAAAACTCTGTCTGACAGGTACGGTGCAGGAGGCCGCCAATGATTCCCGCATGGCGTATACGCTGGCGGATATGGGTCAGTGGTCGGAAACGCTTCCACTGATGCGCCGCGTGATGGACAACATGAAAAAGCGTGGTTATGCCGATGATTCGCCTACGGTGACCCCCATCCGCAGCACTTATCATTTTTTCCTCAGCAAGTGCGGGGAGTATCAGCAGACACGAAAAGAACTCAGCGACCATCTGAAACATGTGCTTGAAAAAGATGAACGGTTTGAAGCTGTTGTGAGGGCGTATAGCAACTATCTTCGCCTTCTGATGGATCATGATGAGTTTGAAGAGGGCGAAAAGATCGCCAGGAACCTGATTGCATACTGCCGCGGCTATGTGAATTCAGACCCCGAACTGGAGGGCGAAGCTTTTCTGGCCGGTGGCCGGGCACTTCTGCAGTGCGGCAAGCCGGAGGAAGCCATTGGCTTGCTGGCAGAGGCCCAGAGCCTGTTTGAAAACGTGGATGAGGGCTCGGTTCTGCAATGCCGATTCTATACCTCCCGCTGCCTTGCGGCATTGGGACATAAAGAAAAAGCCTCTGCCATGCTGAAAAATGTGCATAATATGCTTCTGAAGCGGCATGAAGGCAACCGAAAGCTGCTGATGCTGGTGGAACAGGCAGAGTCTGAGGAAACGAAATGAACAAATCGAAAGGTGTAACGACCATGATGAAAAGAGCATTATGTTTGCTTTTGAGCTTGCTCCTGTTATTGACCGTCGCCTGCGCGGATACGGTTTATGATCTGGGCACTGGCTACCGGATCGCTCTGCCGGAAAACACCTCGGTGTATTCCAACTGGTATTACGTGGATAATGTGATGTTTTCTGTGAACACATACGAACTGACGGACTTTGGTTATCAACAGTAGTGGCTGGACAGCATGGCGGACATGGTGCTGGAGACACTGGCGGTGATGATGTTCGGAACGAATGACGGCTTTCAAAATGAGGAGATCGCCGCCGGCATCCCCTGTGCATCTTTTCGATACACCGAGCAGGGATATGAATACCGTTTTGTCATGGCGCTGAACGGAACAAAACTGCTGGTAGCGGCGATGACTGACAGCACCAGCGGAAAATATCCCGATGATGCAGCATGCCGCAGTATCATGAACGCCCTTTCTGTTCAAGCCCAGGAGAACGCGCAGACAAACACGCAGGCGAAAAACTATCTGACCGATCGTGGATTTTATCTTCAAAATGGGCCGCTGCTGGTGGATCTGTCTGAAAATGAGTATAACATCGTATATCAGGATATGCCATACGACAGCCTGTCTGTTCAGCGCAGCGGCTATGCGTACGACCTGATCGACAGCGCGCTCAGGATGGGCGAGGGCACGGACATGATGATCTGGCGCCTCAATGAAAATGGCTTGACCGGTGAAAATGCCATGGTTTATATCCGTGCCAAAGAGAAAAAATACGATGCTTCAGATGATTCCCGCAGGTTCAGCCCTGCCGACCTGAAGGCGTTGGCAGACGCAATCGCCGAAGTGATGTCCGCTTCCGGAACATATGATATTCAGGAGATCAATGGTATTCCATACATTGTTTTTCCTTTCACCGGTGACAATCAGCTTCGCAGTGCGGCGGTCATCAACGGCGGATATGTTTACATCTACGTGAAAAAGACGAATCCGCTGACCGCGGCAGATGTGGATTTCCTCTATACCGTGCTGGAGCACATTACAGTGGCAGACTGAACTGAATAACAGCGTTTCAAAGCACACATCCCCGCCATCCGGAAGGAGCGGGGATGTTTTGCTTGCAAATTGGCGAAATTGTTCAAAAAGTATGCTGACAGCATACCAATTCAGATGCGCATTATGCTATACTGAACGCAGAAACGGGATGAAAGAAAAGTGTATGTGATGTTTGTGCCAGAAAAGACCGATATGGACAAGACAAAAAAACGTTTCACGACCGATGAACTGACCAATGGTATTTTGCGTACGCGGGACTTTAAACGTTATCTGAACACCCATGCCGAAGCACTGCAGGAGGTTTCGCTGCGGGAGCATCTGGAGCAGCTGCTGCGGGAAAAGGGCTTGAAACGGGCCGAGGTGATCCAGCGTGCCAATCTGGACCGGGTATTTGGATATCAGATCTTTGACGGGCGTAAATCGCCCTCGCGGGACAAGGTGCTGCAGCTGGCCATTGGCTTCGGACTGGATTATTCATAGACCTGTGAGCTTTTGCGCATCGCCCGAAAGACCGCTTTGTATGCCCGGCTCAAGCGGGAGGCGATCCTGATCTATGCCATCGGGCATGGGCTTTCCGTGATGGAAACCCAGTATCTGCTGATGGAAGCCGAGCTGACTCCTTTGGGACAGGAGAAGGACAAATGAACGATTTTGATGTGAAGGCATCCCTGCAGGAGGCTTTGGCCGGCGTCAAGGACCCGCTGCCGGAGGAAATTGCGGCGGACTGGGAAGCGATGGAATGCCTGGGACACAGCGAAAGAGGGGAAACGCTTTTGCTGCGCAGCCGAAAGAACGACGGAAAAGCGATTCTGAAGCTGATGCAGGGGGAGAACGATGAGATGGGTCCTGCGGAAAAACTGCGTATGCTTACGCATCCGGGGCTGCCAAAGGTGATGCGTGTGTGGAAGGACGGCGAAAGACTGTGCATCCTGCGGGAGTACATTGAAGGGAAAACGTTGGCAGATATAGACGGTACCTTTTCCCCGGCAAAGGCGACAGAGATCATCTTGCAGCTGAGTGATATTTTGACGTATCTGCATGGGCAGACGCCGCCGCTGATCCACCGGGATGTGAAGCCTCAAAATATTCTGCTGCGCGGGGATGGAACGGTCGCGCTGATTGACTTTGGCATTGCCCGCTTTTATAATCGCCACGGTGAAAAGGATACACGGGTGATGGGAACGGAGCATTTTGCTCCTCCGGAGCAATACGGCTTCCGTCAGACCGATTGCCGTTCGGATCTCTACGCGCTGGGTATGGTACTGGGGTGGATGCTGACCGGCAGTGTACTGCAGGAGGAATACGAAGGGATTGACGACAGGAGGCTAAAAAGAATCGTCAAAAAATGCACGGCGTTTTCCCCGGAAGATCGTTTTTCTTCAGCGGCGGAAGTGAAAAAAGCATTGATAAGACCGAGAATCCTCCCAAGAACGCTGCTTTTGATCGCGGCGGTGCCGGTCTGCCTGTTGCTGCTTGGAAGGATGACGTTTCTGCGGCAGGGTGGAACAAGGCCCATCTCCTTCATGGAACCGGTGATCGAGCAGGCGGTAAGGAAAATGCTTGGCGTTGACAGCGAGACCGCCCTGAGTCGGGAGCAACTGGAAAAGATCGAGGGGCTTTATGTTTTCGGTGATGTGATCGCCATGAATGAGGATGAGTTTTATGAGGCGGCTAATTGCTGGTATGCGGGAGGCAGCAGGTCTCATGGCACCATCACGCGGCTGGAGGATGTTGCGCTTCTGCCCAACCTGCGCAGGGTGATGATCGCCGCCAATGAAGTCGAGGTGATTGCGCCCTTGTCCGCACTGACCCAATTGGAAAAGGTGGAATTCAAGCATAACCGCATCAGCGACATCACGCCGCTGAAGGGGCTGAAGAGGCTTCACTCCGTGGGGTTGAATGATAACCCCGTGATCGACGTGACGGCGCTGCTGACGCTGCCGGAACTTCGTTATCTGGATTTGTGTGACGCCTCTGCTTATAACGCGGTCGGGTTGGAAGGGCTTCATGATATGGAACTGCTGGATATCTCCAACCGCACTGACAGCGGACGGTACCTTGGCACAAAACGCATCCGCGATCTGCGGATGGGATGGACGAATCTGGACAGCCTGGACACGCTGATCGGGGTGACGGGGCTGGAAAGATTGAGCATTGAGCATACGCGCGTCACAAGCCTGGAGGGCATTGAGCGCCATACGGGACTGACCTACCTGCGCATGTCCGGCTGTGAGGTGAAGGATCTGACACCGCTGAAACGGCTGCCTGAACTGAAGATACTGGTCATTGATGCCGTCCGTCGGGGGGACGTGGAAGCGTTGGGTGAAGTGCTTTTTGAAGTGCAGTATGAATGAACCAAGGGGGAAAAGAAAATGAAAAATCCGATGAAAAGGCTGGCCACACTGCTGTTTGTGCTGCTGTTGGCTTTTGTGAGCGCCGCGGCGGCGGAAAAAGAAATTCCGGAAGCGAGGCAAAAGCAACTTGTACAAACGGCGGTATCCGGTATGGTTCAGATGCAGGAACAGATGCGCAACACGCAGTGGCCTTCCAACCGGGAGTATCGGTTCTACGCCGAGCAGTTTGCTGCTGACGATGCCGAAAATCCCCGGGCGGTGGTGATGTTTGAACTGCCGGGGGAGCAGGTGGACGTGCTCTGTACGATGATGAAGACGGATATCAGCGGGCTGCTATCGGTACTGAATCAGCAAATCAACAGCCAATACAGCCGGGCATACCCTGCGATGATGGACGCTATCGGTTTGTCGCAAGCCCATGAAGTGCAGGACATGGAGGGATATAACTGCGTGATGCTGGTCTATGAAAATAATCTGATGCTGATGCTGGTGACCTCCAATCGGCTGTACACCACTGCTTTTCTGAGCACGTCGGAAATTGCTGAAAACTTTGGTACGGACTACGCGGAAGAGCTGCTGGCTTCGGTTGGCCTCAAGGATGTATCGCTTCTTTTCTGCCGCGGTGAAGCGGTGGAACGCCTGATGGAATCAAAGTGAGCGGTGGATTTATGCGAAAGGAGGGTCAAAGACCACTGCCCCGGGACAGAGAGGGAACCATAAAAAACGAAAGGAAAAATGAGAAGGGAATCTGATTATGAAGAAAATACTGATTGCATTGTTCGTATTGACGCTTGTGCTGACGTCTGCCGCGATGGCGGAAAAAGCAATCGTGAACACCCCGGAGGAGCTGTCGGCGGCGTTGATGAACGAGACGGTGGATGCCATTGAGATTGCCGCGGACATGACTGTGACCGATTCCTATGTGATGCAGACCAAGGACATTACCATTTTGGCGGATGTAGTATTCCACCCCGCCCCGGATGAGGGCTTTTTTGTAAAGAGTTGGGAAATTCCGGAGGGTGTGACACTGACGGTAAAGGGTAAGGTGACGACGGTACATACCTTTGAAGAGGGATTTGCCATCGCCCAGTTTTATGTGAACGGCGGTGTGATGGATATCGGTGAGGGTGAGGTCAGCGATGACTGCAACATCTGCTTCAATGCCGGCATACTGGTCGCTCCCGCGGCGGGCTTTGGTCCCGATGTGGAGGTAACACGTTTTTTGTATATGGATGTGACGGAAAGCGCTGTTGCTGAAGCCCTGGCAACGGACGGATTGCGAAATACGACGGTGCAGGCGGAATGTATGATCGAAGGCAACCTGGTGGTGCCGGAAGGCAAGGTGCTTGAACTCAGCAGTGTGATGACCCTTGCGGACGGCGCGGCTGTGGAGGGCGATGTCATCGTGGATGCCGGCTGCGGCGTGATCCTGAAAGGCAGCGGCCGTATCAATGACATGACTGTGCCGGAAGGCATGGAAGCCTGCATGATCCTCTGGACGGAAGATGGCAGCTATACGGTGCTGGAGTACAGCGAAACGCCCGTGACGGTTACCATCGGCGAATGGCTGGAGGCGAAAGGCCTGTACAGCAACTGCTTGCTGACCGTGACGGTGAAAGAGATCATCAACCCCTCGTTGGCTCTCGTGACGGATGAAACCGGTGAAGTCAACCTGTATGGTCTGCAGATCAATGGTGATTTCCTTGACATTGAGGAGGCGGGTGTGAAGCCTGGCGATGTGCTGACAGTGAGCAATCCCAAATACAACATATATGACGGCGTTGTGGAGATGTCCGATGCCGTGCTGATGACGGAGGAATAAACCGCACACAAAAACAGCAGGTCTTATCACAAAGACCTGCTGTTTTGATGTAACCGGAAATCAAAGCGGCGGAATGGCATCCAGGATGGTTTTTTCCAACGCTTCACGGCCGTAGCTGTCCACGGCGGCCTTGTTTTTCTCACCGTGGGTCAGGTTGCCGGCACCGCCGATGCAGCCGCTGACACAGGCCATGCCTTCGATAAAGTTGGCGTCCAGGGCGTTGTGGGCCTTTTTGATGAGCGCCATGCGACACTCCTCAATGCCGTCACAGACACAGGCTTTCAGCTGGAAGTCATCCAGATGCTGCTCCTTCAGCCCTTCTGCGACAGCGTCGCTCAGACCGCCGCTGCGGGCAAAGATGCGGCCAAAGTAGCTGGCGTTATCCAGTACATCCTCGGGCAAGGTGGTAATATCAATATCACGGCTGTCCAGCAGTGCCTGCAGCTCTTCAAAGGTGATGACTGCATCCACATAGGGCTTGATGTCATCCAGTTGCGCCTCGGCTTTTTTAGCGGTGCAGGGACCGATAAATACAATCTTTGCCGTTTTGTCATTGCCCTTGATGTATTTTGCAAGGGTGGCCATGGGCGACAGGTTGTGCGAAATATAAGGCGCAAGCGCAGGAAAAGCCGTTTTGACGTATCGTACAAATGCCGGGCAGCAGGAGGAGGTCAGGAAGCCTTTTTCAGCAAGTTCCCTGGATTCAGCCTGGGCGACCATATCCGCACCCAGAGCGGCTTCCACCACGGTAAAGAAGCCAAGCTTCTTGATACCGCTGATGACCTGGCCCAGCTTGGCATAATTGAGCTGACTGCCGATGGCAGGTGCAACCAGGGCATAGACTTTATAGTTGCTGTTGTCCTGGCTTTTTTTCAGTATATCGATCACGTTGATGATAAAGGAACGATCCGTGATAGCCCCAAAGGGACACTGATACACACAGGCACCGCACTGAATGCACTTTTCATCATCGATCCTGGCGGCGTTATCCTCATTGATGGAAATGGCCTTGATCTTGCAGGCGTTCTGGCAGGGACGCTTGCGGTTGACGATGGCGCTGTACGGGCACACCTTGGCGCACTGGCCGCATTCCACGCACTTGGATTTGTCAATGTGCGCTTCGTGATTGTGGTCAAAGGAGATGGCACCGCGCTTGCAGACATCCTCACAGCGGTGAGCCAGACAGCCGCGGCAGGAATCAGTCACCTGATAGCCGACGGCAGGGCAGTCATCACAGGCGATATCAATGACCTGAATGATGTTGCCTCCCTGACCGCCTCCCATGGCCAGTTTAACGCGTTCAGCCAGAATGGCGCGCTCCTTATACACACAGCAGCGCATGGTGGGGATTTTGCCCGGCACGATCATCTTGGGAATGTCCACCACGTTTTCCAGCAGCGTGTCATTCCATGCCTGACGGGCAACTTCGCGCAGCACCTTGTATTTCAGATATTGTACCTTGGTATCAAATTTGCGCATGCGTTCTCCTTAAAAATAGCTAACTTTGATTCGTTTTCCCATTTTTTTGAGGGCTTGGGACAATTCTTCCACCAGATTCATCTTGATGTTGAAATTGATGGGCAGGTTGGGGTTCTGATGCGCCGGGTTGACGGCTCTGCCCACATAAAAGTTGATGTCGGTGGCTTCCTCAAACAGAAGGCGGCTGATCAGACAGGCACCGTCTTTGCCATTGCTCCAGGTCTCATAGCACTGGTTGTCTCCGGTGTAATCTTTGGCATATTCCACCACGCGGTTGATGGTGATGACGCCTTCCGTGACCAGATCAACGCCCTCCAGATAGGCAATGGGCGGGATGTCGCTGTCGAAGTCCAACGATGCCCTCAGGGGCTTGTTCAGCCATTTGGCAGCGATGGAGGAGGTGGTGCCGCCGCAGACGATGTGCTTGCCCTCTTTGGAGAAGAACAGGCTCATCATGCGGTCACCGTCATCGCGGTTGCTGGGCGGGCCGAAAAGCAGATTCATGGGCACGCGTTTGCGGACACGGACCACACAGGAGGTGGCATCGTCCCCGGGCTCGCCGCCATACAGCTCATTGCATTTATCCACCAACAGGGTGGAAAGGTTCTTGGCGGTATAGCCGCACAGATTCATGGCTTCCATGAAGGGGATGATATCCTCCCGCTTCCAGCCGAAGTTGTAGGCGATGCCGATACCGGCGTGGGGGCAGCCGTCGCTCATGGCGATAAAGACATCGTCTTCCTGCAGCCGGATGAGGGAACGGAAAATCTGTTTGCCGCCGATGGTGCTATCGGTGCGGGGATATTCATAGTTTTCACCGTTGCGCAGCATGATGACCTGCGGGTTATCGTACTGGATCAGCTCCGCTGTCTGATTGCGGATCAGGCGGATGATGGTGAAGGTGGAATAGGCGACGCCGCGGATGGAGCAGACAGGCAGCGTAGCGGCAATGGTTTCCACACATTCCTCAATGGAAAGCCCGGCGGCCAGCATGGTGGAAATGATCTTGCTGGTCAGGGTGGACAGAATGCTGGCTTTGACGCCGCTGCCCAGACCGTCTGCCAGTACGATGACGGTAGAACCATCCTATTGCTCGACGACTTCCACATGATCACCGCAAAGCTGTTCGCCGGCGTGATTGATGCTTTTGTAGCCGATATCACACGTCAGGTCATTCATTGTTGATGGACTCCTTCAGCTTTGAAAGGGCGATCTTGGTTTCGGCAGCAGTCTCACCCAACAGACTGGCAATTTCCTGCACGATGCGCATCTGCTTGTCGACGACCTTGTCAGCCACTTCGACCGTTTGACGGCGGATGTCTTCCTTCTGCTGACGGGCTTCCTCTTCCTCACTGACGTCACGCATAATGCACAGCAGCATACGGCCGCCCTCGGCGGGAACGATGGTCTGCTCCACAGTGCAGTTGTATTCCGCCAGATAGGTGCGCTCGTTGAAGATACCGCGTCCGGTGTTTTTGACCTTCATGAAGGGGATGGGGTCCAGAATGCGGACAACCTGATCACCCAGCACAGCGCTTTCGGAACGCAGATTCAGGATCTTGCGGGCGGCGGGGTTGATCTGCTGCACTTCCAGCTGATCGTTGAGCATGAGAATGCCGTTCGGGCTGTTGCGGGCGATGGTGTCGCTGACGTTTTCCGCTTTTTCCATCAGGTAAGGCAGGCACATGGAGGCTTCCGCCTTGCCCTGATAAATGGCAATGGCCTTTTCACGGCAGGTATTGTAACCGCAGGAGCCGCAGTTCAGCTCCTGAGCGGGCTTGAATTTGCCCATCTCCCGCAGAATATCGCGGATCTCAAACTCAGTGGGCATCGCGGCGCGCTGCTCGATGGGGACAAAGAGCTTGCGCAGCTTTTGCATTTCCGGTTGATCGATCACAAAGTCTTCTTTGCCGGCATACTGAGCCACAGCCAGATAATCTTTGACCGGGCTGTGACCGTATTTTTCCATCACCGGACCGCCGGCACAGCTGCCGACACAGGCGCTCATCTCAATGAAGCAGTGATGGATCTTGCCCTGTTCGATCTCCTTCAGCGCGGCGATACAGTTTTCCACACCGTCAAAGGCCATGTAGGTATAGCCCGGCGCGTCCTGTGCCATGGTCTTCAGTACACCGCCTGTGGTGGGGAAGAAACGGGCACGGCTGTGCTCCTCGGGCTATTTGGAGGGCTGAAGCTCAACGCCTTCTTTTTTGAGCCAGTTGGTCAGCTCTTCATAGGTCAGCACGGCGTCGACGATGCCTTCGTAGAATTCGCCCTCGTCTTTTTTGGCTACGCAGGGGCCGATAAAGACCGTTTTGGCGCCGGGAATACGGCGTTTGATATCCTCGCAGTGCGCCTGCATGGGAGAGAGCACATCGGCAAGATAAGGCAGCGCCCGGGGGAAATGCTTCTGAATGAGCAGATTGATGGAGTGGCAGCAGGAGGAGATGACGACATCCCTGTTGTCTTCCTTCAGGATGCGCTCGTATTCCCGCTTGACCAGCGTGGCGCCCAAAGCGGTCTCTTCCACATCGTGGAAGCCCAGCTTTTTCAGCGCTTCCCGCATGGATTCGATGCCCACACCGTCATAGTTGGCGACAAAGGAGGGCGCCAGGGAAACGACTACGGGGGCGCCGCTCTGAATGAGCACCTTTGCCTTCTCGGTCTCATCCACCACTTCCTTGGCATTCTGCGGACAGACGACAAAGCAATGCCCGCAAAGGATGCACTCATTGCCGATGATGTGCGCCTGGTTGCCGGAAAAGCGGATGGACTTTACCGGGCAGTGGCGGATGCACTTATAGCAGTTTTTGCAGTTGGATTTTTTTAAAGTCAGACAATCCTGCATAGTATTAGATCCTTGTTTTAATGACAGTTTCAAAGAACGAGCCAACCGTTTCAGGGGATACGGAGAAGAATTCGTCGTCTACCGTGACACAAACGCCCTGCTGGCACTTGCCCATGCAGAATGTGCCGCCCAGCTCGATCTTATCACTCAGGTTTTCCTTGGCGATCAACGCCTGCAGCTGCTCCACAACGGGGCGGGAACCCTTGATGTGGCAGGAAGAACCGATACATACCGTAACCTTCATCTTTTTTATCTCCTTTTGATTCTTGTTATAAAACAGGAAAAGGAGGGGTGTTGGTTCCCTCCGTTTTCCCTCATCGTTCAGGACAGAAAATCAATGGATTTAATGATATTCCACCACGTTGGCCCAGGACAGAAGGAACTCCCGTTCCTTTTCATTGCCCTTGACCGACTGACTGGCAGCCACGATGGGCATCCATTTTTGCACATACTGCAGGGGAGTGCCGCTCTTGTCACAGAACAGCTTCAGGTACTCTTTGGCACCGTCGATGTTACCGTTCAGCCAGAACAGCAGATAGGTGCGGGCGGCATCGGCCGAGGCGTTGCCCTGCGTGACATGGCTCCAGTCGATGATATAAGGCGTGCCATCGGTACTGATGATTACATTGGAGGGCCAGAAATCGCCATGGCACACTTTACTGTGATTGGGCATGCCCTCCAGACGGGCGTGAAGATCAAAACGGGTGGTGGCATCCAGATCGGCCTGGCTGATCTTGCACTCCATTTTGTCTTTGAGGCGGTTCAGCCGGGGACAGGTCTTGCTTTGTATTTCCAGTTGGAGATCGACAAACTGGTTGAGGTATTGGGACTGATTGTCCGGGTCTTCCTTCATCAGCTGGGAAAGCGTTTTACCCTCAATGAACTCGGAGATAATGGCCCATTTGCCGTCGATCATGGTGACACCCAGAAGCTTGGGGATATGCAGACCGGTTTCCTCGATGCGGGCCTGATTGAGTGCCTCATTGAGAATATCGGCTTTGGAATAGCTCTCGTTGAAAACCTTGATGCAGCGGTCGCCGTCCCGATAAATGGTCTTGGCGTTGCGTACGGCAATAACGCGATCCAGATTCATCTCTTTGTCCTCCTTCTCACAGCTTGCGGCCGGGGCGATAGGCTTTTTTCACAGCGTCATTTCCCGGTTCGGCAATGTCAGCCTCGGTGGGCTTGGACATCTCGGTAAAGTGCCTGCCGCCGTAATAGGCGTTCAGGTACATCTGCCTGATCTCGCTCATCAGCGGATAGCGGGGATTTGCGCCGGTGCACTGATCGTCAAAGGCCTGCTCCACCATGTCGTCCAGTCGGACCAGAAAATCCTGTTCATCGGGGACGTAATCCCGGATGGTGGGCTTGATGCCCACATAGGTCTTCAGATTGTTGATCATCTGAATCAGGGCTTCCAGCTTTTCATGGTCGGTGCCCTGGTTGATGCCCAGCGCTTCGGCGACCTGTGCGTAGCGGCGCAGGGTGTGGGGATGACCGTACTGGGAGAAGGTGCCCATCTTGGCGGGGGCCTCGGCGGCGTTGAAGCGAAGTATCTCTTCGATCATCAAAGCGTTGGCCACGCCGTGAGGAATGTGATGGAAAGCGCCCAGCTTGTGCGCCATGGAGTGGCAGACACCCAGGAAGGCGTTGGCAAAAGCCATGCCGGCCATGGTGGCCGCATTAGCCATTTTCTCACGGGCTTCCACATCTGTCAAGCCGTTATCGTATGCCTGAGGCAGATATTCGAAGATCGTTTGCAGTGCCTTGATGGCCAGACCGTCGGTATAATCCGTCGCCATCATGGAGGCATAGGCTTCCAAAGCGTGGGTCACGGCATCGATGCCGCTGGCCGCGGTCAGCCCCTTGGGGGCGGTCATGTGGAAATCAGTATCGATGATCGCCATGTTGGGCAGCAGGGCATAATCGGCAAGGGGGTATTTGACGCCGCTCTGTTCATCGGTGATGACGGCGAAGGGCGTTACTTCACTGCCGGTGCCGGCGGAGGTGGGAATGGCGACAAAACAGGCTTTTTCGCCCATCTTGGGGAAGGTATAAACGCGCTTGCGGATATCCATAAAGCGCATGGCCATGTCCTGGAAATCGACCTCGGGATGTTCGTACAGCACCCACATGATCTTGCCCGCGTCCATGGCGCTGCCGCCGCCCAGGGCGATGATCACATCGGGCTGGAACAGACGCATCTGTTCCGCGCCGGCCTTGGCGCAAGCCAGGGTGGGATCGGGCGCGACGTCAAAGAAGGTCACGTGCTGAATGCCCAGTTCATCCAGCTTTTTGGTGATGGGGGCGGTGTTTCCATTGTGATAAAGGAAAGAATCGGTGACGATAAAGGCCTTCTTTTTGCCCATAACGTGCTTGAGTTCATCCAGCGCCACCGGCAGGCAGCCCTTTTTGATATACACCTTCTCCGGCGTACGGAACCACAGCATGTTTTCTCTCCTTTCAGCCACGGTTTTGATGTTCAGCAGGTGCTTGACACCCACGTTTTCCGATACGGAGTTGCTGCCCCAGCTGCCGCAGCCGAGGGTGAGAGAAGGGGCCATCTTGAAGTTGTACAGATCGCCGATACCACCCTGCGAGGAGGGAGTGTTGACCACGATACGGCAGGTCTTCATGCGGGCAGCAAAGGCGTCCAGCACTTCGGGCTTTTTCTGCGTATCGGCATACAGAGAAGCGGTGTGACCGTAACCGCCGTCGGCAATCAACCGGTCGGCCTTGGCAAAGGCATCATCAATGTCCCTTGCGCGGTACATGGCCAGCACGGGGCTAAGCTTTTCATGAGCAAATTCTTCACTCAGTTCCACGGACTCCACTTCACCGATCAGCACCTTGGTGCCCTCGGGCACGGTGACGCCGGCCAGCGCTGCGATCTTGCAGGCACTTTGCCCGACGATTTTGGCATTCAGGGCACCGTTGATCAGAATGGTGTGGCGCACCTTGTCCAGATCGGCACCGGTCAGGAACCAGCAGCCTCTTTGGGCAAATTCAGCCTTTACCTGATCGTAAATACTGTCCAGCACGATCACGCTCTGCTCGGAAGCACAGATCATGCCGTTATCAAAGGTCTTGGAATGGATGATGGAGTTGACAGCCAGCACCACATTGGCACTGTCATCGATCACGGCGGGCACATTGCCGGCGCCGACGCCCAGCGCCGGTTTGCCGCTGGAATAAGCCGCCTTGACCATACCGGGGCCACCGGTGGCCAGAATGATATCCGCTTCCCGCATCAGCATGTTGGTCATTTCCAGAGAAGGAACATCGATCCAGCCGATGATGCCCTCCGGAGCGCCGGCCTTGACCGCAGCATCCAGTACAACTTTTGCAGCGGCGATGGTGGCTTTCTTGGCACGGGGATGGGGGCTGAAGATGATGCCGTTGCGGGTCTTGAGGCAGATCAGCGCCTTGAAAATGGCGGTGGAGGTGGGGTTGGTCGTTGGAATGACGGCTGCGACCACGCCGATGGGCTCAGCGAGCTTCTTGATGCCGTAGGCTTTATCCTCTTCGATCACACCGCAGGTCTTGGTATCGCGGTAAGCATTGTAAATATATTCACTGGCATAGTGGTTTTTGATCACCTTGTCTTCCACTACGCCCATGCCGGTTTCTTCAACGGCCAGTTTGGCCAGCGGAATACGCGCCCGATTGGCAGCGGTGGCGGCGGCCAGAAAAATGCGGTCCACCTGCTCCTGCGTGTAGGTTGCGAAAACGCGCTGTGCCTCGCGTACACGGGCAATGGCGGCACCCAGCGCTTCGGTGCTGTCCACCATGTCAAATGCTTTGGTTTCCATACGGTTCCTCCTCTTGCTTGTACATTCGCCCAAGCATTGCGTTGAAAGGCTCTTCTTTCCTTTCGATATAGATTATATCGAATTGGCTGTTCTTTGGGAATAACCAAAAAAGTATAACCGTTATATCATAATCGATTATATGAGATCGAAATTGAACAAAAAAGAAGAGCCTTGCAGTCGGTTAAGCCAGCAGCAAGGCTGATAAGGGAAGGCGATTACTTGTTTTGCCCCATGCAGGTGCGTTTGGATTGCATCAGGTCGGTCAGGAAGGTTTTGTCCAACTCTGTCAGGTGATAGTCATGACGGTAAATCAGCATATCACGGTAAATACGACGCTGATCGGCGCATTCCCTTTGCACCAGGTGAGAGCGCTGCAGCAGTCGCTCCGGCAGGGGAGACACCCACATGAACGTTTCGGGGTTCTCGGACAAAAGGTCCAGCTGACTTCCACGCTCAAAGACAAAGATGTGACGGGACGTTTGCGGCGGTTCTTCCTCCCGGGCAGCGGAAAGCGGCAGGGAGGGCACCGTGGGATCGGCATGGGCGATTTGAATACAGGACTTCAGATCGGAAAAACGGATGTTGTCGAGGGCGGCAAGGGGGCTGTTCTCGTGCATGACCAGAACGTATCTGAATTCCGAAACCAGCTCGCATTGCAGCCCTTTTTCTTCCAATAGCTGCCGGAAGTGTTTATCATGAGCGCTCGCGTAGCGGATGATGCCCAGATTGTAGCCAACCTCCAGAATGTTTTTGATGGCTTGCAAGGAGTTGGTTTCCTGATAAAAGATTTCCGCGTCACCTTCGCCGAGCTTGCGCGAAAAAGCGGCAAATGCGTCGGAGATGTAGCTGGCTCGCGGAACAGAAATGGAAAAATGCTGTTTGTCAGCTTTTTTCTCTTTGTACAGGCTTTCCATCGCGTCCACCTGTTCCAGAATATTGCGAGCTTGACGGATAAACAATTCACCGTCCGGCGTCAGAAGCATGCCCTTGGGGGAACGGTGAAAAAACTGGATGCCAAGATCGGCTTCCATTTCCCGGACGACTCTGCTCAAGTTGGGTTGTGCGACATGCAGTTCTTCGGCGGCTTTGTTGATCGAGCAGTTTTCGGCGATGGAGACCACGTATTTCAAGTGAAGCAGATTCATGCGGTGATACCTCGGATCAAACGGCAGGATGGAATGTACAATACAGGATGGAACGCTATGTAAAACGCCTGTTTATCTTTTCACGGTCAGGCCTTCTGTCGGTTCTTCAAACAAAAGATCCATCAAATGATGCGGCACGGCTTCGGTCAGGCTGAAGCTGCGCACACAGCCGGTGCAATACAGCACCACATCCTTTTGCGGCAGCTGGTGGGCGCGGCGGTTGGCCATCTCCTTGCGCGCCTCATATTCTCCGCTGCAGCCGCCGCAGCAGGGAGTATCATCCCGTGTCCGTTCGGGTTCCGCAAGGGTGATGTTCATCTTTTTGCACAACGCCCGGGCGGTCTGCTGCATTTCAGAGGAGTTTCTGCTGCGGGCATGGCACGCGTCGTGAATGGTCATGACGCGTCCGTTGTAATCAGGGAAGGGAAAATCAGTATCCAGCAATACTTGCCATAATGAAATCACCTTGACATGGGGGAAGGCTTCAAACTTGTGGCTGCAGCCTGGGCAGCAGTCAATAAGGGTCAGCTCCTCATCACTTTGCGGCCCTTCCTTGCAGCAGATCTCATAGGTGCCGTCGATCAGGCCAGCACTTTTCAAAAAATCAGTCATCTGCCGGACGTTTTCCGGCTTATAGTTTCTCAGCGCGCAACCGGAAGCAAAAAGTACTTTCACAGGATGATCCCTCCATGACAGATTGTTAATCCCCCTTTATTATAGCATGGAATCCATAAATATAGAAGGAAAAATACGGTCTGTTTGTCCGGAAACCTGCTTGACGCATGACATGGAATCGTTTATCATGATGCTGGAGTGCTGAACCCCAAAGCCCAATCACGCGGCTTTGGTGCAAATTTGGTACAGTGCTGATAGTATTATGAATGAAAATGCCATTGCTATGAAGCGGGAGAGATGCCGATGCTGATCACTTCAAGGGTTTTCTGGGGCGTGCTGGTGGCCGTGGTGCTGTTTTCGCTCTTTTTTATTCTGTATCGGAAGTTCTTTTTTGAAAAAGGGCATACTGTGCACAAGGTCATGCTGGCATTGTACGCACTGTACATCGGCGGGCTGTTTGTTCTGATCCTGTTTCCCAACTACATGCTGCGTCCGTTCCGTTTTTCCACGGCGCGTGTAAACCTGATTCCCTTCAAGGCGTTTCATCGGCTGATGACCGACCCGAAGGAACTGATCGGCAATCTGCTTCTGTTTGTGCCCTTTGGCTTTTTCTCAGTGCTGAATGACCGCGTCAAGGCAGGGCGTCGCCTGCTGAACGTGCTGTGGCGAACGGCACTCATCAGCGCGACGATGGAAGTGCTGCAGATGTTTATCGGCCGCGTCACAGACATTGACGATGTGATCATCAACACCCTGAGCGGTTTGCTGGGCGGCGCACTGTGCGTCATCTGGCATAAGACCCGGCTGGATCACACCCCCCTGGGGGATAAGCTGATGCCGGAATTGCCCAAGCGCTGGCGCGGTAAGATGGCAGTGCCGCTGCTTTCCTTGATCATGCTGGTCACCTACGGCATTGGGCTCATGTCGGCCAACGCCATCGTGACCCGGTCAATGGGAAAGGAATATTCGGCTGAAATCAATGGTGAGACGCGGCATTTTTCACTGAATGCGGAAAATGCCCTGCTGTGGGACCGCACCGGGGAAAAGGTGCTGTTTGCTGCAAACGAACAATCAAGCATCTTCCCGGCTTCAACCATCAAGCTGGTGCTGGGGCTGACGACGTTGGAGGAGGTTTCCCCCGATGCAACGGTCACCGTGGGCCGCGAGATCCTGCGCGTGCCGATGGACTGCTCGAGGGCAGGCATTGCCATGGGGTCGACCTATACGGTGCGGGAGCTGCTGGCGGGGTCTTTGATCGCTTCAGGTGCGGATGCCTCCTATGTGCTGGGCGTTTTTTGCGGAAGGGCGCAGCTCGGAAACCCGAATGCTTCGGAAACGGAGGCACTGAACGCTTTTCTTGCTGCGGCGAATGCAAAACTTCAAAGCCTGGGCGCCCTGCACACCACGGTAAAAAACGTGGATGGTCTGGACGACGATGGGCAGATGACCACGGTGGAGGATCTGTGCAGAATCGCTTCAGCAGTGCTGGCGGATCCGGTACTGTCTGAAATCTGCAGCGCCCCTGAAATGACGATCGGCACGGGCAACACCGCGCTCACACTGAAAAACACCAATGTGATCCTGCGGGAGGAAAGCGAATTCTTTGACGCGGATTGTGTGGGCATCAAAACGGGAGCGACCTCGCGCGCGGGCAACTGCCTGATTGCCGCTTTCCGAAAAAACGGTCAGGAATACATTACCATTGTGATGCGTTCGGGCTATGACAGCAAATTCACCGATACGCTGACGCTGGCCGATCTGGTGCTGTAACAAAGATTGATTGGGAAGGGAGATGACTGCCGGTGAACCATCGGGTTGCGGACGGGGCGCTGACGCTGTTCCCGGAAGGACGGATCGATTCTGCCAACGCAGACAGCACGGAAAAGGAAATGCGTGCCGTGTGCGCGGCAAACGCTGCCCCGGGACTTGTGCTTGACCTTGAAAAACTGGTGTACATCTCCAGTGCAGGGCTTCGGGTGGTGCTGCGGCTGCGTAAGGACTATCCGGAAATGAAAATGATCAATGCCTCCGCCGAAGTATATGATATCCTGGATATGACCGGCTTTACCGAAATGATCCCGGTGAGCAAGGCGTATCGCCGGCTGAATATTGAAGGCTGTGAGAGGATCGGTCAGGGGGCAAACGGCACGGTATACCGCCTGGATGGGGAAACCGTCATTAAGGTGTACCGCCATGCCGACAGCTTGCCTTAGATTCGGAGAGAAAGAGAACTCGCCCGCAAGGCGTTTGTGGCGGGTCTGCCGACGGCCATACCCTATGACGTGGTGCGTGTCGGAGACGGCTATGGCTCTGTGTTTGAAATGCTGAATGCCGGATCGGTGGCGGATATCCTCAAAAAGGAACCGGATCGGCTGCCGGAATGTGCGCACATGATGACAGAGCTGCTCAAAAAGATCCATGCCACCAAGGTGAAGCCCGGGGAATTTCCCGATGCAAGGCAGACGGCTTTGGACTGGGCGGATTTTTTGCGGGACCATCTTCCGCAGGAACAGTATCGGAAGCTGCGTCAACTGATCGAGGCGGTACCCCGGGATACGCATGTGGTGCATGGGGATTGCCATGTGAAGAATGTGATGCTCCAGAATGGGGAGCCTCTGCTGATCGATATGGATACCCTGAGCCAGGGGCATCCGGTGTTTGAGTTTGCCGCGATCTACATCGATTATCAGGGATACGGCGAGCTGGACCCCAGGGAGGTCACGTCCTTTTTCGGCATTTCTCATGAAACCTGCGCGGAGCTGATGCACTTGATTTTTGAAGAGTATTTTGACCTGAAAGATGAAGCTGCCTACCGTGCAATACTGGATAAGGTGCGCGTGATCGGCTATGCGCGTTTGATGCGCCGTACCATCCGCCGGATGGGGCATACGGAAGACGGAAAGCGGCTGGCGGCCTACTATATGGGACAGCTGGCGGAGCTGCTGCCCCGTGTGGATTCACTGACATTTTAAAGAAAGAAGGATAATACAATGAACATTATCAAGAATCAGAATGGCAATAAGCTTGAAATGGTGCTGGAAGGCCGACTGGATACGGTGACCTCTCCCAATCTGGAAAAGGAGCTGAGTGCTTCTCTGGATGGCATCAAGGAGCTGGTGTTTGATTTTGCCAAACTGGAGTATGTTTCCTCCGCCGGTCTGCGTGTGCTGCTGACGGCACAGAAGGTGATGAATACACAAGGCAGCATGAAGGTATACCATGTGAATGCAAACATCATGGAAGTGTTTGAAATTACCGGCTTCGCGGATGTGCTGACCATCGAATGATCGGCGGGACAGGACAAAAGCGTTGTTAAAGAGGACAGAAAGAATGACAACCGAAGAACTGCTGAAAACGGTGGAAGAGATCCATGTGCCTTTGGAGGACACCTATCTGAATGTCATCCGCTTTGGACATGGAAAAAAAGTGTTTGTTCTGCTGTCGGGTGTCAGCCTGTGCGGTCTGGAGGGAGCGGGAGCGGGCGTTGCGGCTGCTTATGCCGACTTTGCGGAGGAGTATACGGTTTATCTTTTTGACCGCAAAAAGGCGCTGCCAAAGGATTATCAGGTGGCGGACATGGCGGAGGATGTTTATCGCGCTCTTTGCACCTTCGGTGTGAAGGAAGCCGACGTGTACGGCGTCTCGCAGGGCGGTATGATGGGACTCAGCCTGGCACTTGCGCACCCCGGCTTGGTGCGCAAGCTGGCACTGTGCTCCACCCAGGCCCGGGCGGGGAACGTCATGCGCGAGACCGTTGCCGAGTGGCTGCGCTTGGCAGAACAAGGGGACGTGGCGGGCATTCAGCGCTGTTTTGCGGAGAGGGTCTATTCCCCTGCTTACCGTGAGAAGTACGCGGAGGCTTTTTGTGCCATGGAGCGGCAGGGATCGGCTGAGGACTGCGTGCGTTTTATGGTGGAGGCGGAAGCATGCCTTACCTTTTGCGTATATGAAAAACTGGACCGGATTCATTGTCCCGTGCTGGTGTTGGCGGATGTGAATGACCGTGTGATCGATGTATCCTCCGCCCGGGAGCTGGCGCAGGGACTGAACTGCCCGCTGCAGCTGTATGATCAGTACAGCCACGCGGTGTTTGATGAAGCGCCCGAAGTAAAACAGCGGGTGCTGAACTTCCTGCAGCAGGAATAAAACCCGCAGCGGAGCACGCAAAGCAATGGCGCGGAGATCACAAAGCGTTACAGGAGCTGATTTTTTATGAAGCTGCCGCTGCAACGGCATCCAAAGCAATCCGACAGTCCCCTGACCAGAGAGGTACTGTGGCAGAATGAAATCGAAGCCAACCGACTGACCACGTTTTTTATGTGTATCTGCGCGGCGGTCATGGCGTTCAGCATGCTGCTGACGGCTGCCGGCATTTTTACCGAGAACGCGCAGACAGTTTATACCACGGGCATTGCGACAATCGTGTGGCATATGCTGCCGTGCCTGGTGAGCTTTCGATACAGATATGCAAAGCCGTGGCTGAAGAACCTGCTGCTGGCAGGGCTGATTCTGGGACAGGCACGACTGGACTGCGGGCTGGGCTTCAATGCGGAATTGTCCATATTGATCCCCGTCGTGTTCAGTACGCGGTATTATTCCCGCAAGTTTACGGCCGTGGTGGCTGCCATTACGACAGTTGTGTTTTCTGTTACGACCTATCTGGGCGCCGCGACGGGCTTTACCCCGGTGGATAAAAACATTCTGCTGGATGCGTCCGAGTATGCCTACGACATCATGGCGACGAGCTTTCTGCCCAAGTGGTTCTTGTTTGCGTTGATCTCGGCGGTATGCGTGGAGATTGCCCACCGGGGACGTGCCATGGTTGAAACGCAGGCTGTCATCAGTCAGGAGCACAGCCGTGTGGAAACGGAGCTGCATACGGCGACCCAGATCCAGTTGAAATCGCTGCCTGATGCGAAGACGCTGTGCGAAGGGTGTGAGGCTCCCTTTGAGCTGGCGACCAGCATCCTTCCGGCAAAAGAGGTCGGCGGAGATTTTTACGATTTCTTCTATGTTGACCCAACGCATCTGGCACTGGTCATCGCCGATGTTTCCGGCAAGGGCGTGCCGGCGGCGCTGTTTATGATGGTCTCCAAAATTCTGCTGGATAACAGCGCTTCCGCGGGGCGTACGCCCGGCAAGGTGCTGACGATGGTCAACCATCAGCTTTGCGAAAAAAATATCAATGACATGTTTGTCACGGTGTGGATCGGCATCATCGACCTGACGACCGGCGAAATGGTCAGTGCCAACGCGGGACATGAAAACCCCATTATTTGCCGCAGGGACGGTACGGTGGAAGTCATCCATACCAAGCACGGCATGGTACTGGGCGGCATGGAGGGCATGCGTTACCGGGATGAGACCCTTCAACTGCATCCCGGCGATACGTTGTTTGTGTATACAGACGGTATCCCCGAAGCCCACAACAGCGCCGCACAGATGTATGGCATGGAACGGCTGATCTCGGTGCTGAAGGGCAAACCGCAGATGGATGTGCAATCGCTTGTGGATGCGGTGCAGCAGGATGTAAATGCTTTTGCCGGAAAGGCGCCGCAGTTTGATGACTCTACCATGCTGGCGATTCGTCTGAACAGCCTTGTGCAGCGGGAGGGACTGCAGATTCGTCCCGACCCGGCATCGGTTCCCACGGTACAGGAATATGTCGCGCAGATCATGGAGCAAGCCGGCATCCCCATGAAGCAGGCCACCAAGATCAACATCGCATTGGATGAAATGTACAGCAACATTGTGCATTACAGCGGAGCGGGCTGGGCTGAGGTGATATGCCGGGCGGATGATAGCCGGGTCACACTGCTTCTGCGGGATAACGGCGTGCCGTTCGATCCACTGCAGAATGCCGACCCTGACATCAATCAGAGCGCGGAAGAACGCCGCATCGGCGGCCTTGGCGTGTTTATGACCCGCAAAATGATGGATGAAATGAACTACCGCTACGCGGATGGCTGCAACGAGCTGACCATGACGCTGAAGATCGTCTGAATTAGAGTAACAAAATAATCAGGAGGAACAAAAATGCAACAGACCGACATGCTGGAAAACAACCTGCGAATCATGGAAGTGGTGGAAAAGGAACTGAACCGCCGCAAGAGCGAAGCAACATTCTGCTTCTCTGTCTTTCTGGCGGCGACCTCGGTGTGGGTCATGCTGGTGGAATTGTGGCGCCTGCTTGGAAAACCCATTCCGCTGCCCAAAATGACCTATGGCGTGGAGATCATTGCCATTCTGATGTTTATCCTGACCCAGACCAAAACCAAGCTGAAGCTAAAGGACCTGGGCTTCGGATTCAAAAACATCAAATCAAGCCTGATCCGTGCCGGCATCATTTCGGCCGTTGTGGCGGCGGTGATGGTGGCGGCCAAAGTTTTTGTCAAGCCGGGTGCACCGGGAACGCCGTTCTTTGACTGGAAACGTACCGATCCTTTCTATCCGCTTACCAGCATTTTGCAGGAGTTTTTGGCCCGCGGATTTTTGCTGACCTGCCTGATGAGCATTTACGATACCGAAAAGAAAAAGCATATCTCGGTGATTTTGTCCTCGCTGCTTTTTACAGCGCTGCACCTGCAGTACGGTTTCCTGTTTATGGTCGGTGCCGGCATCCTCTCCGTCATTCTGGGCTATGTGTATATCAAGGATGAAAACATCTGGGGCGTCAGCATTATTCATTTTGTTTTCGGTACACTGGGTACCGCGCTGGCACTGGCCGCATAATTTTTTTGCGGTGCACTTTTGGTACAGGTCGGATGTTAAACTGTATGCGTGAAGTCGGGAAACACGGCGAACAGAATGATCGCCGTATCCGATGGAATGTAAAAGGAGGATTTGACCTATGAAAAAGTTTATTGCTCTGATGATGACCCTGGTAATGCTGCTGTGCAGCGTATCTGCTTTGGCTGAGATGGCCGGCGGCTGGATGATTCCCGAGGATACCGAACTGACCGAGGAAGCGCTGGCTGCGTTCAAGGGCGCTGTCGGTGAGGATGCAGAAATCTATCCCGAACTGCTGCTTGGCACCCAGGTGGTGGCCGGTGTGAACTATGCCATTCTGGCCTCCGCTCCTGCCGGACTTGAGATCGTTTATGTGTACCACAGCGTTTCCGGTGAGGATCAGCTGCTGCGTGAACAGCTGGTGCTGCCCATGGGTGAAGGCATGATGGGCGGCTGGGAACAGTTCACCGACGAAGAGTCTGTGAAGATCGCCTACGAGAAGATTGCCGCCGCCATGGAAGGCCTGACCGGTATTGGTCTTACGGAATGCTATCTGCTGGGTCAGCAGGTGGTGGCCGGCATGAACTACGCGGTGCTGGGCCGCAAGGTGACCATGACCGCCGAGCCTGTGGAAGGCTGGGTACTGGTGATCGTGAATGTGGACCTCGAAGGCAATGCTGCCATCAACGACATTCAGGACATCGAGCTGAGCGTGTCTGCGGACTGATCGGCAAAATGCAAAGAAGGGCTTGCCCCAAATGCGGGGCGGGCCCTTCTTTTTGCTTGGAAAGATGTTGAAAATTGCAAAAAAACTTCAAAATCGCCTGTTTCTGGTACACATTTGGAGCGGAATTCAAGGGGGCATGTGTTATAATCATGCCGTTGAATCGAAATTCATTTTCGAAAAGGAGATGTTCTACGATGAAAAAAACGCTTTCTGTTCTGTTGATTATGATCCTGCTGGTTACCGCGATTCCCTTCAGCGGCCTCGCCATGGAAAACCCCTTCGGTGAAGCCTGGGTCAAGACGGCCAACGGCAAAACCGTCAACGCCCGCCGCACCCCCACCACGAATGCGGATAACATCATTTTTGAGCTGCCCTACGGCTTCAAGGTGATGATCATCGGTTATGAAAAGAATACCCAGTGGGCCTTGTGCGATATCGGCAATGGCGTGAATGCGTACATCATGACCCGCTATCTGTCCCGCACCCACCCCGGCAAAAAGCCCACTCCCCCCGCCACCCCCCGCCCCCAGCCGACCGCCAAGCCCGAAACGATCGACTACAGCTCCTTCAAGTACGTGACCCCTTACACCGCGTATGTGCGCCCCAGCAGCCCCACCGGCTTTGTCAACCTGCGTTGGGCGCCCAGCAAGTCCGTTCAGGTCATTGCCATTTACTATCAGGGCAGCCCGCTGACGGTCATCGCCCAGGGCCACAACTGGTGCCAGGTGCGTGACGAAGTCACCGGCTTTACCGGATTTATGATGAGCACTTTCCTGACCCACTGAAACTGACTGTTTATCAAGGAGGAACATACAATGAAAAAGCTGTTTGCTGTTGTGCTGGCCCTGATGCTGGCGATGACCGCTTCCCTTTCCCTGGCGGAAGGCACCGTGGTAGAGATGGGCGCGAACTATGATATCACCATCGATGTACCCGCTGGCTACACGATGAACAAGCTGCTCGCCGGCACGATGATCATGGCCGATTTTGAGCCGGACGATCCCGCTGCCGCAAAGTACACCCTGGTGATCGAATACAGCGAGGAGTTTGGCGATTATATCCTCAACGATCTGACTGCCGAGCAAACGGCGCAGATGAAGGAAGTGCTGACGGCAGACTTTGCCGATGCTGCGGTTACTTTCCCCACCACCAAGGCCGGAACCAAGCTGATCCAGATCGATGAGCAGGGTTCTGAAAGTGAATACGGCTTCGTCCTGACCATCTATCATGGCTATTTTGTCCAGATCACGCTGACCAAGGCAAACGGCGTTCAGCTGACCGCCGAGGATTATCAGACCGCCATCGATCTGATGAGCAGCCTGCAGATGGTGGAACTGAGCAAGTAATTCTTATTCTATCCGTTCCAATCGCTTTTTCTGTCCCTGCCGGATCAAATCGATGGTAATGCTACAGCTGCGGCTGAGGGAAAATGCCGTTTTCGTTGACTTTTCTTGTGAGGTGCGATAGTATAGGTGTAACGATGTGAAGGAGGAAAACGTATGAAGCTGAAGTATGATTTTGAGATCATGGATATGGGCGATCAGGTGATGGCAGTGCCGGTGGGCGACAACGCACATGAGCTGCATGGTGTGATTCGTCTGAATGAGACGGGCGCGGAGCTCCTGAAGATGATTCAGGCGGGAATGTCCGAGGATCAGATGGTTGAGACGCTGGGGAAGAAGTATGAGACCGCTGAGAGCGAGATCCGGGCATTTGTGACGGAGTTTGTTGCAAATTTCAAAGAAGCGGGACTGTTTGAATAAATGAAGACGATCGTTGAAGGCCCCGGCAGGATCGCAAAGATAGTCGGCACGCAGAAGGTGAAGGACACCCGCTACCGCATGATGCGGTATGTGTTTGATGTGGAGGCAGATGAAGGTTTGCTGCTTCATAATGTCATTACGGGCAGGCTGGTGCGGCTGGAAGCGGAAGAAAAGACCGGGATCGCGGGCATCCGAACGGCGTGCGAAAGCGATGAAACGGCGGATGCGGGCGGAGATATGGCATATGCATCCGAACTGGACGAGCTGATTGCGGGTTATTACCTTGTGCCTGTGGATTTTGACGAAGCAAAGTATGTGGAACAGCTGCGGAATGTGATGCGCATGACGGATCACAACAAGACCATTACGGCTTATACCATTCTGCCCACGACCTACTGCAACGCGCGGTGCTATTATTGCTATGAGGCAAATATAAAGCATGTGCATATGTCCGAAGAGACCGCAAACGATGTGGTGGAGTTTATAAACAAGCACCACGGGGATCAGAAGGTTAAGCTCAGTTGGTTTGGCGGAGAGCCGACGCTGGGTGCGGCGCGCATCAGCCAGATCTGCAGAAGGCTTGCCGAGAACGGAATCGATTATGATTCTTCGATGATCAGCAACGGTTATCTGTTTGACGAAAAGATGGTAAAAGAAGCGGTGGAGCTGTGGAAACTGCGGCAGATACAGATCACGCTGGACGGAACCGAGGAAGTATACAACAGGACGAAGGCTTACCCCGGGATTCAGGACAGTGCCTACCGGAGAGTAATGAGCAATATCCGGCTGCTGCTGGACGCGGGAATCGGTGTGAGCGTGAGAACCAACCTGAGCTATGCCAATGCCGATGATCTGGAAAAGCTGTTTGATGTTCTAAAAGAACAGTTCTCCGAATATGAGAAGTTCCACCTGTATTCCCATACTTTGTTTGACGGTGAAGGCTTTGAGCCGGTGCAGTACAAGGGGAAGGAAGAGGAACTGCTGATCGACAAGCAGACGATGTTTGACAAGAAGATCGGTGAATGGAACAAAGGGAAGCGGACAAAGCAAGGACTTCCGAGCGTGCGATACAGGTATTGTATGGCGGATAACAGCGCGAGTATTATTATCAATCCGGATGGAACGATGGCGAAGTGCGAGCACTATCAGGAAGATACCTGCGGAAATATAAAAGAAGGAATTATCAGTGCAGAGCAAATCCGATACTGGAGAGAGTATCAGAATTTGGAATGTACGGATTGCAGGCTGTATCCGCATTGCCTGGCACTGGCACACTGCGGGAACAGTCAGCGCTGTACGGAATCTGAAAAACGTCTGAAATTGCTGGATTTTTCTGAAAATGCAACAAAAATGTACCTTGACAAAAAGGATGGATTGAGTATAATTTAAATAGTATAGAAGGGTGCTTACACATGAAAGGAGTGTTTTGAAATGAAAATGGTAAAACCTGAGATGGAACTGATCGAGTTCGAACAGGAAGATGTTATTGTGACTTCTTGCTCGCCGAATTGCGCTAAAGTTGGTGCTGAAAATTGTCCGGCAGAGACTTGGGGAGCTTGAAATCAAATTATAGGAGGGGGATAACAATGATTGAGGAAAGAAAGCAGCTTAACGAAGAAAATTTGGAAAATGTTGTCGGTGGTACGATGACTTTTAGTGATGCAATGGGTGAGATGCGTTATCTCGAACCCGACGGAAAAACTTATTCCTTTTATCCGCTTCTGAAGAGCGGAACAGAGGGATATCAGCGGTCTTTGGCTCTTCATATGAAAACTGACGATGAGGACTACATTTTGTCGGTTCTTCAGGCAGAAGGCTATGTTGGCAAGAAGTTGAGGTCTAAGCCTGTCTAAAGTTAGAATATGTTTGTTTGGTGCATCTACGAATACCCCTTTTACTGCTTACAGTAAAAGGGGTATTCGTCAATTAGGATTAAGAATAAGGAAAAAGTATTCTGGGAGTGTATGGATGGAGTTCTTAATCTCTTTGGCAGATAGAATAATAAGTGTCAAATCATCGTTCGATCATGTATATGAGTTCTGCAAGAATTATAGAATGGATACGGCTTTCCAACAGGTAGATTTAAGTATTATTGTTGATGAATATGACACAGCTCAAGAGCGAAGAAAATCGCTGGAAGAGGGAGAACTTTATAACTACTCCGATGGTTATCTGGAAGAACTCGCTGTCTATCGCAAGATCGCCGAAGCCATGCTTGACAATGATACCTGGCTGATGCACGGCTCCGTCATCGGTGTCGGTGACAGCGCGTACATGATCACCGCGGCGAGCGGAAAGGGCAAGAGCACGCTCACGCGGCTGGTGCTGCACTCCGATCCGGAAGCATTTGTCATCAACGGCGATAAGCCCCTGCTGTCTTTGGGCAAGGGTGCTGTTTTTGCGCACGGAACGCCGTGGTCGGGCAAAGAACATATGAACACAAACTGCGCGCGACAGCTGAAGAGCATCATTCTGCTGGAGCGCGGAGAGGTGAATAGAATTCAGAAGATATCCTTCGGCGAGGCGCTTTCCAGGCTGCTGCAGCAGACGTACCGCCCTGCGGAGCCGGAAAAACTGAAAAAAACGCTGAAGCTGGTATCGGAACTGGGAAAAGCGGAAAACGGCATTTCGCTGTACCGCATGACGGTTCGCTATTACGACGATGCCGCGCAGCTGGAAAATGCCGAGGTGCTGAGCATGCTGCGGCAGGCGGGAATATCCGCTGAGGGTGAAAAGGCATGACCAATGTTACGGCATCGACATTTGAAGAACAGCTGGAACAGACGGGAACCATTACATACATCAACCGCGGCGTGAGCATGATGCCGCTGCTGCGGGAGAACCGAGATGTGATGGTGATCGAGAAGGTGGACGGCTCGGCGTGCAGGAAGTACGACGCGGTGCTGTTTGTGAGACCGCATGTGCAAGGCCGTGGGCATTATGTGATGCACCGGATATTGCGGGTGAATGCGGATGGAAGTTATTGGATCATTGGGGATAATTGCGTCAGCGGGGAGAATGTGAAGGCGGAGTGTGTGATCGGAAGATTGACCGCTGTGATCAGGGATGGAAAACGGGTGGACGTTGACGACAGATGGTATAATGTGTATGTGCATTTGTGGTGCGATGTATTGCCAATAAGGGTGCTGCTGATACGAGTGCGAGGTTTTTTGAGCCGTTGCCGGCAGGCGGTTAAGAGAAAGCTGAAGTGAGGGGGGACAGCCCCTCGGTACGCTTCGCAGACAGCTCCCCTTGCACAGGGAGGAGCCTTTGGAAGTCACTCAGATGCTTGGATATTGGAAGGAGCTTTGGTATGGAACAGAAGAAGTCGATTTTTCAGGCGAAGGCGTTGGAGAGGATCTCTTCGCCGGAAGAACTGGACAAGTATCTGAAGGTGACGAGACCTTCTACCTGGGCTGCACTGGCAGCGGTGGCTGTGCTGTTGGTGGGCTTCGTGGTCTGGGGCGTGTTCGGTCGCCTGACGACTACCGCGAAGGTAGCGGTGGTGTCAGCTGAGGGGCGCACTGTATGTCTCATTTCGGGGAATGTAGCGACGAAGGTGAAAGACGCCGCGGAGGTGACCGTGGCGAATGTGAAGTATCGGCTGGTGGATAAGGACATCGCGCCGGTCGTGCTGAACGACAGCGTGGAAGACCGGGTGCTGCTGGCAGGCGAGCTCACGCGCGGAACCGTCGTCTATGTGATGGAGCTCGACGGGCAGCTGGACGAAGGCGTGTACGTGGGTCAGCTGGAAGTGGAGAGTATCTCCCCCATCAGTTTTATTATGAACTGAGTACGGCATTGGTGAGTGACAATGAAGAACAGCAAGAAGATCAAACAGCCTGTTGTAATGGGCACAGTGAAGGTTCCCGTGATCATGCAGCTGGAAGCGACGGAATGCGGTGCTGCATCGCTGGCAATGATCATGGCGTATTATGAAAAATGGGTGCCCCTGGAGCAGACCCGTCAGGACTGCGCGGTCTCCAGAGACGGTTCCAATGCCCGAAACATCCTTCGTGCCGCCCGGAATTACGGCATGCAGGCGCAGGGATATCAGGCCTCGGCGGAATCGCTGGTGAAGGAGGGACCGTTCCCCTGCATCATCCACTGGGGCTTTAACCATTTTGTGGTGCTGGACGGATTCAGAAACGGCAAGGCGTATATCAACGATCCCGCGCGCGGCTTTGTGAAGGTTCCGATGAAGGAATTCGAACTGAACTTTACGGGCGTCATGATCGTCATTGAGCCCGGTCCGGATTTTGAGCCTTCCGGAAAGAAAAAGTCCGTGTGGGAGTTTGCCACCAAGCGGCTCAAGGGTACTGGCGCGGCGGTGGCATTTGTGGTGATCACAACGCTGATCGACAGCCTGATCAATGTGATCAAGCCCGGCTTCTCTCGGGTGTTTTTGGATCGTCTGCTGACAGGGCAGAACCCGAACTGGGTGGAGCCGTTCATCGTTCTGCTGGCGGTGTTCTCCGTGCTGCAGATCGTGATGGGCTGGATCTCCGTGCATTATTCGGTGCGCATCACGGGCAAGATGGCGGCGCTTGGAAACGCTTCCTATCTGTGGAAGGTGCTGCATCTGCCGATGCAGTTTTTCGGACAGCGCATTCCCGCTGACATCGCGGACAGGCAGACCATGAACGCGAGCGTTGCCAATACCATGGTCAATACGCTTGCACCGCTGTTCCTGAACGCGCTGATGATGGTGTTTTATCTGGTGGTGATGATCCGGTACAGTCCGATGCTGACGATGATCGGTCTGTTGTCGATCGCCATCAACCTTGCCATGTCCAAAATTATTTCAAACCAGCGCATCAATGTTACACGCGTGCAGATGCGCGATTCCGGCAAGCTGGCGGGCAGCACCGTTTCCGGCATCGAACTGATCGAAACGATCAAGGCGAGCGGAGCGGAGGACGGCTACTTCGAGCATTGGGCAGGCTTTCAGGCAAGCGTCAACGCGCAGAGCGTATCCTACAGCAACATCAAGCGCAATCTGGGCATGGTGCCGGAGTTGGTGCACTCCCTGACGAATATTGTGGTGCTGGGTCTGGGCGTGTGGTTGGCGATGCGCGGCGAGTTCACCGTGGGTATGGTCATGGCGTTTCAGGGCTATCTGAGTTCGTTTATGAGGCCGGCGTCTTCGATCATTTCGGCGGGACAGTCTGTACAGGAAATGGTGACGCAGATGGAGCGTTTGGACGATGTGATGACCTATCCCGATTCCAAGGTATTTGAACCGGTACCGGAAACGGAAGGCGAAGAGAAGATGCATGCGAAGCTCACCGGCAAGCTGGAGATGCGGAACGTGACCTTTGGCTATTCCCGACTGGCACCGCCGCTGATCTCTAATTTTAACCTGACGCTGGAGCCTGGTAGAAAGGTCGCCTTTGTAGGCACCACCGGCTGCGGCAAGTCCACGCTGGCAAAGCTGATCTCCGGTTTGTATGAACCATGGTCAGGTGAGATACTGTTCGACGGCAAGCCGATCAGTGAGATCGACCACAGCGTGTTTACCGGATCGGTCGCCGTTGTGGATCAGGAGATTAGCATGTTTGAGGACACTCTTTCCAATAACATCAAAATGTGGGACACCTCCATTGAGGATTTCGAAATGATCCTCGCTGCGAGAGACGCTCAGATCCACGACGATATCATCGGGCGTGAGGGTGGCTACGAGCACAAGATGCTCGACGGCGGTAAGGACTTTTCAGGCGGTCAGCGGCAGCGCATGGAGATTGCCAGAGCGCTGGCGCAGGATCCGACCATCGTTATCATGGATGAGGCGACTTCCGCCCTTGACGCAAGTACCGAATACAATGTGGTCAAGGGAATCACCGACCGCGGCATCACCTGCGTGGTGATCGCGCACAGATTGTCCACCATTCGCGACTGCGATGAGATCGTGGTCATGAGCAAGGGGCAGGTGGTGGAACGCGGCACGCACGAAGAACTGTACGCGAAAAACGGTGTATATACCAGCCTGATTTCGAATGAGTGAGGAACGTTCAGATGAGTTGGTTTGACGAACAGATTCAATATCGAAAACTTCGAGATGAAGAAGTCTTGTCTGAGGCGTATACGGAGATCGCAAGCGCTGTTCTAGGTAGAAAGCTGCACCAGGCATGGCAGGATGAACGATATGCGGCGGAAAACGCGATCGAGGAGATCTGCAAATACTACCGCATCAAGAAAAGAGAGATCCCCGAATCTATCAAGGAACTGAACCGAGAGCTGGATTATGTGTTCCAACCCGCGGGCATCGCCAGAAGAACGGTAAAGTTGGAAAAGGGCTGGCAAAAGAACGCCGTGGGCGCCATGCTGGGCATGCGGAAGGCGGACGGCAAGGTGGTAGCGCTGATTCCGGGCAAGACGGGCGGATATACGGTCTCGGATCTGGAACTTGGAAAGCAGATCCGGGTGACGGATAAAGTGGCGGAGCAACTGGAAGATGAGGCGTTCGTGTTCTATCGTCCGTTCCCGCTGAAAGCGATGAACTTCAGAGAGTATGTGCGCTATATGTACGAGGTGCTGGATGTCAGCGACATCATCCGGTATTTTGCTGTTATGGGGATCCTGACCGTGTTGGGACTACTCATTCCCAAAATCAACCACATGCTGTTTTCCGATGTGGTGGGCTACGGCAGTACGCAGATCCTGATGGCGCTCATGAGCCTGCTGTTTTGCGTTACCGTCAGTACGCAATTGTTCAGTATGATGCAGGAGGCGTACCTGACTCGCATCAACATGAAGCTGAGCCTTTCCGTGCAGGCAGCGACCATGATGCGCATCCTTTCCCTGCCGACGGATTTTTTCAGAAAGTATACGTCCGGCGAACTGAAGGCGCATGTGCAGCACATGAACGACCTGTGTTCGCTGATCGTGAACGGCATCTTTTCCGTGGGCATCACGGGCGTGTTCTCGCTGGTGTATATCATTCAGATCTTTCGCTATGCGCGAGCGCTGGTGATCCCGGTGCTCATTATACTGGCGGTGTCTCTGGCGCTGACCATGATTACCGCGGCGCTGCAGATTCGCTACAGCAAGGAAGCCATGAATCTGAACGCGCAGGAGCAAGGCATGGTCTATTCCATGATCAACGGCATTCAGAAGATTCGGCTTTCCGGCGCGGAGAACCGTGCCTTTGCCCGCTGGGGCAGGCTGTACGCCAAAGAGGCGAAAACGCTGTATGAACTGCCGATGGTGCTGAAGTATAACACTGTGCTTTCCATGACCATCGCGCTGCTGGGTACGCTAGTTCTGTACTACGCCGCGGCGAAGAGCAATGTGAGCGTGGCGGACTACTACGCTTTCAATGCCGCCTATGCGTATGTGGCGACGGCGTTCGGCGCGATCGCCGGAATCGTGAAGACCAGCGCGTCAATCAAGCCAATCATCGAGATCATCGACCCGCTGCTGAAGGCGGAGCCGGAGATTAACGAGGATAAGGAGATTGTTACCAGACTGTCGGGCAGGATTGAGCTTTCTCATGTGACGTTTGCTTATCCGGGCAGTGACCGGAAGATCCTGGATGACGTGAGCCTGAGAATCAAACCGGGACAGTATATCGCGGTGGTCGGCAAGACCGGCTGCGGCAAGTCCACGCTGATGCGCATCTTGTTGGGCTTTGAAAAGCCACAGAAGGGCGCGGTATACTACGACAACAAGGATATGGAAAAGCTGGATCTGCGCTCGCTGAGGCGCGGTATCGGCGTGGTGCTGCAGAACGGTAAGCTGGTGAACGATGATATCTTTTCCAATATCACTATCGCTGCGCCGTGGCTGACGCTGAAGGATGCGTGGGATGCGGCGGAGATTGCTGGTATTGCGGACGATATCCGCGAAATGCCCATGGGCATGCAGACTATCGTGCAGTCAGGTTCGGGTGGATTCTCCGGTGGACAGAAGCAGCGCATCATGATCGCGCGCGCCGTCGCGGCGAAGCCGAAGATATTACTGTTGGACGAGGCGACTTCCGCGCTTGACAACATCACTCAGAAGCATGTCTCCGATGCGATGGAAAGAATGCGCTGCACGAGGATTGTGATCGCGCATCGCTTGTCAACCATCCGCCAGTGTGATAGAATACTGCTATTAGATAACGGACACATCGTAGAGGACGGAACCTACGAGGAGCTGGTTGCCGCAAACGGATTCTTTGCCGAAATGATCAAACGGCAGAAAATCTGACAAAAAGATTTGACCGGGAGAATTTTTTATATGAATATCACCAAGAAGATCGACGGAACCACGCTTACGGTAATGCCCGCCGGCAGACTGGACACGAGATCTGCCGTGGATTTGGAAAGCGTAGTAAACAGCAGCATCGCGGATGTGAAGGCGCTGACGTTTGATTTTGCGAAGCTGGAGTATATCTCTTCCGCAGGTCTGCGCGTGCTGCTCGCCAGCCATAAGACCATGATGAAGCAGGGCAGCATGGTGGTGAAGAACTGTTCTGAGGAGATCATGGAGATCTTTGACGTGACCGGCTTTACCGATATTCTGAACATAGAGTGAAGGGGATTGCTGCGGTGAACTCTGAGCTTTTTTCCGGGAAAACGCTTCTGAATATAGTGCGCAGAACGCTGGTCACGGATCAGGTGTTCATTGAGAATGAATACCGCACGAACATATTGATCGCCAAAAGCATGCTGCTGATGACCGGAATGCTGCTGCTCAGCTGGTTTCTAAACAAGGTGGGCGTGTATACCGTCAACCAATCCACCATGGATAGCGTTACGCTGCAGGGCTGCGCGGAACTTATTCTTCCGGCGATCATCTGCTTTGCGTTCAAAGGGCGGAAGCGGTGGATCAAGTATGTGATGATGCTTGAGTTTGTGGCGGTATTCGCGCGCATCGACAGTATGCTGACCTTTTCGGTCGTGCCAGTGATGTTTATTCCTATCATTCTGGCAAGCTGCTATTATTCCCGTTCGTTTGTGGTGATCGTCGGCGTGTGGACAGCAATCCTGTTCGGCATCGGCGCGTTCATTGGCGCGTACACCGGCACGGGCGAGATCGATATGAATTTCTATTCGACGGATCGGATGGAATATGTCGCCAGCATCATGCGGCAGAGCTATCTGCCGAAACTGTTCCACTATTTTTTGGCGGCGGTTATCTGCTATGTGATTTCGGCAAGATGCCAGAAGATGATGACGGAGCAGCATGCAATTTCCGAGGAACACACGAAGGTTGCAACGGAGTTGGATCTTGCCAGCAGGATTCAGAAGCAGGCGTTGCCGATCGTGCGCGAGCTGCCCAGGCAGGATGTGCGTACGTTCGATCTGGCGGCAACAATGGTGCCGGCGAAGGCAATCGGCGGAGATTTCTATGATTTCTTCTATTTGGATCCGACTCATCTGGTGCTGATGATTGCGGACGTATCGGGCAAGGGCGTTCCTGCCGCGTTGTTCATGATGGTATCCAAAATTCTGCTGGATAACAGCTTTGACAAGGATCGTTCGCCTGCAAATGTGCTGACAGAGGTGAACCACCAGCTGTGCCAGAAGCAGCTGGAGAGCATGTTCGTAACGGTGTGGCTGGGCGTACTGGATTTGGAGAGCGGAGAGCTGACCACGGCAAGTGCGGGACACGAATACCCTGTGATCGCCAAGGCGGGCGGAAAGTTCGAGCTCATCAAGGAAAGGCACGGCTTTGTGCTGGGCGGCATGGACGGAATCCGCTACAGAAACATCGTGTATCAGCTGGACCCCGGCGACACGCTGTTTGTGTACACGGACGGCGTGCCAGAGACGAACAATATGCAGGATATGCAGTTTGGTTTGGAGCGCATGATCGATTCGCTGAACGCGCATCGAGAGCTGGGCATGGAGAAACTGCTAGCAAAGGTGAAGGACGACATCAACGCCTTTACGGACGGCGCGTCTCCGTTTGACGATACGACCATGATGGCGCTGCGATTTTAGAGACGGCTGATGCGGGAAGGCATTACGATCGCACCGACCAAAGAGAACCTGCAGGTAGTGATGGACTATGTGGACGCCGAAATGGAAAAGCATGACATAGACATTAAGAAGAGTCACAAGGTCAGTCTGGTGGTGGACGAGCTGTTCGCCAACATCATTGCGTATTCCGGTGCGGAGTGGGCGCAGCTGATCATCCGCTGCGAGGAGCAGGAGATCCAGCTGTACTTCCGGGATAATGGCGTACCTTACAATCCATTGGAGACGCAGGAACCGGACACGCAGGCTTCTGCAGAGGAACGGGCGATCGGCGGTCTAGGAATCTTCCTGTGCAGGAAGCTCACCGACGACATGCAGTACCGCTACGTAAACGGCGTAAACGTGGTCAACGTGACCATGAAGAAATAACAGAAAAGCGGAAGACAGGCACCGGCACGGATGGATGTAAGCATGAAAATCATGCGTCTGGTGCCTGCTTTTCTGTGTGTGAGATGATATGAAAGAAAAACTGTTGAAGCTCAGGCATTTGTTTGTCAGCCCGTCTTTGAAGTCGATCCTAAAATGGATCAGTCGGTACAAGAGCGGGATCGTTCTGCTTAGCGCTGGCCAGATGCTTGCCGCGGCTTTGGGGCTTGTGTTTACCGTGGTCACGAAGGGCATCGTGGATTCTGCCGTGAGCGCGGATCGAGCGGGTATGCTCTGGTATGCCGTGTTACTGGTGGTGACAGTGCTGTTTCAGATCGGAACGGCATATGCTTTGAACTATGGTAATGTGAGGGTGTCTTCCCGGATGCGCAGTGAGATGCGCAGCAGCGTGATCGAGGGCATTCTGGAAAAGCAGTACAGTGAACTTGCGCGAATGCACAGCGGAGACCTGACGGGCAAGATCCTGAACGACACGAATGAGATTGTGAGCGCTGTGGTGTCCGTAATGCCGCACATGCTTTTTTTAATCACGCAGTTTCTAGGCGCGATGGTCCTGCTGCTGTCGATGGATTCCAGATTTGTGTTTGTGCTGATCGCGTTCGCCGTGCTCGGAGCGCTGTTGACCGTCATCGCAGGCAATAAGATGAAGGCTTTCCATAAGAAGATGCGCGAGAATGAAGACCGCGTGTATGCATCGGTACAGGAAAACATGCAGAACATGCGCATCATCAAGGCGAGCGGAACCGAGGATCGCGTAAAGACGAAGATATGGACGCGACAGTTGGATTATGTGGAAGCACAGCTTGCGCGGGGCCACTTTTCGGCAGCGGTGCACGCAGGGATCCAGATGGCGTTCCGTTTCGGCTGGTTGTACACCATGATATGGGGCTGCGGCAGCATCTATCGGGGCATGCTCAGCTACGGTTCACTGACGGCAATGCTGCAGCTGGTCGGTCAGATCCAAAGCCCCATCGCTAATATGTCGTCTGTGATCGCTCAGATCTACGGCGCGGTGTCGTCGACAGAGCGCATCGATGAAGTGCTGGATATGAAACATGAAAACGAGGACAGCGACGCTGCAGCGCATAGCAGTACGGGTGCGGATCTGTATCGGGAGCTGAAGGAGATTCGGATCTCGAATCTGTGCTTCTCCTATGACCGCGAGGAAGTTCTGATGGGAAAGTCGCTGGTGATCCGACCAGGCGATATCACCGCTATCACAGGTCATTCTGGCTGCGGAAAGAGCACGTTCTTCTTGCTGCTGATGGGACTGTATTAGCCGAGCGCGGGTTCTATCGTTTTTGATACCGTACGCGGAGCGCTGTCTCCGGGTAGAAGGACGCGCAAGCTGTTCAGCTATGTGCCGCAGGGCAATGCACTGTTTTCGGGCTCACTGCGCTAGAACATCACCATGTTTAAACCCGAAGCTTCCGAATAGGAGATCCAACGCGCACTGCACATGGCGTGCGTCGACGGATTCGTCAACGGTCTGGAGCAGCGGTTGGAAACGGTCATCGGCGAAAAGGCGCTGGGACTTTCGGAGGGATAGGCGCAACGCATCGCGCTGGCAAGGGCGCTGCTGTCCGACGCACCGATTCTGCTGCTGGATGAAGCCACCAGCGCGCTGGATGAGCAGACGGAGGCGAAGGTACTTGCCGCCATCGCGGAGATGAAGGACAGGACCTGCCTGATTGTTACCCATCGTCCGGCCGCACTGGGCATTTGCAGTCGGCATGAACGATTTGAATAAAGCGGAATAGGAACAGCCAGTCATCGGATGTACGATGGCTGACTGTTTTTGTTCCTTCTGATGCCTGTGATATATCCGATCATAACTCGATTGATGGATATGCAGCGGCTTTGAGACGTGAAAGCAGGAGTATAGGTATTTCACATAGGCGACGATTTCGATTAAGCCATTTAGTGTAACAAGTTATCTGGGAGTGATTCAAAGTCTGTACGAACCGAAACACGGAAAAATGACAAGGAAAAACACCAATAGTTTCAGCAAACAGTCTGGTTGTTAAGAAAACGGATTCGGTGCAACTGGGAAAAAGCAGGCGTTTATGCTGCGAAAGCCTGTTTTCAGTGGGATACGGCGTGGATATGTTGGTGTGTAATGCTATCTCAGGAGATGGTACGATGGCACCTTATACACGCCGCAGGAGCTTACTGTTGACAGGACCGTGGAATAAATGCCGTGTTCAGGAGCACTAATCCAAACGCAAAGACAACTGATGGAGAGGAGCGGTTGCATGCTTACTTTATTCCTAATTCATGCACACTCTGTTTGCGTTGGAAGATACGCAAGGTATCTACATCAGCGAGCCGGACGGAGAAATCTGCATCCGTTTTGCATAGCCTATCAATATGTCCTCTCTCGGTTTATTCGATATGGCTACAGAATGGAAGGAAGAAGCATAGTGGTTGAGGCGCGGCGAGATCGCAAAGAATGAATATGATGACTGGTGTATACTTATCCAAAGATTTCTCAACAGCGCTGGAAAGCGGCACTTGATGAAAGAAGGAGAAAACGCCAGGAGACACAGGAAAAGCAGTCCCCCTGCGAACATCATTTGTTCGCAGGGGGACTGCAGATTTATGAACTTATGAATCACCTGTACACTATTCCGGAACCCGCAAGCCTGCGGCTACCATGAATGATGGGTGCGTTTTTCACTGGTATCAGTTGACCTGGAATTTTCAGGAAAAACATTGAAGCATAGTGCTTTCTGCGGCTTTCCTTAATTATTTCCACTCAAGCCACAGACAGTGATATTTCCTGATTTCCTGTATTTTCAGCCTTTTTCTGTACGGTTTATTCGTTGATTTCGTGTATTCCGGGAGACTTTCCGGATTTTTGTTGCCAATTTGTAGCCACGGGATTTATGGCGTGTTCACCTCATAGCTGCCGTAAGTTAATGATTGTTATACTTGTATCGCCTGCGGGTGATCTGCTTTATGGCCGGATCACCTGCAGGCGATTATTTAATGGGGAATGATTGTCAGGAAAACCCGCATTCGCACGTCGGTAAGTTGGAATACTTTTCATGTGCTGATGTTGTACAGCCACAGTGCCTGCTCTGTGATCAAAGGGGATTGGGGGCGCTGCCACCAACAAGCTGCGATTTGTCATGAACAAAGTCCTGCTTGCTAATGCAACGAGTATTCTTGTCAAAGCAGTTTTTTCAGAAAACCGGTGTCAAAATCAGGGTAGATTTTCCGTCTTAATGACTGAAAGGGAGATTAGAACACGTGATACGTAATACCTCGGTACCGGGCCAGGCTCATGAAGCGAAACTCTCCCGAATAGCTCAATCCTGTTATCGCGTTTCCAGAGGTTTTGACGAATGGAGTGGGGAGTGGAGCTTTGTGACCCTTTGAGGTACTTTTTTGACGTAGAAAACAAACAATATAAGAGAATTTTAAGGGCGATATAAGCCTGTTATTGATAGGGAAGATAGATACCTCGTCTGATTCAGAAAACGCTATTTCGAAGGATCACAGCGATGGCTTGACGGGCAGGCGAAACATGCCAAACCGACGGTGATTTACAAGTCAATTACATCATGCGATTGTTTAATGATGTAATTGACTTGCGTTTTGACGTTATTGATGTTAATATGTACTTGTGGCATTTTAGACGTAATGAGGTTGTTGAATGCGGGATGAGGTTATTCATGAGAGTTTTTGATTTTAAGAAAGAATACCAGAAGCTGCTGACCCCTGAGAACGTTGCGCTTCTTTCTCAGATCCATGAGCACAAGGGACAGCAGAATCTTTTTATAGAAGCAAAAAAGGATGTTCTCGCAGAACTCCTGGAGATTGCAAAGATTCAGAGTACCGAGGCATCCAACCGCATTGAAGGCATTATCACGACCGATGATCGACTGAAGAAAATCGTTCGAGACAAGACAATGCCCAAAAGCAGAAGTGAGCGGGAAATCGCAGGATACAGGGATGTTCTCGGTACCATTCACGATAGCTACGACTACATCCCTGCAAGACGGGGGATGATCCTGCAGCTTCATCGTGATCTGTATAAATACAGTGGAAGCACCATTGGCGGCAATTTCAAGAATTCCGATAATATCATTGCCGAGAAACTACCCGATGGCACGAAGCGCGTTCGTTTTGAGCCTGTTCCCGCATGGGAAACCGCTGATGCGATGACAGCGCTTTGCAATGCATTGAATGAGGCGTTGAGAACTGAAGAAATGGATCCGCTGATCCTGATCCCGATTTTCATCCTGGATTTTCTATGCATTCATCCCTTCAATGACGGCAACGGTCGCATGAGCCGATTGCTGACACTCCTGCTGCTTTATCAATCCGGATATATCGTCGGAAAGTATATTTCCATTGAAAAAATCATAGCCGACGGAAAGGATACCTATTACGAGGCACTTCAGCAAAGTTCTTTTGATTGGCATGAAGGGACAAATGATTATCTTCCCTTTGTGCGTTATATGCTGGGCGTCATTGTCGCGGCATATCGGGATTTCTCGACCAGAGTGGAACTGCTGACTGCAAAGGGACTTTCAAAGCCGGATCGTATCCGTGAAATCATACGCGGAACAACCGGAAAAATCACCAAGACACAGATCATGGAAAAGTGCCCGGACGTCAGTCACATCACCGTGCAGCGCGCATTGACTGAATTATTGGAGCAGGACAGGATCATCAAGATCGGCGGAGGCCGCTATACATCCTACATCTGGAACAGAGAGAGGGACGAATGATATGATTACCGGCGAACTGAAAAGTAAGATCGACAGCCAGTGGGAGATATTCTGGACCGGCGGCCTGACCAATCCGCTGGATGTGGTCGAGCAGATGACCTATCTCATGTTCATCCGTGATTTGGATGATACGGACAACACCAAGGCCAAGGAAAGTGCTATGCTGGGTCTGCCGTATCAGAGCATCTTTGCCAAGGAGGTCACCATCGGCGACCGCACCATTGACGGCAGTCAGCTGAAGTGGAGCGTGTTCCACGATTTCCCCGCCGGCAAGATGTATGCCACCGTGCAGGAGTGGGTGTTCCCCTTTATCAAAAATCTGCATGGCGACAAGAACAGCGCCTATTCCAAGTACATGGGCGACGCCATTTTCAAGGTGCCCACGCCCCTGATGCTGGACAAGATCGTCAATGCCATGGATGCCATCTACGAGCAGATGGCGCATCTGCAGAACGCCGATACCCGCGGCGATGTGTATGAATATCTGCTGAGCAAGCTGTCTACTGCCGGTGTGAATGGCCAGTTCCGCACGCCCAGGCATATCATCCGCATGATGGTGGATATGATGGAGCCCAAGGCGGACGAGATCATCTGCGACCCGGCCTGCGGCACCTCCGGCTTCCTGGTGGCGGCAAGCGAATATCTGAAGGAGAACCGCAAGCAGGAGGTTCTCTTCAACCGCTTGAACAAGGATCATTTCATGAATTCCATGTTCCACGGCTTTGACATGGACCGTACCATGTTGCGCATCGGCGCCATGAACATGATGACCCACGGCGTGGACAATCCCTTCATCGAATACCGGGACAGCCTGAGCGATCAGA
>JAZRWA010000034.1:0-49548 GCA_045599485.1 Clostridia bacterium | reverse complement strand
CAATGAATCCTTTCATCCCGTCCGTGATAAGCTGCTGAGCCTTGAATGGGATGGCGTACCCCGTGTACGCTTTGCTCTGCATCATTTTCTTGGCGCAGATATCAGCGATTTCAATGAGAATTGTCTGAAGGTCTTCATGTTCGGCGCAGTGAACAGGGTGTTTCGCCCTGGCAGCAAATTTGAACTGATGCTGGTCCTCGCTGGAGGGCAGGGCGCAGGTAAAACGACCTTCGTCCGATATCTCGCCATGGATGAGGAATGGTTTTCAGATGACATCCGAAACATCAGTGATGAAAAGGTATTTCACCATCTGAACGGCCACTGGATCATGGAAATGTCTGAGATGGTCGCCACAGCCAATGCGAAAAGCATTGAAGAGATCAAGTCTTTCCTGTCACGATCAAAGGATTTCTGCCGTCTGGCATATGACCGCTTTGGCTGCGATCATCCCAGACAGTGTGTGTTTGCCGGTACCACCAACAGGATGGACTTTCTGCCGATGGACCGCAGCGGCAACCGCCGCTTTATGCCGGTGATGATCCACCCGGAGCTTGCAGACTGTCATATCCTTGATAATCCAGAGGAATCGCGTCATTACTTTGAGCAGATGTGGGCGGAAATCATGGTGGCATATAAGGCTGGCGATTACCGCACCTATCTGACCAAGGAAGATGAAGATCATCTGAAGGCGGAACAGGAGCTATTTTCACAGGAGGACACCATTGCCGGACGGATCTATGCTTTCATGGAAAATTATCATGGCGACCGGCTCTGCTCGGTACAGATTTACAAGGAAGCATTGGATCATCAGCTGGACGACCCCAAGTTCCATGAGACAAGGGAAATACGCGAAATTGTCAACAATGGTATCGCCTTGGGGTATATCACTGGCTGGCAAGCATACAAGCATCCACGGCGTTTTGCAAAGTATGGAAATCAGCGAGGCTGGGAACGGATCACATCTGAAACTGCCCCTATCGTACAAAAGGCAGAACAGCTCGGCCTTACCGTTGTGAAGGACGATCCTGATTTACCATGGAAAGACTGACCCGGCAGAGCATGACTACAAAGTCTACAAGACTACAGGCATAACCACACTTGTATTATTTTCGCGGTTGACTACAGCCCCGCGAAAAAAGAGTTGAACCCACTGTAGTCATTGTAGTCTTGTAGTCATTTTTATGCCATGACCCAATTGCTACTTATCATCAATAGAAGGAGAAATTGATATGAATAATCCAGATCAAAGACCGCTAATATCCCCTACGGCAAGAATGAATCGAGATGGAGGTACATACATATGGCATTTTGTAAGAACTGTAGCAACGATAAATGCATTCTGGAAATCCCTGTGTGGCATCGATACACGCTGACTGTTGAAGAAGCAGCCGGTTATTATCACATCGGCGAGGGAAAGCTGCGGACGCTGATCGAACAGAATCCGCATGAGGATTTCTATGTGATGAACGGCAACAGGGCCCTGATCAAGCGTGAAAAATTCGAGCGCTATCTGGATCAGGCAACCGCTGTGTAAACATTGTAAAACGGCTTGACAGAACAGCCGAAACCCTATGGCATAACTTTACGGAGAGCCGGATTTGTGGTATGATGATACTGCAAGTCTGGCTCTCCTTTTTATACGAGAGGAGAGATTCCATGAGTGAAAAAAGAAGGGACAACCGTAACCGGATTTTGCGCGAGGGTGAATACCAGCGCGCCGATGGGAGGTATTGCTACCGATATATTGACGAAGATAGTAAGGAAAAGTTCGCATACAGCTGGAGACTGGATAAGAATGATCCTATTCCCAAAGGCAAGAAAGCCGATATTTCGCTAAGAGAAAAGGAAAAGCAAATCCAGGCAGACCTGTTTGATCACATCGTTACCCATGGTGGCCATTACACTGTCCTTGAACTGGTGGAGAAGTACGTTTCCTTGAAAACAGGTGTATGTCACAATACCAGTGCCGGATATAAGACGGTCATCAATATACTGAAAAAAGAGGCATTTGGAAATCTGCGCATTGATAAGGTGCGGCTTTCTGATGCGAAATCCTGGTTAATTAAACTTCAGCAGGTTGATGGAAGAGGCTATAGCTCTATACACTCTATCCGGGGTGTATTGAGACCGGCTTTTCAGATGGCGACAGATGATGACCTGATCCGCAAGAATCCGTTTGATTTTGAGTTAGCTTCCGTAATTGTCAATGATTCTGTGACCAGAGAAGCCATTACCAGAAAACAGGAACGGGATCTGCTGAAATTCATCAGTGATGACAAACATTTTTGCCAGTATTACGATGCGATATATATTCTTTTCCATACAGGATTGCGTGTCTCTGAATTCTGTGGATTGACCATATCCGATCTTGAGTTTGACCAGATGCGGATTAAAGTTGATCATCAGCTTCAGCGGACATCTCAAATGCAGTATGTAATCCAGGCTCCCAAAACGGAAAGCGGCATTCGCTATGTCCCCATGACTGAAGAAGTAGCAGCCTGCTTCCGGCGCATCATCAGCAAACGCGGTACGCCAAAGGTGGAGCCGTTGGTGGATGGTTATTCTGGATTCCTGTTTCTGGATAAGAACGGCATGCCGATGGTCGCTCTGCATTGGGAGAAGTACTTGCAGCACATCATCGAGAAGTACAACAAGATTTACCGTGTCCAGATGCCCAAGGTCACGCCGCATGTGTGCAGGCATACCTTCTGCTCCAACATGGCGAAATCCGGTATGAATCCGAAGATGCTGCAGTACATCATGGGGCATTCAGATATCAGTGTGACGCTGAATACCTACACCCATGTACAGTTTGAGGATGCGCAGGCGGAGATGCGGAAAGCCGATCAAGCATGAAAAAGGCCGTTGGTAAAACTTGAATTTGTACCAAGGTTTTTACCAAATTTGCTGAGAAAAGCACAAGAAAAAACGAGAAGATTTGAGAAAATATGTCGCCGAGATAAAAAACACAATTCCTGAAAAATCCAGTAATATCGGGCATTTGAGAAGATATACGACCTTTTGACGGAGTTATGAAACGATGATAAAAATCCTGTTTGTGTGCCATGGCAACATCTGCCGCAGTCCGATGGCTGAGTTCATCATGAAGGATCTCGCGGCTCAGCACGGCGTTTCGGCTGCGCTTCAAATTGCCTCCGCCGCCACCAGTACCGAAGAGATCGGCAATCCGGTCTATCCCCCCGCCCGCCGTGAACTGGCTGCCCACGGTATCGGCTGTGCGGGAAAGACAGCGCGGCAGATCACGCCGCGGGATTATACCGAATATGATCTGCTCATTTGTATGGACCGATTCAATCTTCGCAATATGACACGCTTTTTCGGCGGAGACCCCGCGGGAAAATTCCGTCTGCTGCTCGAACCCGATGAAGTAGCCGATCCCTGGTACAGCGGTGATTTTGAAACAGCCTATGCCGATATTCTTCGCGGCTGCGAGCGATTGCTCACGGAGCTGCTGCCCCATCTGACGGAGGAAGCATGATCAAAAAACTGCTGGCACTGTTGCTGTGCCTTTTCTGCATATCGGTTCAGGCGGAGGAGATCATCGTTGCCACCGATCTGCACTACATCTCCCCCGAATTGACCGACAATGGTCCGCTTTTTACCCAACTGGTCGAAAACGGTGACGGCAAGCTGACCCTGTACAGTGAACAGATTACCGATGCCTTCCTGTCCGAAGTGCTGTCTGCCCACCCGGCTGCGCTGATTTTAACCGGCGACCTGACCTTCAACGGTGCCTTGGAAAGCCATCGTGCCCTGGCAAGCAAGCTGAACCGCGTTCAGGAAGCCGGCATCCCTGTGCTGGTTCTGCCCGGAAACCATGATGTGTACAACAACAATGCCGCCTTTTTCAGCGGCAACACATTTCAGCGGGTGCCCTTCGCCACCTCGCAGGATTTTTTCTCCATCTATCACACCTTTGGCTATGACGGTGCCTGCTCGCGGGATGAAGCCTCGCTGAGCTATGTCTATAAGCTGCCGGACGGCTCGCGTGTGCTGATGCTGGATTTCAACACCGCCGCCAATCCCTGCGGCTACGCTGAAAGCACCCTGCAATGGATCCGTCAGCAGCTGCAGGAGGGGATCACCCTGGCCGCCGGGCATCAGAACCTGATGCAGCACACCATCTTCGGTACCGGGCATGTGGTGGATGGTGCCGCCGCCCTGCTGGAGCTGCTGGACGCATATCGGGTTCCGCTCTTCCTCAGCGGGCACATGCACATACAGCACATCAGTCAATGGCAATCCGTCACAGAGATCGCCACCTCTTCCCTTTGTGTGTCCCCCTGTCAATACGGCATCGTGGACCTTTCCCCCCTGAGCTATCGCACCGTAAAGCTCAACATGGCAAAATGGGCGCAAGCCGTCGGCAGCGCGGATGATAATCTGCAGCATTTTGACGCCTACGCTGCCGACTTCATGGATACCAAGACCCGCACCAGCTTTGGCGATTACCCCGCGGAAATGCTCGAATACGCCCGTGAAGCCAACCGCTGCTATTTTTCAGGCCGCATGGATCAGTTTACCGTCGTTGACAGCCTTTCCACCGACTGGCTGCTGAGCGGAAGCTTCTTTGGCTACTATCTTGCCTCCATGGAAAAAGACTTTGGAAAGAATTTCACCGTGTGGAACAACGCTGACAAATAAAATAGCAAAGCAGCGATCGGATTTTTTCCGTGTCGCTGCTCTTTTTCAAAGAAGCTTCTCTTCTTTCATATCCTACAGAATGGCAAGGGTCCTGCGCATCACAGCTGTCTTGTACTGATTCTTATGCAAGACGACAAAAGTCTCCTTGATCAGTCCGGGGTCAAGTATGGGGCGTACTGTCAGGCAACCCGCCTCCACTTCCCGCCGTACCAAGCATTCCGGCAGAATGGTTACCCCTCCGCCGTTCATAACTGCGTGAATAATAAACAGAACGCTGGTGCTTTCCACGGTCGGCTTCAGCTCCAGTCCGGCATGATGAACCGCCTGCTCCACGATCATACGGTTGGAGCTGCCTGCCTAACGAGCAAAAAACGGATAGTGCAGCAGCTCGACCAGCGTGATCTCCTATTTTTCTGTCAGCGGGTGCCCCACCGGCAGAACCGAAACAAAACGATCGGTGGACAGATGTCGGCAAATGAAATCATCGTTCTGCGGTTCGTTGCCCATCATTGCAATGTCGAGGCTGTTTTTCTCCATCAGCTGAATCAGCTTCTCTGTCGGCTCCACATGAATGGTAAAGCGCAGCAATGGGTCATCCTTGCCGAGTCTGTGTGTCAATGCCGGAAGCACCCTCTCGGCCATCGTGTAATTTGCGCCAATTGCAAGCGTATGCTGTTCGTGATAGGCCAGCATATCCTTTTCAAGCAGATCAAACTCATTGAGCAGATGGGTGGCACGATGATATACCATTTTCCCGCCATCGGTCAGCACGAGACGTTGTTTTACCCGTTCAAAAAGCTGAAAATGGTAATAATCCTCCAGCTCACGGATGGCACGTGATACAGCCGGTTGGGTCATATGCAGCACCTAAGCCGCCTGTGTTACACTGCCCTGATTGCAGACCGAGACAAAAATCTGAAAATTTTTGAGCGTCATTTGCCTTTCACCACATACCATTTTTGTTATGAATAATAGTATTATATTATTATACAATCCTTTTAACAATATGTATACTGGTTGATGGACAATTATTTGTCACACTTTTATTTTGAGGTATATCGATATGGATATGAACCGCAGAGAGTTCCTCCTGTCCACCGCCAAACTGGCCGCCGCAGCTGCCGCCATCGGTCCCGCCGTGATGTCCATCCCCGCGATCGCCGAAGGCCAGCAGGATGCCCCCAAAGCCCCTGCTTATCCTTTCCCTTATGTGGCGATCGATCCCGATGTGGTCCGTCAGCCCGCTTATGAAGGCTATTTTGAGAACGGCTGCTGCTATGGCGTTGCCAAGGCGCTGCTGGGCGAGCTGTCCGCCAAAGTCGGCTTTCCCTACACCATGATTCCTCCGGAGATGTTTGCGAACGGCAAGGAAGGCTACACCTGCGGTACCCTGTGCGGTGCTTTGGGCGGCGCCGTCGGCGTCATCGGCATGTGCTGCGAACCTGAAGCCTCCCGTGAGCTGGTCAAAAAGCTGTTTGCCTGGTACACCAGCGTAGAGCTGCCCATCTATCAGCCCGAAGCCGAACCCCCGGTCCACACTGTTGCCCCCAGCGTAAACTGTGTAGACTCCGTAAGCACCTTCATGACCGCTGCCGGCGTGGAACGCAAGGACCCCATCCGCAAGCGTCGCTGCGGCGGTGTCTCCGCTGACGTGGCCCGCAAGACCATCGAGCTGCTGAACATTCATTTCGGATTTGCCGAGGAGCCCGTGACTGTGGCTGAGGAAGAAACGCTGGCCGCCAACGAGTACATCGGCACCAGCAGCACCAGCCGCGGCGAAATGAAGGTCAAGGTGACCATGGACGGCGATAAGATTGTCAAGATCGACATTCTAAGCAGCAGCGAGACTCCCGGTCTCCGCGATGGTGCTTTCAACACCGTTCCCCAGGCCATCATCAACGCCCAGTCCACCGAAGTGGATACCGTGGCAGGCGCGACTGAATCCTCCAAAGCCATCATGGAAGCCGTCAAGGACGCCCTGTCCAAGGTGAAGTAATCCTCTCAGCCAATCGACATAAATGCCAATACGCTGTGGACAAGCACCGCAGCGTATTGACTTTTTTATATACTTCATTGATTGAGACATATAAAAACGCACCCTGCTTTTATCGCAGGATGCTTTTTTCATATCTGTCTTTTATTCGTTGGATCTGGCAAAACCCAACACATTTTCAATGCCCGCCGTCTGGCAGAACATGTCCACACTCTGGCAATCGGTAATCTGATACCCGAGAGAGGTGAGCAGCTTGGCATCGCGTGCCTGCGTGGCGGGATTGCAGCTGACATACACCACGCGTTTGGGAGCAATGGCCGCGACCGTACGCAGCACCGCTTCCTAAGCGCCTTTGCGCGGCGGATCAAGCACCACCACATCGGCCTTGAGCCCCTGTTCCGTCAGCAGCGGCAGCTGTTTTTCGGCCTCGCCGCAATAGAAGCGCACATTGGAAATGCCATTTCGCACGGCATTTTCTTTGGCGTCCCGCACGGCATCGGGAACGATCTCAATGCCCGTGACAAAGCGTGCGTGACGGGCCAGCAGCAGTGAAATGGTGCCCGCACCGCAATAAAGATCGGCCACCGTTTCGTCACCGCTGAGATGGGCAAACTTCAGCGCCGTGTTATACAGCTTTTCGGTCTGCTCCGCGTTGATCTGAAAAAAAGAAAGCGGAGACAGCAGGAATTCGCTGCCGCACAGCGTATCTTTTAAGCGCTCTTCTCCCCACAGCACGTGATAATCACGGCCGAGGATGACATTGCCGGGCACAGGATTGACCGACACACAGAGCGATACCAGATTGGGCAGCGCTTCCTTCAGCATCTTCAACAGTTCGTCGCTGTGAGGAAGCTCCTTCTTGCGGATCACCAGTACCGCCATGACCTCACCGGCGCGGCTCACACGCATCATGATGTGACGAAGCAACCCGCTGTGGTTTTCTTCGTGATAGGGCTCGATGCCATAGCGGATCATCCATTCCCGGCACACACATACCAGCGTGTCCGCCGGTTCCCGGGCGATCAGGCAGCTTTGGATATCGGTAATGCGATGGCTGCGGGGCGCGTAATAGCCGATGAGCGGCTGCCCGGCATTTCCTCCCACGGGAAGGGAAATCTTGTTGCGATAATGATACGGCTCCTCCATGCCCAGCACCGGAGGCACATCCACCTCGATGCTGGCGATATGACGGAAGCAGTCCCTCACCTGACCGCGTTTGAAGGCCAGCTGGGCCTCATAGCTCATGTGCTGCAGGCTGCAGCCGCCGCAGGTGACCGCATAGGGACAGAGCGGCGTCCTGCGCTCGGAAGAAGCCTCGATCACACGCTCCGCACGGCCGAAGGCAAAACGCTTTTCAACTTTGACAATGCGTGTTTCCACCAGTTCGCCCGGCAAGGCTCGGGGAATAAAGACCGCCATGCCATTATCATGCGCCACGCCTTCCCCTTCCGTGCCAAAGCCTTCCACCCGCAGAGTCAGCAACTCATTTTTTCTCACGCTGCATTTCCTCCGCAATGCGGTCGACAGGCAGGTCGGAGCCGGCAAAAGGATCGTCCTGCGGCAGCGGATTGACCGGTGCCTTCTTCTCATCCGCACGGCGGCGGACGGGCATTTCATCCACCATACCGGCCAGGCACAGGTTCACCGTAATGGCTGTGTCGCCGTAACTGATCTCGGCATACTCCCTCGCCTGCGTCAGCGCGATGCCGGTGGTAAACTTGGTGCGGCAGCGGCGGGCAAAGTCGTTGGCGATCTCCGCCCGACCCTGCCAGTGCATGGGAATAAAGATGCGGGGCTTACAGGTCATGATAAAGTGGTTGGCACCGGCTTCGTACATGCGGCGCATGCGGGGATCGAGTGGGAACATGCACAGATCGATGGGCAGACCGGCAATGGCTTCCACCTTTTTGTAGAAAGCTTCCTCGGCATACAAAATTTCTCTTGCGCTGCTTTCCTCGCGCCAATGCCACAGGTTCAGATCGCCCGCGTGGAAGATATGCACACCGCCAAGCTCCACATACCAGGATACGCCGGGATCGGTCGAGCCAAAGGCCGTAACGATGACTTCGCCGAATTTTTTGCGGCTTCCCTCTGCCATGCGGATGCCTTTGGCCTCTTTGGGCATATCATCGGCGATGATATAGCTTACACCCGGCAGATCCTCAAAATCATAGATCACGGGATCGTAATGGTCGGGGTGTTCATGGGATACAAAGAAAAGCACCCTGTCAAACCCGGCAAGGTCCTTTTTGTTCAGGCATTCCGATTCACGCAGCGGCTTTTCCTCTCCCCGCCAGTAGTCAAATACCAGCAGCGTTTTGTCCACAGCCACGGTGAAACCGGAATGATGATAATAGGTGACCTTGACCTCTGTTGACATGATGCTCTCCCTGTATGCAGTTGATGCGGTTTATCTGCGCCGGCCGCCCTGATTGCGGAACAGATTGTCGACAACAGCGCCGACAGCGGCTGCGCCAATGACCTTGGCGGCGGTATGCTTCTGCATCCTTCTCCGCCGGAAGTTTTTGATGACAAAATACAGCACGGCGATCCAGATCACAACGGAAAAGAATCCGGGGCCATCCTCCTCGCTCTCCGCGGCATGGGAAGTATTCTCCCGGTGCGAAGTCGTGTCATACGAATTGTTGGAGAAGAAGCCTTCGGCCCAGTTGCCCGTCCAGCCAAGGAACGCGTCCGCCCCGGAAGAACCGGTGCTTTGCGCGGTCGTGCCGAAGAGACCGCCGGTCTCGATTTTTTTGCCGGAGGTGGCTGCCGCCTGCGCGGTCAGCGCCAGCAAAAGGTTGCCGACAGCGCCGCTGTAATCGCGCTTTTCGATGTACAGAGCACGCAGCTTGGACGAAAGCAGGCTGTTGATCTGTTCGTCCGAAATGTATTTTTTGACATTGCTGCCCGTTGTCACGGCATATTTTTCTTCACCGATCACCAGCAGCAGCAGCACCGTATTGCTGTCCAGATTCCAATCCCTGAACAGACCGCTGCAATAGCTCTGTGCCTCCGCACCGCCCAGAAAATGGCGGGTGACCACTACAAAGCTGAGACCCAGCGCGTTTTTGACCTTGGTATTGAGCGAGCCGATATCCGCCACTGTACTTACGGACAGCACCGCGGCGTCATCGTTCACGTTTCCCCGCTGCTGCGGATAGCTGACCGCAAAAGCGCCGCAAGCAACGCTCAAAATCAGCATGGTCGCCAGCAGCAAAGCCGTCAGTCGATGCTTCATTGTTCAAATCCTCTCAATTTTCGGAAAAGACCGTGGCCCGGGTCGCACCGGCAATCCCAGCCAGAAAACCGCTGAAGCTGTTCAGGCTGCTGTTGTAATTGTCAGCAGCCCGGTTGTAGGCACTGATGGCCTCGATGCCGGAGCACTGCTCCACCGCCTGCGGCAGCATCTGCGTCACATACATGGAGTCACGGCTGTCCTTTTTGACGTTTTCCATGGCCGCCAGCTTGTTCAGCAGGGCAGTGGCGTCTGTTTTGAAGGCCGCGACGGAAACACACGTGCCGGTGATTTCCGCGTTCTGCAGCGATTTCAAATCGGCCGCTACCCGGGCATACTCCTCATCTTCGGGGCTGAGATATCTCCCCGCCACCGTCAGCAGATTATAAGCCGTCTCGGTGCGCTCCTGCACAGAGGCAATGCACTCCGCCCACGCCTGATCCACCGCGGAACGCTTCTGGGCGTAGGCCTTGCCCGCGCCGTTCAGCAGTGCGCCCGCCACCATGATCAGCATCAGCACAAAGCAGACAGCGGAGGAAATCCGATCGTATTTGATCTTCTCTGCCATTTATCTGTGCCTCCCGGCTCATTGCTCCAGGATCTTCTTCTTCAGCTCGTTTTCCATTTCCTGCAGCTTCTTCTCGGCGGCCATGCGCTGTTCGCGGCCTTCCTTCTGGATGCGCTGCACTTCGCTGATGGTATCGATCAGATCCTGATTGGTCTTGGTCAGCGTCTCGATGTCGATGATGCCGCGCTCGGCTTCCTTGGCAGTCTCGAGGGTACCCATCTTGAGGGTCTCGGCATTGCGCTTGAGCAGCTCATTGGTGGTATCGGTCACGGCGCGCTGGGCCTTCATGGCCTCCTGGCTGTGCTGCATACCGATGGACAGCACCATCTGATTCTTCCACAGCGGCAGGGTGTTGACCAGCGTGGACTGGATGCGCTCCACCAGCAGGGCATTGTTGTTCTGCAGCAGCCGGATCTGCGGCGCGGTCTGCAAAGAGACCGTGCGGGACAGCTTCAGGTCATACAGCTTCTTTTCAAAGCGGTCGCACTGATCCGCCAGATCCTTGGCAGCCTGCGCGTCCATGGGGTCGTTGGTCTCCGCTGCCTTCTTGAGCAGGGTGGCCAGTTCGTTCTCACGGATGGACTGCAGACGCATTTCACCGGCGGCAATGTACATGCTCAGCTCGCGGAAATAGGTCAGGTTCATCTCGTACAGACGGTTGAACATGGCCACATCCTTGAGCAGCTGCACCTGATGGCTCTGCAGCGCGGAGGAGATGGTTTCCACATTGGTGGAAACAGCCTCATACTTGGTCTGCACGGCAGCCAGCTGGGCACGGGCATTGAAGAACAGGCCGCGCAGTCCCTTGGGACGCTCGAGGCTGGCGTCAAAGCCCTTCAGCTCCACGATCAGTTTGGTCAGCATATCGCCGACTTCGCCTGTATCCTTATTTTTGACATTGTTCAGCACGGTGTCGGAGAAAGCGCTGATCTTTTTCTGCGCATCGGCGCCGTACAGCATCACATGGTCGGGGTTGGTCACATCGATGGTGCCGGCAAAACGCTCGATCTCCAGCTTTTCCTCGGCACTGAAGGTCTCATCCAGGGCAGCCTTGACGGCGTTATCGGCTTCGGGGGCGGCGGGGGCCTCCAGCTGGCTCATGGTCTCTTCGATCTTCTGCTGGGCAGCGGCGTCGCTGGACAGGCTCAGGGTAGGCACTTTCTGTTCACTCATATTCTTTTCTCCTCTCCGGTAGACGTTCTCACTCTCAGGCCGGAATCAATCAGTCCATCCTGCTTGAGCATTTTTTGCATCACATCAATATCGGTGTTGATATCCATCGTATCGTTCTCATACAGTTGGGAAAGCTGCTTGTTGAACGCTTCAATGACCATGTCCAGTGATTCACGGATGCGCCTGCGGGCGTCATTCGCGTTTTCACCGGTGACCCGGTTTTCCTCCATGCGGCGGTAAGCCACCAGCATCTTGAGGGTCGTAGGCAGATAGTAATCCATGAAACGGCGGATCTGATTGGCCTTGTCCGGCTGTTCGAGCACGGCCTTGAAGATCTGGTTGGCCACGCTTTCGATGGCATCGATCTGGGCGGTGATCTCCGGCTCCGGCAGGCGCGCGTTTTCGGACCGGATCTGCTGCAGCAGCTGCTGGCCGCGCAGGATCATGGCATCCACCTCGGGCTTGCCGGTCATGCTGCGGGCACGCTCCGCCGCCTTGCGGGCTTCCTCTGCCTTGCGCTCCTGTTCCTGCTTTTCCCGGGCTTCGCGCTCGGCCTTTTCGGCTCTCAAGCGCTCCAGCTCTGCCTTTTCGGCAGCCTCGTCCTCTTTTTCATGCACCTTGCGGGCAATGGCACGCACGGCCTTGACCGTCAGATACCCCAACCCGCCCAGCACCAGGTAATCCGCCAGCCGGTACAGCGGAAATGATTCGCTGTAGAGCAGGCTCAGGATGCCCAGGGCGATCCATCCGCCTTTCTTTCCTCGCGGCGGTCTTCGATACTCATTTCTCGGCGGCATACACGCTCACCCTTTCCGCGTTCATACACCTCATCATCGCACTGCGTCTGCTTCCGCACAACAGCATTTGCTTGAAAGATACACTTTTGTGTCTGAAAAGTGCCTGTAACGCACCGAATATTATAGCACAGCCGTTTCTTCTTATCAATTACAACTTTGGTATTTTCATCCGGTTTCCGGCCTTTCTTCCAACGGTCGTCCGCTTACGCCTTCCGCCAGATCTCCGGATGGAACAGTGCCAGCATCGGGAACAGCTCCAGTCGTCCCGCCAGCATCAGAATGCTCAGAACGATCTTTTCAAAAGCGCCGTAGCCCGCATAGCTGCCGGCCGGTCCTACCACGCCGAAACCGGGACCCACGTTGCTGATGCAGCTCAGCGCCGCCGTCAGGTTGGTCTCATTATCAAACCTTCCACCAAGGGAAAGCAGCAGCGTGCCCAGCAGCATCAGCAGGATGTAGATCACAAAAAATACCATAGTCTGGGAAAGCAGGCTTTCGTCGCAGCCCTTTCCCTCGAAGCGCACCACCTTGACCTTGCGGGGCTGAAAGCTGCGCATCACCTCGCGCTTGGCGGATTTGAACAGCAGTGCCACGCGCACCATCTTGAGTCCGCCTGCGGTCGATCCCGCACAGGAGCCCACAAACATCAGGCACAGCAAAATTCCCTTTGCCGCCTGCGGCCACAGGGCAAAGTCCGTCGTCGCATAGCCCGTGGTGGAAACGATCGTCGCCACCTGAAAGCTGCCGTAGCGCAATGCCGTAAAGAAATTGCCGTACAGCGGCAGAATGATCAGCGTCACCGCGACCATCGAAATGGCCAGCAGGGACAGATACCAGTGCAGCTCCTCGCTCTTCAGCGCTTCCCGCCACTGCCCGGTCAAAGCCCGGTAAAACAGTGCAAAATTGACACCAAACAGCACCATGAATACCGTGATGATCCAATCCACCGCGGCGGAATTGAACGCGCCCACGCTGGCGCCGTAATTGCTGAAGCCGCCGGTACCGGCGGTGCCCAGCGCATGGATGCCCGCGTCATAAGGGTTCATGCCCGCCAGCATCAGCAGCAAAAACTGAATCATCGTCAGCAGCGCGTAGATCAGATACATGATCTTGGCACTCTGTCCCATCTTGGGCACTACCTTGGACAGGCTCGGCCCCGGGCTTTCCGCCTTGACCAGATGGGAGGTACGCCCCGTCAGCCGCGGCAGCAGCGCCAGCGTCAGCACCAGCACGCCCATGCCGCCGACCCAGTGGGTAAAGCTGCGCCAGAACATCAGCCCGTGCGGCGTGTTCTCAAAGCTGGTCAGCACACTTGCACCCGTCGTGGTAAAGCCGGAGACCGCCTCAAACAGCGCGTCCACATAGCTGTGAAACAGCCCGCCGATCCAGAAGGGCAGTGCCCCGAAAAGGCTCATCACGATCCAACTGAGGGATACCACCAGAAAGCCGTCCCGGGCACGCATGTTACGCTCCTTCGGGCGCATCAGAAAGCGCATCGGCAGAGCTATAAGCAGGATCAGCCCAATGGAGATCAGCAGCGCCCGGGCGTCGCCGGCATCGCCGTAAATGAGTGCAATGACCCAGGAGGGCACCATCGTCGCCGCTTCGATCAGCAGGATCGTACCCAGCATTCTCAACACCAGACGCCAGTTCATCTGTACAGCACCTCGTTCAGATCGCCGATGCCGCTCTCGCAGGCCAGAATGATCACGTTATCCCCCGCCTCGATGTGGTCATCGCCAAAGGGCACGATCACACGTCCCTGATGCACGATCACCGCCACCAGCGTGTTTTTGCGGGTGGTCAGGTCGCGCAGCGGTACGCCCACATAGGCATCCCCCTCGCGGGCGATAAACTCAAGCGCTTCGGCCTTGCCGTTCACCAGACGGATCAGCTTTTCCACCTTGGTGCCCTGGCCGTTCACACGGGCGCGCACATAGCGCAGGATGTTGGCGCATGTGATGGATTTGGGGCTCAGCACGCTGTCCAGATCCATGGCAGCTAAAAACTCGTTATAGGTCACACGGTTGTTTTTGACCACTACTTTGGGCACACCCTGATGGGCGGCAAACATGCCGGTCATCAGGTTTTCCTCATCGCGGTCACACAGCGCCACAAAGGCATCCATGCCCTGCAGGCCCTCCTGCTCGAGCAGTTCGCGGTCGGTGCCGTCGCCCAGAATGATGTTGGCCTCGGGCAGCATCTCGCTCAGCGCCGTGGCAGCCTTTTCATTGATTTCAATAATGGTCACATGGATGCCCATGGGAATAAGCATCTTGGCCAGATAATAGCTGATGCGGCTGCCGCCCAGCATCATCACGTTTTTGACCTTCAGCGCGTTGCGTCCCAGGAAGCGGAAATAAGAGGTGATGGTCACCATATCCGCCGCCACATACACCTTGTCCCCCGCCCGGATGACAAAATCACCGTTGGGAATCACCACATTGCCATCCCGTTCCACCGCGGCATACAACACGCGCGGGATGCCGTGCAGGTGATGTGAAAGCTCCTTGAGCGGCAGACCGATCATCACATCGTTGGCCTGCGCGCGGAATTCCACCATCTCCACGCGTCCCTTGGCGAAGGATTCAACATTGCCCGTAAAGGGGAAGCGCAGCAGACGGCTGATCTCCAGCGCCGTGGCACGTTCGGGATTGATGGGCAGGTCAATGCCCATATCATGCTGCCACAGTGTCAGGCTGTCGTTATATTCCGGCGTGCGGATGCGCGCCATGGCATACTGCGTACCCAACCGCTTGGCGATCAGGCAACACAGCATATTGATCTCATCACTGGCAGTGGCGGCGATAATGATATCCGCCTTGTCCGCCCCCGCGTCGATCAGTGTTTTGGCGTTTGCGCCGTTGCCGCGGATGCACAATACATCCAGCGTATCCTCGCACCGCTGCAGCGCCGCGTCATCATTATCCACCACGATGACGTCATGCCCTTCACCGGAAAGATGCTCGGCAATGGTGCTTCCCACCTTGCCGCAGCCTACAACCACAATACGCATTCAAAGCCTCCAAAGAAACTTAATGAACATATACATCAGATATTGTATCACAACGCCCATCCCTTGGCAACAAAAACCCCCGCGGAACGCTTTCCGCGGGGAGAAATGCTGCTTTATCAGCCCTTGAAGTATTTGACCGCCGCTTCAAACATGCGGATGTCATAATTGCCGGGCACATTCTTGTACAGGTTGGAGCCAATACGCTCGCTGTGACCCATCTTGCCAAACACGCGGCCATCGGGCGAGGTGATGCCCTCAATGGCCCACATGCTGTCATTGGGATTGAAGCGCACATCACTGGTGGCCTCGCCGTTCAGATCCACATACTGGGTGGCGATCTGACCGTTTTCCATCAGGCGCCTGCAGGTGGCCTCGTCCGCCAGGAAGCGGCCCTCGCCGTGGCTGATGGGCACATTGATGATGTCACCGGGCTGCATCAGGCTCAGCCAGGGAGACTTGTTGCTCACCACGCGAGTGCGCACGATGCGGCTCTGATGGCGGCCGATGGTGTTGAATGTCAGCGTGGGGCAGGTCTCATCGGTCTCAATGATGCGGCCGAAGGGCACCAGACCCAGCTTGACCAGCGCCTGGAAGCCGTTGCAGATGCCGCAGACCAGACCGTCGCGGCGCTCCAGCAGCTCGGTCACGCGCTCCTTGATGGCTTCGTTGCGGAAGAAAGCCGTGATGAACTTGCCGCTGCCGTCCGGCTCATCGCCGCCGGAGAAACCGCCGGGAATGAATACCATCTGGCTTTCCCGGAGCAGGTCGGCAAAGCGCTCGGTACTGCGGGTCACGCCCTCGGCAGTCAGGTTGTTGATGACAAAGATCTCGGGCTCGGCGCCGGCATCCCGCACGGCACGCGCGCTGTCAAACTCGCAGTTGGTGCCCGGGAAGACGGGGATCAGCACCCTGGGTCTGGCCGTTTTGATGGCGGGAGCCGGCCAGTTTTCTACCTTGTAGCTCAGCGTTTCGGGCTTCTTGCCGCTGTTTTCAATGTTGCAGGCGTACACGCTTTCCAGCTTGTTTTCATACACGCCCAGCAGTTCGCCCAGGTCAATGACTTCATTCTTGAGTGTCAGCGTCTTTTCTTCGGTCAGCACGCCCACGGTTTCGCCGATGTCGGCATCTTCCGCCATTTCCATCAGGAAGGCGCCGTACTGCCAGTCAAAGAGCTTTTCCACCGTCATGCTGTCGTCAAAGCGGCAGCCGATGCCGTTGCCGAAGCTCATCTTCATCACCGCTTCGGCCACGCCGCCCATGCCGGGCGTATAGCAGGCGACCGCCTTCTTTTCCTTCATCAGCGCCGCCACGGTATCAAACAGCTTCAGCAGGCTTTCGGTCACAGGCAGACCGTTTTCGTCGTATTCGGGCTTCACCAGTACCAGCTTATGACCCGCCTGTTTGAACTCGTTGGAAACGATGCGGCCGGTCACGGAGGTGGTCACCGCGAAGGAGACCAGCGTGGGCGGCACATCCAGCTTTTCAAAGGTACCGCTCATGGAATCCTTGCCGCCGATGGCACCGATGCCCAGCTCCATCTGTGCTTTGAAAGCGCCCAGCAGCGCCGCCAGCGGCTGTCCCCAACGTTTGCCGTCACGGCCCGGGTGGGCAAAATACTCCTGGAAGGTCAGATAAACATCCTTGAAGTCCGCACCGGAGGCGATCAGCTTGCTCACCGATTCCACCACCGCCAGATACGCGCCATGGTAGGGGCTCTTTTCGGCAATGAAGGGGTTGTAGCCAAACGCCATCATGGAGCAGTCTTCCGTGTGCTTCTTTTCCATGGAGATCTTCTGCACCATGGCCTGCACAGGGGTCAGCTGATTTTTGCCGCCGAAGGGCATCATAACGCTGCCCGCGCCGATGGTAGAGTCAAAGCGTTCGGAAAGACCGCGTTTGGAGCAGATGTTGAGGTCCTCCGCCAGTGCCTTGTATGCCTCGGCAAACGGACGCTCTTCCTTCTTCTGCGCCCTTTCAGGCACGGCGGGCTCCACACAGATGTGCTTGTCCGCGCCGTTGCTGTTCAAAAAGTCGCGGCTCAGGTCAACGATGCGGCGGCCATTCCAGTTCATCACCAGACGGGGCTCCGCCTGCACCACCGCCACAGGGCAGGCCTGCAGGTTTTCCTTGTTGGCCAGGGCAAGGAAGGCCTCAACGTTTTCTTTTTCGATCACAACGGCCATGCGCTCCTGGCTTTCGCTGATGGCCAGCTCGGTACCGTCCAGGCCGTCATACTTGCGGGGCACGGCGTTCAGGTCAATGACCAGACCGTCCGCCAACTCGCCAATGGCGACCGATACGCCGCCCGCGCCAAAGTCATTGCAGCGCTTGATCATGCGGCAGGCTTCGGGCGTGCGGAACAGTCTCTGCAGCTTTCTTTCTTCGGGAGCATTGCCCTTCTGCACCCCGGCGCCGCAGGTCTCCAGCGAGGTCGCGGTGTGGGATTTGGAAGAGCCAGTGGCACCGCCGCAGCCGTCACGACCGGTAGAACCGCCCAGCAGAATGACCACATCGTCGGGTGCGGGTACTTCACGCCGCACGTTCTTCTGAGGAGCCGCGGCAATGACAGCACCGATCTCCATGCGCTTGGCGGCATAGCCGGGATGATAGATCTCATCCACAATGCCGGTCGCCAGACCGATCTGGTTGCCGTAGGAGGAATAACCCGCCGCCGCGGTCGTCACGATCTTGCGCTGCGGCAGCTTGCCGGGAATGGTCTCGCTGATGGGCTTGAGCGGATCTGCAGCACCCGTCACGCGCATGGCGCCGTACACATAGGCGCGGCCGCTCAGCGGATCGCGGATGGCACCGCCGATGCAGGTCGCCGCGCCGCCGAAGGGTTCGATCTCCGTGGGATGGTTGTGCGTTTCATTTTTGAACAGCAGCAGCCAGTCTTCCTTTTCGCCATCCGCTTCCACCTGAATCTTGACGGTGCAGGCGTAGATCTCCTCGCTCTCATCCAGCTTGTCCAGCTTACCCTGCTTTTTGAGGGCCTTGACGGCGATGGTCGCCAGGTCCATCAGGCAGATGGGCTTGGTACGGCCCAGGTCACGGCGCACCGCCAGATACTCCTCATAGGTCTTCTGCAGCAGCGCATCCTCAAACCTGACATCATCGATGACCGTCAGGAAGGTGGTATGACGACAGTGATCGGACCAGTAGGTATCGATCATGCGAATCTCGGTAATGGTGGGGTCGCGGTGCTCGCTGCGGAAATAGTCCCGGCAGAAGGTCAGGTCGTCCAGATCCATAGCCAGACCATACTGCTTGACAAACTCCGCCAGCTCCGCGCTTTCCATCCGTGTGAAACCCTCCAGCGTCTGCACGGTGGTGGGCAGCTCGTACACGGTTTTCAGGGTCTCGGGCTTTTCCATGGACGCCTCACGGGCCTCCACGGGGTTGATGACGTATTTTTTGATCTGCGCCAGCGCTTCATCGCCGATCGCGCCCTTGAGCATGTACACCTTGGCGGTGCGGATCAGGGGGCGCTCGGCACAGCTGATGATCTGAATCCACTGCGCGGCGGAATCGGCACGCTGATCGAACTGACCGGGCAGATACTCCACGGCAAAGCAGGTGTAGCCGGTCGTATCGATGCTGTCGCTGACATCATCCAGCTGCGGCTCGGCAAACACCGTCCCCTTGGCCTGCTCAAACAGTTCGGGGGTGATGTTCTCGGCGTCATAGCGGTTCAGGATACGGATCTCTTCCAGTCCTTCAATGCCCAGCAGCGTGCGGGCATCCGCCAGCAGCGAAGCCGCCTCCTGCGCCAGACCGGGCTTCTTTTCAACAAAAATTCTGTATACCATCAGTTGATCTCCTCTGCCTTCAGCGCGCGCTGACCGATATCATGACGGTAGTACGCGTTTTCAAAGCTGATTTTTTCCACCGATTCATAAGCCGCGGCAATGGCTTCCTTCAGCGTGGCGCGTACTTTCGTCACGCCCAGCACGCGTCCGCCGCTCGTCAGCAGCTTGCTGCCTTCTTTTTTGGCTCCCGCCACATACACATGTGCCTTTTCCGCTTCGGGAATGCTGATCTCAAAGCCCTTCTTATAGGAAACGGGATAGCCCTCCGAAGCCATGATCACGCAGCAGGCATTCCCCTCTTTGAAGCGTACCTCTGTCTCCGCCAGTGTACCCGCCGTCACCGCCTGCATCACGGTCAGCAGGTCGCTGTCCAGCAGCGGCAGCACCACCTGCGTTTCGGGGTCGCCGAAGCGGCAGTTGTATTCGATCACGCGGGGGCCCTTTTCAGTCAGCATCAGGCCAAAGTACAGGCAGCCGCGGAAGGTGCGTCCCTCGGCATTCATCGCCGCGATGGTGGGCTCAAAAATGGTGCGCATGCACTCTTCGGCGATGGCGGGCGTGTAGTACGGATTGGGCGCTACGGTGCCCATGCCGCCGGTATTGAGGCCCGTATCGTGATCCCCCGCGCGCTTGTGATCCATGGAAGATACCATGGGCTTCACACACTTGCCGTCGGTAAACGCCAGCACCGAAACCTCGGGACCACTCAGGAATTCCTCGATCACGATCCTTTCGCCGCTCTTGCCGAACTTGCCGTTCTGCATCATTTCCTTGACCGCCGCTTCCGCTTCCGCACGGTCGGCAGCAATGATGACACCCTTGCCCAGGGCCAGGCCGTCCGCCTTGATGACGGTGGGATAGCTTGTCTGCTGCAGGTAATCCAGCGCTGCCTCCGCATTGTCAAACACCTCATAGGCAGCGGTGGGAATACCGTATTTTTTCATCAGGTTTTTGGAAAAGATCTTGCTGCCTTCAATGATGGCGGCGTTGGCGCAGGGGCCGAAGCAGGGAATGTTCTTCTCCTCCAGCGCGTCCACGCAGCCCAGCACCAGCGGATCATCCGGGGCTACCACGGCGTAATCGATGCTGTTTTCCACAGCAAAGGCCACGATCTTATCGATCTCCGTGGCCCCGATGGCCACGCATTCAGCCTCCTCCGCCATGCCGCCGTTTCCGGGCAGAGCGTAGATCTTTTCCACCGCGGGGTTTTCCCGCAGCTTTTTGATAATGGCATGCTCGCGGCCACCGCCGCCGATAACGATCAGCTTCATTGTTGCCTCCGCATCAATGGTGGAACAGGCGCATGGCGGTAAAGGCCAGCACCATGTTGTACTTGTCACAGCAGTCGATCACCGCGTCGTCGCGGATGGAGCCGCCGGGCTCGGCAATGTAGCTGACACCGCTGCGGCGGGCACGCTCAATGTTATCGCTGAAGGGGAAGAACGCATCGGAACCCAGCGCCACACCGGTAATGGAAGAAAGGTATTCGCGGGCTTCCTCAGCGGTCAGGGGTTCGGGACGCTCGGTGAAATACTTCTGCCAGATGCCCTCAGCGCAAACATCCTCTTCGTTCCTGTTGATGTAGCCATCGATCACGTTGTCGCGGTCGGGACGCTTGAGTTCGGGACGGAAGGGCAGATTCAGCACCTTGTCGCACTGACGCAGGAACCAGGTATCGGCCTTGCTGCCCGCCAGACGCGTGCAATGGATGCGGCTCTGCTGTCCGGCACCCACGCCGATGGCCTGACCATCCACCGCGTAGCAGACGGAGTTGCTCTGCGTATATTTAAGGGTGATCAGAGAAATGATCAGATCGCGGGCAGCGCTTTCGGGCAGATCCTTGTTGGCGCTCACAATGTTCTTCAGCAGATCATGATCGATGCGGAAATTGTTGCGGCCCTGCTCAAAGGTGATGCCGAACACCTGCTTGCGCTCCGTCTCTTCGGGCACATAATCGGGGTCGATACGCACCACATTGTAGGTTCCCTTGCGCTTGCTCTTGAGGATCTCCAGCGCTTCGGGTTCATAACCGGGGGCAATGATGCCGTCGCTCACCTCGCGGGACACCAGACGGGCCGTCGTCACATCGCAAACATCGGACAGGGCGATCCAGTCGCCAAAGGAGCTCATACGGTCAGTGCCGCGGGCACGGGCATACGCGCAGGCCAGAGGAGACTCATCCAGACCGGGGATATCCTCCACAAAACAGGCCTTTTTGAGCTTGTCGCTCAGGGGCAGACCCAGCGCGGCAGAAGTGGGGCTGACATGCTTGAAGGAAGCCGCCGCGGGCATTTTGAGCACATTCTTCAGCTCACGCACCAGCTGCCAGGAGTTGAAAGCATCCAGAAAGTTGATATAGCCGGGACGGCCGTTCAAAATCTCAATGGGCAGGTCTCGTCCGTCCGTCATCAGGATCTTGGCAGGCTTCTGATTGGGGTTGCAGCCATATTTCAGTTCAAACTCTTTCATTGTTGCCGCTCCTTACTTGTTCTGATTGATCATGCGGTTCTCTTCCGCGCCGGTCGCAATGTCGGTATAACGCACATACAGGGAAATACGGTTGTCATGATTCAGCGCGTCCCACAGGGTGGAAGTGAACGCATCGATATCATCGGGAATCTCGACACGCTCAGGCTCACCGCAGAAGGTAGGCAGCGGATTGCCGTCCCCGATGTAGGTGTGGATAAAATGTCCCAGACCCTTGACAGGGCTGTAGGAGAAGGTATAACGGTTGCAGGCGCTGCCCTCGGCATCGGCGCTCTTCAAAATGCTCATTTCATAGCGGAAGGCACCGTTCTCAAAATACTCAATGCCGCTGATGCGGGGGGTCAGATTGGGGGCGTCGGGCTCAAATTCCCGGCTTTCCAGCGCTTCCTTGAAGCTCTTTCCCGCCTTGAGGCCTTCATCGATGGTGTCCGTCTGATCACCGTTGGTCACGATCAGACGATTGCCGTTTTTGCGCAGCGCGGCATAGATGATCAGGCTCGGATCCTCCACCTTGGAGGCGTCAAAAGGCTCGGTATACAGCACACCGTCTCTTTCGGAAAACACACGGTTGCGGCTGTTGGCGCTGCGGCCCATGATAAAATAGGCAGTCGCGGCCTTCTTGCCGTCGCGGCTCAGACCAATCACAATGCCGCGGCCCACATAGCTGTTGTCCCGGATCAGTTCGGGCAGGTTATGGATCTCATAAATACTCATGGCTCACTTCTCCTGTCGATTTATCATACTGGCGCTGACCTTTTCGGCCGCGGCCGGCAATATTTTCCACTCTGCCTGACGCATCACGCGCTTCTGCAGTTTTTCGGGTGTATCCCCTTCATGAACGTTGACGGCCTTCTGGAGGATGATCTCGCCGCCGTCGGGAATCTCATTGACAAAGTGAACGGTCGCCCCCGTCACCTTGACACCCTTCTGAAGCGCCGCTTCATGCACATGCAGACCATAAAAACCCGCACCGCAGAAGGAAGGGATCAGGGAGGGATGGACGTTCAGAATACGGTGATCGTAGCGGGCGGTAAAATCCGCGCTCAGAATGCTCATGAAGCCTGCCAGAATGATCAGGTCGATGCCGCGTTCTTCCAGCGCGCGCACAATGGCTTCTTCCATGCCCTGCTGACCGCCGCAGGCCTTTTTTGTCAATGTCAGTGCTTCCACGCCTGCATTCGCAGCACGCTGCAGCGCGTAAGCAGAAGCGCTGTTGGAGATGACCAGCTCAATGCTGCCGCTTTTGAGGATGCCGTTCTTTTCGGCATCCAGCAGCGCCTGCAGGTTGGTACCGCCGCCGGAGACCAGCACGGCTATGCTTGCCTTATTGTTTTTCACGGGGTTTGCCTCCTTTGTTCAGCAGCGGCAGCAGCACACTGCCCAGGGTATTGCCCAGTACCACCGCGGCAATGAAGCCCGCAACGGAAAAGCTCAGCTTTCCGGCGGCGCCGAAATAAAACATATCGGCAATGGAATGCTCGAAGCCGCTCAGGATAAACACGGGAATGCAGAAGACAATGCCCAGCACCGTTTTCTGCTCCCGATAGACGCTGACCGCCAAATACATCAGTATGCCGCAGAAGGCGGCACGGATGAGCGTCTGTCCAAAGCTTTGCTGCAGCTTGGCGGCGCACAGCCCTTCCGCCACCGTTCCGATGGCCGGCAGAGCGTACCGCAGCAGGAGACCCAGCAGCAGTGTGGTCAGCAGATTCGCCGCCAGCCCCACAACAAGGTTCTGTACATTCTCCTTGCTATGGTCTTCGGTCAGATAACCGATCTTGCCGGTAAACAGATAATACCCTTTCCAGCAGATGCACAGCAGGGCGACCGCAAACAGCAGTGCTCCGGCATAGCGGCTGTCACAGGACAGAAAGACCGTCCCGCCGATGGCGATCAGCACCCCGGCGCTGATGCCGGAGATAAAGGTGCTCAGCATATAACGATCTTTTCGTCCGAAGCGATCACGCTGCCGATCACATAGGCATCCTCACCATTCTCACGCAGAGTGGCAAGGGCTTCCTCCGCCTGCTCCGCGGGAACGATCACGCTCATGCCCACACCCATGTTGAAGGTGTTGAACATGTCACGCTCGGGGATGTTGCCGGCTTTGGCGATCAGGTCAAAGATGGGCAGCACCTTTACGGCGCTGCGGTCGATCTTTGCACACAGCCCTTCGGGAATGCTTCTGGGAATGTTCTCATAGAAGCCGCCGCCCGTGATGTGGGAAATGCCGCGCACCGCCACCTTTTCCAGCAGCGCCAGCACCGGTTTTACATAAATGCGGGTGGGGGTCAGCAGCGTTTCGCCCAATGACTTGCCGCCCAGCTCCGCCACAGGCGCCTTGAGGCCGCAGTTTTCCACATCAAACACCTTGCGCACCAGGGAGAAGCCATTGGAGTGCCCACCGCTGGAGGGCAGGGCGATGATCACATCCCCCGCCTGCATTTTCTTGTTGTCAATGATGCAGCTGCGGTCCACCACGCCGGTGCTGTAGCCGGCCAGATCATACTCATCCACCGGATAGAAACCGGGCATTTCGGCAGTCTCACCGCCGATCAGCGCCGCACCGGACTGCACGCAGCCCTCGGCCACACCGGCAACAATGTCGGCAATGCGTTCGGGAATGTTTTTGCCGCAGGCGATATAATCCAGGAAGAACAACGGCTTCGCGCCGCAGCAGATGATGTCATTTACGCACATGGCCACGCAGTCGATACCCACGGTGTTGTGCTTGTCCATCAGAAAGGCGATCTTCAGCTTGGTACCCACGCCGTCGGTACCGCTCACCAGCACAGGGCGGGTCATGCCCGTCAGGTCCAGTTCGAACAGGCCGCCGAAGCCGCCGATATCTGAACATACACCCTTGGTCAGGGTAGAGGCAATGTGCTTTTTCATCAGTTCAACGGCCTTGTAACCGGCAGTGATATCCACGCCCGCGGCCTTATAGCTTTCGCTCTGGCTTTTCATTGTTTCAACTCCTTGTTCATCAATCAATCACAAGACCCGCGTCCTTGGCGATCACGGCATCGTGCTGTCTCTTGCGCATCGCCGCCAGCTTTTCAGCCAGCGCTTCATCTTCCACCGCCAGAATCTGCGCCGCCAGCAGGGCTGCGTTGGCACTTCCGTCGATGGCGACCGTTGCCACCGGCATGCCGCTTGGCATCTGTACGGTGGACAGCAGGGCATCCAATCCATCCAGCGTGGAGGATTTGACGGGAATGCCGATCACCGGCAGCGTGGTGCGTGCCGCCAGCGCGCCCGCCAGATGCGCAGCCTTGCCGGCCGCGGCGATCAGTACACCAAAGCCCTTTTCACGGGCATTCGCCGCGAAAGCCGCGGCTTCGTCCGGGGTTCTGTGCGCGGAATAAACATGTGCTTCAAAGGGGATCTCCAGCTTTTTGAGCTGTTCAAAAGCTCCCTTCAGTACGGGCAGATCACTGTCACTGCCCATGATGACCGCAACTTTTTTCATATGCTGCTCCTTTTCTCAATTCACAGACAAAAACACGCGGTCTGTCATTTGTCCCGCGTGTTTTGGTATACAACGGCTGTGCAGACCGGAAGTGAACCACAGTTCCTTTTTCATCGGCACAGTCCTCCTTCTTTACGAACCATTGCGATTCATTTTATCCTACCTTGCTGCCATTGTCAAGCATATTTCCGAACATTATATATTAAGTTTTGCATAATGTTTGCGTTTTTGTGCTTTACGGCCTGTTTTGTGACAAAAGCATCATCCCTCCCTTCTTTCCGTGCTTGACGCGGTCTCCCCTATGGCGTACAATCATCGCGATGCCGTTCGGGCATCCTACTTCAATTATAAAGGAAGTAACCATGAATAACGAAGAAAAACTGGGCCGGGCGCCCCTTTGGAAGCTCATGTTCGTCATGGGCATCCCGTCCTTCATCGGTCAGCTGATCCAGCTGCTGTATAATATTGTGGACCGGGTCTTTATCGGTCACATTGCCGGTGTGGGCACCATCGCGCTTACCGGTGTGGGGCTGTGCTTTCCCATTCTCACGCTGATCACCGCCTTCAGCATGTTTGTCGGCTCCGGCGGCGCGCCGCTTGCCGCCATTGCCCTGGGCAAAGGAGACCGGCACCGGGCTGAGACCCTTCTTGCCAACGGCACGGCACTGCTTTTGTGCTTCTCCGTAGTGCTCACAGCCGTTTTCTTTCTCATCAAGCGTCCACTGCTGTTCGCCTTCGGGGCCAGTGAAGCAACCTATCCCTATTCGGAGCAGTACCTCAACATCTACCTGTGCGGCACCGTGTTTGTCATGATCTCCATGGGCCTCAACACCTTCATCACCGCACAGGGACAGGCCAGGGTCGCCATGCTCTCCGTGCTGATCGGTGCTGTGCTCAACCTGCTGCTCGATCCGCTTTTCATCTTTGTCTTTCATCTCGGCGTGCGCGGCGCCGCCTTGGCCACCATTCTCTCGCAGGGGGTCAGCGCCGGCTGGGTCCTGCATTTTCTGTTGTCGCGCAAGGCCACGCTGCGCCTGCGCCCTGCCCTGATGAAGCCGCAGCTGAATATCATCAGCGCCATTGCCGCTCTCGGCGTTTCCCCCTTCATCATGTCCGCCACCGAGTCGCTGATCACCATCGTTTTCAGCAGCGGTGCCGCCCGCTATGGCGGCGATCTGTACGTCGGCTCCATCACCGTGCTGCAAAGCGTTTGCCAGATGATCTTCACGCCGCTGATGGGCTTTACGCACGGTGTGCAGCCCATCATCAGTTACAACTTCGGCGCCGGTAACAAAGATCGCGTGCGCGCGGTCTGCTATCGTCTGACCGTGATCACCTTTGTTGCCTCCCTGGGTCTGTCCATGATTGCCATCCTTTTCCCCGCGGCCGTGTCCGGCATTTTTTCGGATGACCCGCAGCTGATCGCCCTCTGTACGCGCATGCTGCCGATCTTCCTGGCCGGCATGACCATCTTCGGTCTGCAATCCGGTTGTCAGCCCGCCTTCATGGCATTGGGTCAGGCGAAAAAGTCGTTGTTCTTTGCCCTGCTCCGCAAAGTGCTGCTGCTGACGCCGTTGGCGCTGCTGCTGCCTCTGATCTCCGGCAACATCCTCGGCCTTTATCTGGCGGAGCCCATCAGCGATGCCGTCTCAGCCATCGCCTGCTCTGTTGTTTTCTTCCGCTCCCTGCCGCGCATCCTTGAGCAGGGTAAATAAACCGCAGCCTTCATAGAGCAAACCCCTTGCAGGATCATCTTCCCGCAAGGGGTTTGCCGTTTTATTGATGCTCGATTCAGACTGTTTCAGCCCTTCACCGAACCGACCATGACGCCTTTGACAAAATAACGCTGCATGAAGGGATAAATGGCCAGCATGGGCAGAATGGTCATCACGACCATGCTCGTGCTCTTGATCTCCTGGCTCAGACCCTGACCGTAGATCTCATCCGCTGTCTGCTCAATGTTGGCCAGCTTGATGACCTCGTACAGCAGCAGGGACAGCGGCTTGAGCTGCTGTTTGGTGATATACAGCAGGGCATCAAAGTAACGGTTCCAGTAAGCCACCGCGGTAAAGATGACAATGGTGGCAATGCTGGCTTTGCTGACCGGCAGGATAACCGATATCAGCGTGCGGGTATAGCTGGCACCGTCAATGCGCGCCGCTTCCTCCAGGCTGTCCGGCACCGATTCAAAGCCGCTTTTGAGCACAAAGGTATAATACGGGCTCACAAGGCTCGGCAGGATCAGCACCCACAGGGAGTTGAGCAGATTATAGCTTTTCAGCTGGAAATACATCGGCAGCGTACCTGCGCTGAACACCATGGCAAACACGTACAGGTAGGTCAGCAATTTGCGTCCCTTCAGCTTGGGATGAGACAGCGCATACGAAGTCAGAATGGTAATGATCAGTGAAATGACCGTACCGGAAAGCGTGATAATGACCGAGTTAAGCAGCGAGCGCAGATAGCTGGTATACACCCAGATATACGACCAGCCCGCCGTATTGAATTCCACCGGCCAGAAAATGACCCAGTTATTGTACACCGCCTTGGGGCTGGACAGGGATTTGGAGATCAGGTTCAGCACCGGCAGCAGGCAGACAAGACCGCAGATGACAGCAAGGATGTTGAGAGCGACCACATACACTTTTTCACCGCGTGAAAGCTTCATCGTCTTCTCCCCTCCTTACCATACGTCCTTGCCGGTCAGCTTGCGGGAGGCAAAGTTGCTCGACAATACAAATACCAGACCGACCACCGATTCAAACAGACCCACAGCCGTGGCAAAGGAGAAATCCGCCTGACCGATACCGCGGCGATAGATGAAGGTGCCCAGAATATCGGCCGTCTCATAAACAGAGGGATTATAGAAGGCCAGCACCTGATCAAAGCCGCCGCTGACAATGGAACCCATGCGGACCGTCAGCATCAGCACCAGGGTGGGGATCAGGCAGGGAATGGTGATGCGTCTGGCCTGCTGGATCTTGCTGGCGCCGTCGATGATGGAAGCTTCGTAGATCTCCGCATCAATGCTGCTGATGGCAGACATATACACGATGGTGCTCCAGCCCGTACCCTTCCAGACCGCGGACAAAACCAGTATCACGCGGAACCATCCGCCGTTTGTAAAGAACAGCACACTGTTGCCTGTCAAGCCTTTTATCACCGTGTTGACAAAGCCGGAAGTGCCAAACAGATTGAGAAAAACGCTGTACACCACGACCCACGTGAAAAAGTGGGGAATATATACCATCGTCTGCACGCTCTTTTTGAGAGGCATGTAGTTCACTTCGTTCATCATAACAGCCATCAGCATCGGCAGAGGAACGCAGATGGCGATCTGCAGAAGGTTGATTTCCAATGTGTTGCGGATGACCCGCCACACCTCGGGATCGGCGAAAATGGCTTTGAAATTGTCAAAGCCAACGTACGGACTTTTTGCAATTCCCTTCAAAGGCTTGAATTTTTTGAAGGCGATGACGATCTTGCTCATCGGCATCAGCTTAAACATCAAAATGACCGCAAGGCCCGGAATCAGAAAAAGATACAGCTCCCAATGGGCTGCCATATAGGTAACGAAACGCTGCCAGGGCGAACGGCGGTGTCTGTTCACTACGCTCATGAAAATAGCCTCCGGTTTTAATAAAAGGGGACGGAAAGGGCTCCCTCTCCGTCCCCCGAAAAAGGCGATATTACTGCATGTTGGCCTTGTACCAGGCATCGTAGAAGCTGGTCAGCTCTTCGCCACCGTTGGCATGCCAGTAGTTGCGGGCTTCGGTGACCTTGTCCATGCTGCCGCCGCAGATGGCCGCCAGCAGGTTGTCGTTCACCTTGGCTTCCAGCGTGCTCTGGTTGTCAATGCCGGAGGCAGGAGCCAGAGCCACGGGGCTGCGCTCGCCGCCGTCCAGCACGCTGGCCTTCTGGCTGTAGAAGCAATCCATCATGTACTCGTTCTTCTGCAGACGCACTTCCCAATAGGTGGGATAGATGTCTTCACGATAGAAACCGGCGATGAACACGTTGGAAATGTTCTTCTGCTCGGAGAAGGCAGGCTGCACGGCCCAGAAACGGCCGTTTTCGTCCTTGGTGTAATGCACGCCTTCGATACCCAGGGAGATCTCCAGATGGTTGTTCCATTCCATCATGTTGTTGATGGCCTTGATGGTCTCCACGGGATGCTCGGCAGTGACCGGGATGCCGCCGTAAGCGCCAACGCCGCTGTACACCTGAGCATGCACCTTGCCGTTTTCGTCCTGCAGCAAGGGCAGCACGGAGAAGGCCATGTTATCATACTGTTCATACATGGTATCGATGGCAAAGCCGTTCCAGCTGTTGTAGGAGATCACGGCCTTGTTGCCGATCCACTTGTTGCGGGCATCCGCCAGCTTCTGAGCGGGCATTTCGGCATCCAGCAGACCCAGATCGTACAGTTCCTTCACATAAGCAATGTAGGCTTCCAGATTGGGATGATCGATCACGTTGACGAGGTCACCGTCGATCAGCTGATACGCCTGCTGGTTGCCACCGGCGCAGATGCCAAAGGCAGAGGCGATGTTGCTGATCAGAGCGGGGGTCTGGGTATCATTGGAAGCAGTCAGGGGCACCATATCCGGATAGGCGGCCTTGATGTCCAGCAACATCTGCTTGAAATCTTCCTTGTTGGTGGGCAGCTTGTCGGCGGTCCAGCCAATGGCGTCCAGCAGATCCTGACGGGCGACCAGAGAGTATCGCAGGGAGTCGGGCTGGGCAGCAGTGGAAGGAATGGCATAGATGCCGCCGTCCACGGTCACAGCGGGCCACAGGGTGGTGATGGATTCGGTAATGTTGGGGCCATATTCCGCCAGCAGATCGGAAATGTCCATCAGGGCTTCTTCGGACATCATCTTGCGGTAGTTGGCGCCGCTCAGGTACACATAGTCATAAGCCTGACCGGAGGAGATGATCAGCATCAGCTGCTCGGTACCGTTGATGATCTCGTAATCGATCTTGTAACCGGCAACGCGCTCGCAGACCTCGTAGCCATGGTCCTTGGTAAAGTCGGTGGTGGAGGTGCTGATCAGAAACTTCAGAACGATTTCATCATCAGCGGAAACAGCGGTCAGGCTCAGGCTCAGCGCCATCACTGCCACCAGCAGCAGGGAAATGAGTTTTTTCATATGCGGCTCCTTTCTCGAATGCGAAGCACAGCTTTTCCGGTATGCAGTACACAGGTGCTTCCACTATGTACTTTTCGTTGGATTCATTATAGACGAACATATTCGATAATTCTTGCCGATTTGTGATGTGTCTTTTTCGTTTTGTGACCTGTTTCCCATTCTGTTTTTTATTTCACAGCCGCACCATCAGCGGCGGCACGCGTTTTTCCAGCCGCGTTTCGGTAAAGCCCTGCATCAATGCCAGCGGCGCATCCTCGGGGGGCAGTTCTCCCTTGACGCCTTTCTTTTCGGATTCACGCAGCCAAAGCAGCTCCCGCCCTTCCAGAATGCCGCCGCGGCAGGGCTCCTGTCGGCAGTCAAGGCACGTCACACCGCCCTGCTCAATATCAAAAAATACCCTTTCCGACGCGGAAAGTTCTTTTCCGCAGTTCACACAGTGATGAAGCCTCGGCCGGTACCCCTGCGCGGTGTTGAAGTGCAGCAGAAAAGCCGTCAGCACCGCCCTGGGGGCATATTCCGCGTGATAGCTCAGATAGCCCAGTGCCCGGGCCAGCAGCAAAAACGGCGCCGCGGCATTTTCCCCTTCCTGCACCGCCGCCTCGCATACATTGACCAGATAAGCGGCGCAGGACAGGCGGTCAAAATCCTGCCGCAGCGGATAAAACCCGTCCGTGACCTGACAGTTTTCCAGCATACAGTGATCCCGGCTGGAAAATAATTCAAAGTTGCCCATTGTAAACACCTCGCTGCAGCCCAGCAGCGGGGATTTGGGCCGACGGCAGCCGCGGGACAACACTTCCAGTCGGCCCCGGGGTGTCAGCAATGTCAGGATGCGGTCATGATCCCGCCAGTCCGCCCGGCGGAGCACAATGGCTTCCGTTGTAAAAGCGCCCATCACACATCTCCCATGAAAAACAAAAGGCCGGAGGTTGTTTCTTCCGGCCGGCCTTTCAGCTTCTTTCCTTCAGCATTTCGGCGTCTTCTTCCAGCACGCGGTACATTTCCGCCGCGTTTTCCTTGCGCACGACTTCGCGCACATCGGTAATGCTGTAACGCCCCAAACGGCTGCCGAAGCGGATCTCCAGCACATCGCCTTCCTTGACCTCGGCGCCGGCCTTGGCAACCTTGCCGTTGATGGAAACACGGCCGCCGTCGCAGGCCTCCTTGGCGACGGTACGGCGTTTGATGATGCGGGAAACCTTCAGATATTTATCCAGTCTCATGATTTTCCTCCGATATGACGGAAATTGCCGTAAGTTTCATTCACCTGACTGACGCAGGCAAAGGTATCGGGAAATTCGGAAAGAATTTCCATAAAGCGCGGCAGCTGATGCTTGTTGACCACGCAGATGAGCATCACCCTGTCTGTCTTGCTGTAACCACCCTGACAGGGAACCAAAGTAGTGCTGTGCTTCAGTTCTTTGATCACCCGCTCGGTGATCTCATCCGGGTATTTTGTGACCATCTCCACCTTTACGGCTTCCTTGCCGCCGCGCAGGATGCGATCGCTGACAAGCGTGGTCAGATAGCTGTATACAATGCACAATATGACCGGTTCAATGTTGAAGTCATACACAAAGTAGCTGACCGACGCCACGATGATATTAATGGTAAACGAGATATGTACCATGGAAAAATGAGGATGCCTTTTGTGGATGAACGCGGAAACAAAATCCATGCCGCCCGTACTGCCGCCCAGGCGGATACAGTTGCCGTAGATGAAGCCGTTGACAATGCCGGCCGCCACCGGGGCCAGAATGGTGCTGCGTCCGTCATCGGTATGATACACAAACCGCGATACATCGATCACGCCGCTTTGCATCAGCAGCGTAAAGAGCGAAAACACCAGCACATTCATAAACGTGCGGGCAGCAAAACGCTTGTCCACGCCGACAAAGACCGCGATGGCCAAAGGCACATTGATGATCAGCGACATATAGCCGATGCTGAAGTGAAAAACATACTGGATCATGGTGGTGATACCGTTCAGCCCCGCAGGGGCAAACTGGTTATTCAGCACAAAGATCTCATAATTGAGTGCCATCAGCATCGACAGAACGGTGATCATTGCGTAAACACGCAATGTGCGCAAAAGAGAATTGTTCATTGAAAAAAGGACCTTTTCTTACAGGCTCCAGCCGCTGCCGCCGTCAAAGCGGTAGATTTCGCTTTTGCCGTTCTTGAAACTCACCAGAATGTTGTAGCCTTCATTTCCCTGCCAGCGGATGGTATTCACCTCATCGGCAATGTACTTTCGGCCGCACTGATAATACAGTTCCTGTCCGTCTCCGCCGTTGAAATACACCTCAAAGCTGATGTATTCGGTCAGCCCCAGCTCCACCGTGCTGATGCTCAGTGAAAAAGGCGCTCGCTCGGACGATACTGTCGGTTGTGAAACGGACGGTGCCGCGGTGCTGCGAGGGGCGCTTGTTGCCGCCGCCAAAGTGCCGGATGAACCGTCATCTCCGGTCAGAAAAGCAATCAGTATCCCGATTCCAACCATCAGCGCTGCGGTCAGAACGACGGACAGCAGCGTGCGGATTCTGCTCATGTTCTCTGTCACCTCTGTGCGCCTATTATAGCACCGTTGTTTCCGCTTGGCAAGCGCACAAAAAGGACCGCTCTCCCCCATCAAGGAAAAGAGCGGCCATGCGATGTGTTGGAATGTGTCAGCCCTTGATACCGCCGCGGGCCACGCCGCGCAGGATCTGCTTACGGGCAAACAGGAACAGAATGATCATGGGAATGACCACGACAGTGGAAGCCGCCATGATCAGCTCCTGATAGGCTCCGGCTTCGGTGGTGAACGCATACAGACCGAATGGCAGCGTACGGTTGACCTTGGTCTTGATGACCAACAAAGGCCACATGAAGCTGTTCCAGGAGGCCAGGGCGTTGAGCAGCACCACCGTTACCAGCGAAGGACGGGCAATGGGCACCATCACGCGCCACAGATAACGCCAGTTGCTGCAGCCATCCACTCGGGCGGACCAGTACAGGCTGTCCGGAATGGAGGCAAAGAAGTTGCGCATGATATACGTGTAGAAGATGGAGGAGATGAACGGTACGATCAGCGCCGCCAGCGTATCGTTCATGTTCAGACGGATGATGGTGGTGTAGTTGGTGATGACCAGCATTTCAAACGGCAGCATCATCATGGAAAGCAGTGCGGAGAAGATAAATTCACGGCCCGGGAATTTCAGTCTGGAGAAGGCGAAGGAGGCCAGAATGGTGGTGATGGTCACAACGGCCACACTGCACACGCACACGATGATGGAGTTGATGAAGTACTGGGCAAAGGGTGCCTGCTTGAAGGCCATGCGGTAGTTGTCGATGTTCAGAATGTTGGAGGGCCAGAACTCCGGCGGGAAGCGGCTGGCTTCCACGCGGGTCTTGAAGGAGCTGGTGATCATCCAGTAGAACGGGAACACCATGATAACAGCGCCCACCGCCAGCAGCGTGTACAGCACGACCTGGCCAAGCACCTTCTTCATCTGATAATTGTGGTTGAGATACAGACCGCAGGCAAACATCAGCACGCCGCAGGCCATCAGCACATAGAAAATGGTCTTGCTTCTGGGCTGGGCGGCGGCCTTTTCGGCTGCGCTCACTTCAGCCTCGCTGACGGTACCGGTAACTTCGCTGCGGTACTGCGCCGCCAGATTTTCGTTGGTGTAGATGTTGCGCAGGTTGTTCTGCAGGTTGTTGAGCGGAACGACCTCACTCTCCTCACCGTCGAGAGACTGCATGCGCATCAGCTTGGTGTAGGTATCGGCGCTGATGGCCGCGCCGGAGGTGATATTTTCCTTCAGAGCGGAAAACAGCGCGGCACGCTCGGCGTAGGGAGCGGGGTCGGTCACGCCGGCAGCGCCCTGACGGCCGGTGTAGTAAGAGATCATGTCGTCCACGCGTGCGACGATATAAACTCTGTACTGCCCGGCAGCCTTTTCAGCGGTCTGGGCGGCGCTCAGCTTTTCGGCATCCGTCATCGATACGGTGGAAAAGTCCACACCGGTCAGGATCAGTGCCGCCATAAACAGCACAAAGCCGGCGGCCACCAGAATGGCACCGATGCGAAGAAGGGTAGAATTCTTTTTCATTTTTTCAGCCCTCCTTCTTAAGTGTAATTCCACTTACGCTGCACAAAGCGCTGCAGCATGGTGAAAATCAGAATAATGACAAACAGGATCAGCGAGGCAGCGGCAGCACGGCCGTATTCCAGGCTGGTGTTGATCTGCTCGTAGATGTAGTAGGTCATCGTGTACATGTTGTACATGGGGCCCGGGTTACCGGAGAACAGAACGATGACGGAGTTGAACACCTTGAAGGCCGAGATGCTGTTGATGATCAGCACCAGACCGATGGTGGGCGAAAGCAGCGGCACGGTGATGCGGAAGAAGATGCGCTTGGCATGCGCGCCGTCCACCTTGGCGACCGTGTAGTAATGCTCATCAATGTTCTGCAGACCGGAGATCAGCAGGATGATGGTCATGGGCAGCGAATCCCACACACCATAGATGACCATGACCGCCATGGAGAAGGCGGGGTTGCTCAGCCAGGCGATGTTGCTGCCGCCGATGAGGGAGTACAGCCAGTTGATGATGCCGTAGTTTTCATGGAACATGAACTTCCAGACCAGACCAACGGCCGTCGCAGAAGTAACCATGGGCAGGAAGTACGCGGTCTGGAACAGGGCACGCAGCTTGATCTTCTGGTTGAGCAGATAAGCCAGAACGATACTGATGGCAGCCGCGATCGGCACCGTCAGCAGCACATACAGGAAGGTGTTGCCCACAGCCTGCGGCAGCTTGGTGTTGGTGCCAAACAGCACGTCCGTAAAGTTGCCCAGACCCCAGGCGGCGAACTCGCCGGTCAGCTTGTAGCGCTCCTGGAAGGCCATGATGAACACACGCACCATGGGATAGAGCGTGAACACGATCACGCCGAAGAAGAAGGGCAGCAGATAATCCAGCGGTTCAATGATGTCGCTGGCCTTTTTGCGCACCTCTTCACTGCAGAAGAACTGCAGCACGCCCATGCACAGCGCCAGAGCGAGGAAGATGCCGCCGATGATAAGCATCAGGTTGGAGTAGAACATGAAGAAATAGTTGGGGGCGTTGCTGGACAGACCCTTTCGTACGTCCTCGGCATTCATGCCGTTCACCTTGCTGTCGGTGTTGGTCACCGCGGCGGTGATAAAGCCCTCACGGCCGTCAGCAAGCTTCTGCTGTACAGCAGTCAGCACGGGGGCCTGATCTTCCTTTTCGGCGCTCAGCTTGGACACAGCCGCTTCGGACAGGGTATCGACGATGTACGCCGCGACCTCGGCTTCGCTGCTGCCGGCAGCAAGCATGCCTTCGGCACCGGTCTTGACGGATTTGGTCTTGCCGCTGATGCCGTTGGTCACATTGCGCTTCTGCTTGGTATTGACGGCGTCTGCCGCATCGGATGCCGCACCGCGCACCTGCTCGGTCGCTTCATTGATCAGCGTTTCAACGCGGACAGAAGCAATGGTCTCATCGGTGATGCGGTTCAGCTGTACACGGCCGATGATGCCGCACACCAGCAGCGTCGCCGCGATGACGGCAAACAGCACAAAGTGGAAAAGCACGCGTTTTCCGCTGCGGTGCTTGATGCGCTTCCTTTCGGGAAAATCGAGTTTCTGCGTCATACGTAACGCACCCCCGATTCGCGGTCAAACACAAACACGCCGCGGTTTTTGAAGCCCAGACTGACGGTCTGATCCTTCTCCAGTCCTTCTTCCAGATCGATATAGGCGCGGAAGGGCTGATCACCAAAGGTGAAGGAAGCCATCTCGTCCTTACCGGTCTTGAACACACCGGTCACTGTGCATTCCATCGTTTCGGGCGTGCCGGCAGGCTTGACCACAAAGCTTTCGCTTCGCACAGCCAGATTGACCTTTTTGCCGTCCGGCACCTTGCTGAAGGCGGCCAGCTTCATGCTCGCCTTGCCATCCTCGGTGGTGAACACACCGTTCTTGATCTCACCGGGGATATTATTGATGGGCGGGGCACCCAGGAAGTTGGCCACAAACTGGTTGGCGGGGTTGTCGTAAAGCTGCTGCGGCGCGTCAAACTGCTGCATCACGCCGTCCTTCATCAGCACGATGTGGTCGCAGATGGCCATGGCCTCTTCCTGGTCGTGGGTCACGAAAATGGTGGTCACCTGGGTCTGCAGCTGAATGCGGCGGATCTCCTCACGCATTTCCAGACGCAGACGGGCATCCAGGTTGGAAAGGGGCTCATCCAGCAGCAGCAGACGGGGCTCCTTCACCAGGGCGCGGGCAATGGCCACGCGCTGCTGCTGACCGCCGGACAGCTCCTTGGGCTTGCGGTTGAGCAGCATGTCCACATGCACCAGCTTGGCCATCTTGGTCGCGCGGGCCACACGCTCTTCCTTGGGAACCTTTTTGATCTCCAGCGGGAAGCAGATGTTTTCCAGCACGGTCATGTGCGGATAGAGCGCGTAGTTCTGGAAGACCAGACCGATGCCGCGTTCTTCGGGGGGCAATTTGGTCACGTTATCCTCATCAAAGAAGATATCGCCGCCGCTGACGGGCAGAATACCCGACAGCATATTCAGGATGGTGGATTTGCCGCAGCCGGACGGTCCCAGCAGGCAGATCAGTTCGCCATCCGGCAGGGTCACGGAAAACTCGTTGACCGCCGTCACACCGGAGAATTTCTTGGTGACACCCTTGAGCATTACTTGCATGTCCTGTTCCTCGCCTTCACATGATGTTATGGTTTGCACCTTGGATACGGTACAGCACGGCGTTTTGCTGTGCTGTGCCCTGTCCGGGGATTGAAAAACGGAGAACCGGAGTGAACCGGTTCTCCGTTTGCGAACAAATTACTTGCCCTGCAGAGCGGCGTTGGAGGTCTCCAGGCAGGCAGCCAGAGCGGTCTCAACGGCTTCGCCGCCGGCGATCAGGGTACCCATCTGCTTGATGGCATCACGGGTCTCGGAGGCGCCGGTCACAGAGGGGAAGGTCACGCCGATGTCGAAGTTGCCGGCAACGGCAGCCAGAGCGGGCTGGCTCTCAACAAAGGCAGCATAGCCTTCCACTTCCTGAGCGGGAATCCAGGGGGTCAGAGCGGTCATGGCTTCAGCCCAGCCCTCGGCATTCTCGGGAACGGCCAGCATGTACATCACATACAGGTAAGCACCGACTTCGCGGGCGGTGTTATCGGCATAGTGGAACACGATGGGGCCGCGGTTCCAGATGGAGTAGGCGCCTTCGCCGCCGGCAGTGGCGGGAGCGGGAGCCACATCATACTCGAAACCATCGGGAGTGATGTAGGGGGTGCCAGCGCAGGAGCCGTAGTACATGGCCACCAAACCGGTGTTGAAGTCATTGGAGAAGTAGCCGCCGGAAGGAGCGGTGGCGGAGAAATAGCCGTTCTGGCACTGCTCCTGATACCACTTCAGCACTTCCACGGTCTTTTCGCCGCCGAAAGCGATCTTGGAGTTTTCGGTGTCGATGTAGCCTTCGCCGGCTTCCATGATGAAGGTCTGGATGATATCGGTCAGGGAGTCGATACCGAAGGGCAGCACTTCGGGCTTGGCAGCCTTGATGACAGCGCAGGCATCAACCAGCTCGTCCCAGGTGGTGGGAACGGGAACATTCAGTTCTTCCAGCATGGTCTTGTTGTAGAACAGGATGGGGCCGGTGGTGGCGCCGGGAATCCAGTGGATGTGACCGTCTTCCATGGCGTTCATTTCTTCAATCAGGTACTCGGGCAGCATGTCGTCGAAGCCTTCGATACCGATCTCTTCGTCATAGATGTACTCGTCCAGGTTGGCAACCAGGCCGGCATTGACGTACTTGGCAGCTTCGGAAGCATAGTTGAAGATGATGTCGGGGCCAACGCCGTTCACAACAGCAGTGTACACGTTGCTGGTGAAGTTGGAGTTGGGCTGGGTCTCAACGACCACAACAAACTCATCCTGCAGATTGTTGAATTCATCGGCCATGCGGCGGATGTATTCGTCCTGCGCGTTGGTGAAGGTGGACCAGATCGTCACGGTGGTCTTGCTGCTCTCGGCAAATACGCCGGTCATGCCAACCATCGCGATCGCAAGGGCCAGAACGACAATCAGGGCTTTCTTGAACATCGGATATTCCTCCTTTTTATTTCAACGCCTCATGGGCATTGAGGTACAAATTTATTATATATCGCCGTTTGCATAATGTAAAGTACAAATCCGCGTCGAATTTATTGCATTTTTATGTCAAATCGCATTGAATTCAGACGTTTTTTTCACTTCTGCAAACATTGTTCAGTATTTCAAACTTGCTGCCTGCGATCCATATACAGCTTCAGCGGCAGTGTCCAATCCGTCTGGATGATGTCAAAGCCCCGGTCGATCAGCCAACCCCAGCCGTTCTCTTCACTGTTGGTCATGGCCACGTCATCGCTGTGTCCGCCCGCCAGCACCGTGCGGTAATTGTAAACGATGGCGTTGACCCACACCTTAAGCCCCATCGCGTGCATGCGTTCAATGTATTCGTGGCTTGCCAGCGGATCGTTTTCATCCTTAAACAGTACTTCCGTGCCGATATAGCGCATGGGACGCTTGTTCAGCTGCTCACTGAAGGTATCCTTGCGGGTGATGACCATGTACGGCATATCAGGCGCCGTTTGCTCCACCCGCTGAAAGGCGTCCTCGTTGTCATAGGTCTTGACGATCACCTGATCCTGCATGCCGTGACGGCGGATGACAGCAGCTGCTTCCTCCGGCCAATAGAAGAATTTATCCACATTGATGAGGCACCGTCCCTTCAGGTGCTCCAGCACATCGTCAAAACAGCTGACCTTGTAGGGCGTGACCGTGCTGTCGGCATTGACAGGGTGCAGCTGCTCCGTTTGTGCCGCCGTCATCTGACGGATCTCCAGCGGCGAATAGAGCGTGATGCGCTCCATGCCGGGATGAAATACAAAAAACTTGCCGTCCGAGCTGCGGCTCAGATCGAGTTCGATAATATCCGCTCCCTGCCGCAGAGCGATGTCAAACGCTTCCACGGTGTTGCACGGAATGTTGCCGCCGCATACGCCGCGGTGGGCGGCAATGAGCGGCCGTTTATTTTCATTCATGATTCTTATCCCCCTTATGCCGCTATCGTACACCCACCGCATGCAATAGTCAAGCGCTGAAAACACCCTTCTCCCTTTTCCCCACACAAAAAGGCCATGCACAGCCACTGAAGGCCATGTGCATGGTCTTTGATTTTTGTTATAATCGGGTGCTTTGTCAGCTCAGCTTGACGATCCAGCCGTTCTTATCCTCGATGGTGCCCCACTGGATGCCGGTCAGAGTATCGTACAGCTTCTGGGAAATGGCGCCGATGTTGCCATCGCCCACGGTGAGCACTTCGTCGTTCATCGCCAGCTTGCCAACGGGCGAGATGACGGCGGCGGTGCCGGTACCGAAGGCTTCGGTCAGCTTGCCGGATTTGGTATCGGCAAAGATATCGGCAATGGCCAGGCGATCCTCCACCACTTCATAGCCCATCTGACGGGCCAGGGTGAGGATGGAATCACGGGTAATGCCGGGCAGGATGGAGCCGTTGAGCATGGGAGTCACAATCTTGTTGCCGTAGGCGAACATCATGTTCATGGCGCCCACTTCTTCCACATACTTCTGCTCCACGCCGTCCAGCCACAGCACCTGGCTGTAGCCCTTCTTTTCGGCGATGTCGCCCGCCAGAATGGAGGCGGCATAGTTGCCGGCGCACTTGGTGAAGCCGGTACCGCCGCGCACAGCACGGACATACTTGTCTTCAACATAAATGTTGACGGGCTTCAGGCCGTCCTTGTAGTAGGAGCCGACCGGGGAGAGGATGATGTAGAACAGATAATGCTTGGCGGCGTGCACGCCCAGCTGGGCGTCCAGAGCAATCATGGTCGGACGGATGTACAGGCTGGTGCCCACATTGTGGGGAACCCACTCCTGCTCGACCTCCAGCAGCTTCTTGAGGCCCTCAAAAGCAGCCTCCTCATCCAGACGCGGCATGCACATACGCTCGGCGGAGTTGCTCATACGGGCAAAGTTGGCGGTGGGACGGAACAGCTGCAGGCCGCCGTCCGCGCGGCGATAGCACTTCATGCCCTCAAAAATGGCCTGGCCGTAATGCAGCACCATCGCGGCGGGATCCATCTGGAAGGCGCCGTAGGGTACAATGCGGGGATCCACCCAACCCTGACCGGCATAGTAATCCATCAGGAACATATGATCGGTAAACAGGCGGCCAAAGCCCAGCTGGGTCTCATCCTGCGGCTTCGCCTTGGGGGCGTTGGTCAAAGTGATCTTGATTTCCATTTTTATCACTCCTTCAATTCAATCAGGAAACAAAAGCCTTGCCGGCCTCGATGGCCTGCATATTGACATCAAACAGATCGGCTTTGCGGGCAGGAATGACCTTGTGCAGTGCCGCAGCGATGGTATCTTCCTGAACGCAGCCGGTGTTGGCAATGATGGCGCCCAGCAGGATCATGTTGGCCAGCGTGGGCACGCCCATATCCTGCGCCATTTTGGTGGCGGGGATGTAATAAGCCTCCACGTCTTCCCTTGCCACCTTGCGGCTGATCAGGGAGGAATCGATAAAGATCTTGCCGCCCGGCACCACATCGTTTTCGTACTTGTCAAGGGAGGGCGTATTCATCACCATCAGCACGTTGGGCTGCTGAACGATGGGGCTGCCGACGGGCGTATCGCTGAGGATCACATTGCAGTTGGCGGTGCCGCCGCGCATTTCGGGGCCATAGGAGGGCAGCCAGCTCAGCTCACGGTTTTCCAGCAGACCGGCATACGCCAGCACCTTTCCGGAGAAAAGCAGACCCTGACCGCCGAAGCCGGCGATGATCATTTCATAGTTTGCCATTATTCTTCTCCTTTATCACGGTACACGCCCAGCGGATACTGGGGCAGCATCTTCTCATCGATCCACTCCAGCGCCTTCTGCGGCGTCATGCCCCAGTTGGTCGGGCAGGAGGAAACGACCTCCACCAGCGAGAAGCCCTTGCCCTCGATCTGGTTCTGGAAGGCCTTCTTGATGGCCTTCTTGGCGTTGCGCACGTTTTTGACATTGTTGACGGTCACACGGGCCAGATAGGCCGGAGCCTCCAGCGTCGCCAGCAATTCGCAGATCTTGATGGGATAGCCCTGGGTCTTGGGATCACGGCCGTAGGGAGAGGTCTGCGTCACCTGACCGATCAGGGAGGTGGGGGCCATCTGTCCGCCGGTCATGCCGTAAATGGCGTTGTTGATAAAGATGACGGCCACATTCTCGCCGCGGGCCGCGGTGCTGACAGTCTCGCACAGACCAATGGAGGCCAGGTCACCGTCGCCCTGATAGGTGAAGACGATGTTGTCGGGCAGCGCGCGCTTGACGCCGGTCGCTACCGCGGGGGCGCGGCCGTGAGAGGCCTCGATCATGTCGCAGGCAAAATAGTTGTAAGCCAGCACGGAGCAGCCAACGGGAGCAATACCGATGGTCTTGCCCTCAATGCCCAGTTCGTCAATGGTTTCGGCCACCAGACGATGCACAATGCCGTGCGTACAGCCGGGGCAGTAATGGAATACGGCATCCGTCAGGGACTTCGGCTTATCAAAAACGGTCGTCATGTCCTTCAGCCTCCTTCTTCATTCGCTTTTTCGATCTTGGCCAGCACTTCCGCCGGTGTGGGGATCATGCCGCCCACGCGGCTGCACAGCGCCACGGGCTTTTTGCAGCGGATGGCCAGTTCGACATCCTCGGTCATCTGACCCATGTTCAGCTCCACGCACAGGAAGGACTTGACCTGTTCCGCCGCCTTGAGCAGGGGAGCCTTGGGGAAGGGCCACAGCGTGATGGGACGGATCATGCCCACCTTGATGCCCTTCTTGCGGGCTTCCACAATGGCGTTGCGGCTGACACGGGCAGTGATGCCGTAGGAGACCACGCAGATCTCGGCATCCTCCATCATGAATTCTTCCCAGCGGGCTTCTTCCTTCTCGGCAATGGCATAGCGTTCAAAGCGCTCAATGTTCTTCTGCTCCAGCACCGCGGGAGACAGTTCCAGCGAGTTGATGATGTTGTGCTCACGGGCGCAGCCGGTGCCCACAGCAGCCCATTCGGGCGCCTTGCCATCCTCTTCGGCGGGGTCGGGCAGACACACGGGCTCCATCATCTGACCCATGGTACCATCCGCCAGCAGCATGGCGGGCATACGGTATTTGCGGGCCAGCTTGAAGGCCAGGCCGGTCAGGTCAGCCATCTCCTGCACGGAGGCGGGAGCCAGCACCAGCACATGGAAGTCGCCGTGACCGGGGCCGCGGGTCGCCAGGAAATAGTCGGACTGGGAGGGCTGAATGCCGCCCAGGCCGGGGCCGCCGCGCTGCACGTTGACAATGAGGGCCGGCAGGTCCGCACCCGCCAGATAGGAAATGCCCTCGCACTTGAGCGAAATTCCCGGGCTGGAGGAGGAAGTCATGGAAAGCTTGCCCGTGGAGGCCACGCCGTACACCATGTTGATGGCGGCGATTTCGCTTTCCGCCTGCAGGAAGGTGCCGCCGATCTTGGGCATCTTCTTGGCCATGTAAGCAGCCACCTCCGTCTGAGGCGTGATGGGATAACCGAAATAATGACGGCAGCCGGCCAGGATGGCGGCTTCGGCAATGGCTTCATTGCCTTTCATCAATACTTTTTCCTGCATATTCTGCTCCTTTCTCAGCGTTCCACTTTGATCACGCAATCCGGGCACATGATGGCGCAGGATGCGCAGCCGATGCACGCTTCGGGCTGGGTCAGTTCCACCGGGGAATGGCCCTTCTGATTCAGCTTGGTCTTGGAAAGCGCCAGAATACCCTTCGGGCAGGCGTTCACGCACAGACCGCAGCCTTTGCACAGTTCTTCTTTGAATGTAAGCTTAGCCATTGGGTACCTCCGAATTCATCATATAGTAAAGTCTTTGGATGGACAACGGAAACAGATTGGAAACGCCCTGCAGCTTATCGCAAAGGCTCCGCTCGGCGCAGGTCATGCGTACCGGCAAACCGGTGATGTCTGACAGCTCCTGTGCCTTTTCAAGGCTGTGCAGCACATCCTCCGCCGTCGTATCGGGGCCGAGGTTGGTGTTGTTGACAATGCCGGTAAATGGCAGCCCGCACGCGCCGAGGATCTCCCCCATCACTTCCACCGCCTCCCGCGCCGTGCGGGTCAGCGGACGGGTGAAGGAAACGACAAACAGCATGTCATAGTCGTTTTCCTGCAAAATTTCAGGCACATAGCGCCCCAGCGCCAAGGCGCCGCGGTCATCGCCGCCGATATCCAGCACACCCATGCGGTCGCGTCCCTCGATCAGACCGTAAATCTCCTTGGGCATGGCCGGCACATCCAGGTTGGAGTTGGCGTACTCCGAGCAGATCAGCTCAATGCCCTCCCGGCGCAGCGCTTCCTCACTGTCCTTGGTGCGGAAGTAGGGATTGACGATGTCCAGGTCGGCGATCGTCACCCGATGCCCCATTTCATGCAGGGCCCGGGCATAATTGAGGGCGATATTGGTTTTGCCGCTGCCGTAATGGCCGGCAAAAAGGGTCAGACGCTTTGCGTTCATCATCGCACCTTACAGCTTGTTGCGCTGAATCTTTCCGGAGACCGTCTTGGGCAGGCTGTCGCGGAAGACCACCAGTCGGGGGTATTTGTACGGCGCCGTATGGGATTTGACATACTCCTGAATTTCCTTTTTCAGCTCTTCCGTACCCTCCGTGCCCTTCACCAGCACAATGCTGGCCTTGACGATCTGACCGCGGATGGGATCGGGCGCGGCGGAAACACCGCACTCCAGCACATAGGGCAGCTCCATGATGACGTTTTCGATCTCGAACGGTCCGATGCGGTAGCCGGAAGATTTGATCACGTCGTCAATACGGCTTACATACCAGAAGTAGCCGTCCTCATCCTTGTACGCCACGTCACCGGTATGGTACAGGCCATCGCGGAAGACCTCCTCGGTCTTTTCGGGGTTGCGGTAATACTCACGCACCAGACCGCAGGGACGGCCGTTTTTCACATTGATGCAGATCTCGCCCGGCACACCCACCGCGCAGGTGTTGCCGTCGGGGTCGTAAATGTCGATATCGTAGCTGGCCACCGGCTTGCCCATGGAGCCCAGGCGCGGGCTCATGCCCACGGTATTGGCCACCAGCACCGTGCCCTCGGTCTGACCGAAGCCCTCCATGATGGAAAGGCCCGTGGCCTCCTTGAAGCGGCGGAACACCTCGGGGTTCTGCGCCTCACCGGCGGTGGTCATGTGCTTGACGGAGCTCAGGTCATACTTGCTGATGTCCTCGCGGATCATCAGGCGCAGCATGGTAGGCGGCGCACAGAAGGTGGTAATGCCGTACTTGGCAAACATCGGCAGGATGTCATCGGCATGGAAACGGTCAAAGTCGTAAATGAACAGCGGTGCTTCGCACAGCCATTGTCCGTACAGCTTGCCCCACATGGACTTGGCCCAGCCGGTATCGGAAATGGACAGGTGCAGACCATCGGGATCGACCTGATGCCAGTACTTAGCCGTCACAAAGTGACCCAGCGGGTAGGTATAGCTGTGCAGCGCCATCTTGGGATAGCCGCTGGTGCCGCTGGTAAAGAACATCAGCATGTCATCGTCGCCGCAGGGCGCGTCCGGCGTGCGCTCATAATGACTGGAGAACACCTTGTATTCCTCGTCAAAGCTTTGCCAGCCCTCCCGCGTGCCGTTGACCATGATCATGCGGCTCAGCTTGCCGTATTCGGCAGCGGCCTTTTCCGCTTCTTCCGCCACATGACCGTGATCGGTGCACAGGATGGCACTCACCCCGGCGGCTTCGAAACGATAGGCAATATCCTTGCACAGCAGCTGGTCAGGAGCCAGAATGGTCACCGCGCCGATCTTGTGCAGAGCATTGATGATGAACCAGAACTGATAATGGCGCCGCAGGATCAGCATCACCTTATCGCCACGCTTGATGCCCAACGAGCGGAAATAGTTGGCCGCCCGGTTGGAATTCTTCTTCACATCGCTGAAGGTAAAGCGCCGCGGCGTGCCATCCTCGCTGATATGCAGGAACGCCAGTTTATCGGGCTCCTTTTCGGCAATGGTGTCCACCACGTCAAAGGCAAAGTTGAATTTGTCGGTATTCTGATAGGTCAGGCTCTTGAGCGAACCGTCCTCATTTTCCACCGGCGTGATAAAGTTCTGATACACGCGGCGGCTGGTATCAACAGCGGGTCTGGACTGCTGCACCGCCTCGTCCTTCTGCGCGGCATGCTTCATGTAATCCGCCGGGTTCATGGGGATAGCGTAGAATTCACAATCCTCTCCCCCCGCGGCCACCATGCCGTGCGGCGTGGAGGAATCGTAATAGATCGTATCGCCCGGTCCCAGCACCTCCAGATGGGTGCCCACCTGCACCTTGAGCTTACCCGAAAGCACCAGGTCAAATTCCTGACCATCATGCGTGGTCAGCGGGATCTCACGGTGCTCCGCCTGCTCGTCATAGGCCATGCGGCAGTACAGCGGCTCGGCGATACGGTTTTTATAGGAGAACGCCATGCTGTAATAATTGATGCCGTGTGCCTTTTCAATGGGCTGACCCTCGCCTGCGCGGGTCATGGTATAGCTGGTCAGCGTCGGGCTGGAACCCTGGATCAGGTCCGTCACGTCCACGCCGAAGATCATGGCACAGCGATACACGAACGCAAAGTTCAGGTCGCTTTCTCCTGATTCGCAGGCCAGATACTCACTGGTCTCTATGCCCAGGCGAGTCGCCATCTCGTTGGGGCTCAGGCCCTCGATAATGCGTAGCTCCCTGATACGTTTGGCCATCTCCTGAATGGTCAGGGTCAGGCTCGTCATCGTCTTTTCCATCAATACTCCTTCCGGAACGGAAAAACCCGTCCCAAAGCTGATCTTTGAGACGGGTTGATTCATCATCCCGCGGTACCACTCAAATTGCGCATGCCCTGCGGCATACACCACTTTCAGGTTCTGTCAAACCCTTGGCACTCACGCGGCTTCACGGGAGAGGTCTACTTGCCTGCGCTTTCTTCTCTCCGGCTCGGGAGCTACAAATCCTTTGGCATCGCGTCCGGTCTTTCACCAGCTGCCGGCTCTCTGCGCGCGACCTGTCTCGGATCCTCTCCGTCTTCGCCTTTCAGGTTACACGGAATCATACCAAAACGACGGTTCAAAGTCAAGTTTTTTTATTGTTCTGCTTACAGCTTGTTGTGCATGATCTTGCCGCTGATCGTCTTGGGCAGTTCGTCGCGGAAAACGATGATGCGGGGATACTTGTACGGCGCTGTATGGGACTTGACATAATCCTGAATTTCTTTTTTGAGCTCCTCGGTGCCCTCGGTGCCCTTCACCAGCACAATGCTGGCCTTGACCACCTGACCGCGGACGGGATCGGGCGCGGCGGAAACACCGCACTCCAGCACGTAAGGCAGCTCCATGATGACGTTTTCGATCTCGAACGGTCCGATGCGGTAGCCGGAAGACTTGATCACGTCATCCGCGCGGCCCACGTACCAGTAGAAGCCGTCTTCATCACGCCAGGCAACGTCACCGGTATGATAGTAGCCGTCGTGCCATACTTCGTCGGTCTTGTCCTCGTTGCCATAGTAACCCAGGAAGAGGCCGCAGCGCTTGGTTTCGGCATTGCGGTCGGCCTTGATGACGATCTCGCCATTGACACCGTCATCCACGGGGTTGCCGTCGCTGTCGATCAGCGTCACGCCATAGCCGGGGATCGGGCGGCCCATGGAGCCGGGCTTGATGGAGCGGCCCATCAGGTTGCCGATGGACAGCGTCGTCTCGGTCTGACCGAAGCCCTCGGCGATCTGCAGACCGGTCGCCTTTTCAAACTGATAGAATACCTCGGGGTTCAGCGCCTCACCGGCGGTGGTGGCATGATGGATGGAGGACAGATCATATTTGGACAGGTCTTCCTTGATCAGCATGCGGTACATGGTGGGCGGCGCGCAGAAGGTGGTAATGTTGAACTTTTTGAACATCGGCAGGATCTTTTCGGCGTTGAAGCGGTCGAAGTCATACACAAACACCGCGCCCTCGCACAGCCATTGTCCGTACAGCTTGCCCCACAGTGCCTTGCCCCAGCCGGTCTCGCTGATGGTGAAGTGCAGGCCGTTTCTTTCGACCAGGTGCCAGTACTTAGCAGTCACATAGTGACCCAGCGCGTACTTGTAGCTGTGGGTGGCGATCTTGGGATAGCCGGTCGTGCCGCTGGTGAAGAACATCAGCATGGGGTCGTCGCCCGCAGGAGCATCCGCCGTGCGCGTATAGCGGCGGGAGAACAGCGCATAGGAAGCGTCAAAGTCGTACCAGCCCTCTCTCTGGCCGCCGACAATGATCTTCTTTACGGCAAGGCCGCAGTCCTTTTCGCCCAGCTCGACCTGATGGGCGGTATCGCCGTCCGAGGTGCACACGATGGCGGATACGCCGCCGGCAGTGAAGCGATAGGAGAAGTCATGCTCCACCAGCTGGTTGGTGGCCGGGATGGCGATGGCACCGATCTTGTGCAGGGCCAGAATGGCAAACCAGAACTGATAGTGACGCTTGAGCACCAGCATCACGCGGTCGCCGCGTTTGATGCCCAGAGACGTGAAATAGTTGGCCGTCTGGGAGGAAGCATCCTTCATATCCTTGAAGGTGAAGCGGCGCTCCGTCATATCATTGGCCACATGCACCATGGCCAGCTTGTCGGGATCCTTGCGGGCGATGCCGTCCACGATGTCAAAGGCAAAGTTGAACCGCTCGGTATTCTTGAAGGAAAGATCCTCCATTCTGCCCTGTTCATCCTCCTGCGCCTCGATAAACTCGCGGCACACAGTCGCTTCATCGCTGTGCTCCACAATGGTGGGCTTGATGGCCGTCACCTGCTCGCGCTCGCTGCTGGCCATGATAACTGCCACAAAGGTGCAGTCGGTGCCATCCACAGCGATCATGCCGTGGGGCGTGGAGCTCTTATAAAACACAGAGTCGCCGGCATGCAGCACTTCCTCATGGTTGCCGATACGGATGCGCAGGCTGCCGCTGACCACCAGGTCAAATTCCTGACCGGCATGGGTGGTGGTATGAATGGGCTTGCCCATCAGGGAGGCATCATAGGTATAGGTACACCAATAGGGAGTCGCAAGCTTGTTCTGGAACATGGCAGCCATGTTCTGAATGGTGATGCCCTCTTCTTTGGCCGTCACGGGGCCTTTGCCGGCACGGGTCACGGTGTAACCGGTCAGTTTGGCGCTGCTGCCTTCCAGCAGTTCGGTAATTTCCACGCCGAAGGCCAGTGCGCATTTGTGCATAAAGGTGAAGGGCAGGTCAGCCTTGCCGCTTTCATAAGCGACATAGGTCTTCTCATCCACATCGGTCATCTGCGCCATGGTGGCAGCACTGTAGCCGATGATCTCGCGCATTTCCCGGATGCGCAGAGCGACATCCAGCAGCTGGGAGGAGGCGGCTTCGTTGGACATTTCTTTTCTCCTTTTCATTTTTGGGCTGAAAAACAGCCCGTCTCAAGTTGTTGCTTGAGACGGGCTGATGATCACATACCCGCGGTACCACTCAAATTGCAGCTCACGCTGCCACTTCAGATTCTGATAAATCCTATCCCTTAACGCGGGCTGACGGGAGACGCCTACATAACATTTCGGATCTCCGGTTCGGAAGTGATAGGCACTATGAGCATCCGCCGCCTGCTTGCACCATCCGCAGGCTCTCTGAAGACATCGGCTCAGGCCCTCTTCGTCATGACCTTTTGCGTGTACTAATATAGCACTTTCGCCGATTGATGTCAACCAAAAAGGCCGTTCTTTTTTTGTTTTCCGTCCAATAAAGTTCGCATTATCTTCGTTTTGTAAATCTCCGAAATATTTTCTTAATTTTTTTAATTTTTTTGCAACAAATCAGATTTCAGAATCGTTATATAGTCGTGTGCCGCATTGCGGCAGCCGTTTTTTTCTCCCTGGCGCCGATAGTCCTGACACAAGAAAGGAAGAACAACATGAAAAGATCCGTCTGCATTGTCCTGTGCCTCCTGTTGAGCATGACCTCCTGTGTGTTGGCCGATACCGTCATTCAGCGTCCCGACCAGTATCTGACCTGCCGTG
>JAZRWA010000033.1:0-5854 GCA_045599485.1 Clostridia bacterium | reverse complement strand
CAGGCTGCCGCTACAAGCGCCGGTGAATCCGCAAACACGGCAAGCGCAGCGTCTGAGGCTGCAGCACTTGCAAAAGCCGCTGCGGAATTGGCACAGTCTGCCGCAGAAAACGCAAAAACCGCCGCACAGACCGCCGCAACAAGCGCCGAGGAATCTGCGTCCACTGCATCTGAAAAAGCTGCTCAGGCCGCAGAAAACGCTGCTACTGCATCCGCTGCCGCCGCAGCCGCTGCTGCTGCCGCCACATCGGCTGCCGAAAGCGCCGCCGCTGCCGCTGAGAGTGAGGCAGCGGTCAAAACCATGGTCGACCGCATGGGCAATATTCCGGTTGTCAGCGGCACGGAGTTTGAGGCTGATGCGGAAACGGTGATCCACAAATCCACGCTGGTAAATATCAAGACCGGCGTGACCGACACCGAGGAAGCACCGCTTCCTGTTGCCAACACCCAGCAGGCTGGTGTCATGACTGCAGAAACAGTGCAGGCGCTCATGGATCTGACTGCTCAGGTGGCCACGCTTGCCGGACAAAACATCCGCCTGAGCTATACTGCCGGAGCATCACCGACCGCCGCAGAGATCCAGGCTTTTGTTATTTCCAAAGGCTACACCGACCAGACACGATGGGAATACATCGCTGTTGTGGTTAAAGCTGACAAGCACATCTGGAGATATTACACCGGCACCGGCTGGCAGGATGACGGCATCGACACTGTTTCCGTCGCAACTGAGTATATTCTTGGTGTCGTTCTTGGTAGCTCCGCAGACGGAAAGGTCTATGTGGAAGCCGATGGCACCATGTCTGTCAATGGCTATGACGCAATCATAGCGGCCCTGCAAAATCTCAGCACCGGAAAAGCGGATGACAACAATGTGTATCACGAGTGGCGACTTGGATATAATGCCACGGCCCAGGCTATCACTAAAAACGGCACCGCCGTGCCTTTTGCGGATGTTTACGCTGCTGTGGAGGACAAGACCAAGTATGTGTATGTCGAATGGAGCAACCGCCTCTATGTCCCGCAGTATGTTTCCGGCGGCTTGATCTATTTCATGTGCGCATATATTGACTCCGGCCTCATCAAGCTGGAGCGCATTATGTTTGATGCGTCCACCGGAAAGGCGCTCACCGGCTCCCTGTCCACCTATGACAAGAGCAAGATTGATGAGCTGCTCAGAGCCAAGGCGAACGCTTCTGATGTCTATACCAAGACGGAAATCGATGCAAAGGGAACCCAGTTACAGGAAAAAATTAACGGCAAACTCACCGAACCCGAAACTGCTGCCGTGGGTCAATATTTCCGTGTTGCGAGCATTGATGAGGACGGGCATTATGTGCTTGAGGCGGTGGATGCTCCGAGTGGTGGGGTGGAGGATGTAACTGTTGATGGGGCATCTATCGTAGCGGATGGAGTAGCGAATTTCCCGGTCTCTGTGTACGACCGTACAACGCCGTGTCTTGTTAAAGTCGGCGGATACGGCGGGCTTGCGTTTAGTTCGGGGATGTTGTATGTACAAACCGCGTCAGCCCGACAGATTGCGAGGCGTGGCCGTATTCCTTCAGGCACTGGCGCTGCGCTTGACAGCAGCATGAGTGATGCCATCACAAAAGCTGCCATGTCTGCCCCTATTGCGGATACTGCTGGACTGATTGGTGACGTGTACTATTACCCTGCTTGGACAGAAGCCGAAAAAGCCGCCGCGCAGACCCGTATCGGTATTGCCACTCTAACCCAAGAGGAATATGACTTGCTTGAAACCAAGGGCGAAAGCACCATCTACATCATCGTGGAGGCTGCTACATGATACTCGATGATGCTAAAAACATGATGCTGGGCGATAGGCAGATCGAGCGAGTGTATCGTGGGGCGGAGATTGTGTGGGAAAGTAGCCGAAATATTTTCGACGAAAACAGCCCGTGGGCAATACCAGCGTCTTGCAGCGTTAACACCGGCGCTTTCAATACTCTTGGCGATCCTAAACTGACATTTTGGTTCTCGTGTAAACCGAATACGACTTACCGAATTACATGGGAACAAAGTGGTGATAGATTTTGCGTGTACGGCACAGACACGGAACTGTTATCGCCTCCATCAAACTGGGATAGAGCAAGCACAGTATACAGGGCAACCACCGCAGCATATCCAGTTTCCGGTTATTACGAGTTTACTACAAACTATACGAACAAAATGATATATGTGTATCTTGCGTTGAATACACGCCCAAATGGCGTTGTAATCAAGCAAGTCTAATTAAACTGGAGGAATAAATTATGTATTTTCTTACTCAGATGAAATTTAAGACCGATGGCACTGTCGAGAAAGGCACTGCCAACTACAACACTCTGGATGAAGCTGTTGTTCAGTTCCATGTTGCCGTGGCTTCTGCAATGCAGAAAGAGGACACGCAGAAGTTTACTGCTGTCATTCTGGATGGTGACGGCAAGCTGATTAAGCGTGAGGTGTGGAACGCTCCGCAGCCTGAGCCTGAACCTGAGCCTTCCGAAGAAGAAGCCGAACAGAGTTAAGGCAAAAGTTAACACGCATCTTGCACGGAAACTTACATCCGTGCAAGTGAGCGTGTAAGTTGAGCGGTTCGGAAATTCCGAACAACTGAGTTAAAGGTTTCTTTAACTGGGGTACAAAACTATAGAAAGGGGGATGATGTATGAACCTGATTGACCGCAATCTGACATTCGATAAGCCGCTTTCTGCCCTGCGTAAGGGCGAAGTGGAATATCTCATTTTGCACCATGAAGCGGCACCGTCTGCTTCTGTGGAGCAGGTACATGCCTATCACAAGGGCAAAGGCTGGGGCGGCATTGCGTATCACCTGTATGTCCGCAAGGACGGCACTGTTTACAAAGGCAGACCGATGGAATGCAGAGGGGCGCACACCAGCAATTATAATTACAAGAGCATCGGCATTTGCTGTGAGGGTAATTTTGAGACCGAACAGATGAAGGACAAGCAGTTTCAGGCTTTGCTGGAAGCCATCGAGTATGTGCAGGGTTTTTATCCCGCAATTAAAATCATCGGTCACAAGGAAGTTGGGGCAACGGCCTGCCCCGGCAAACATTTTCCGCTGAAGGAGGCAAAAGAAATGCAGAGATACAGAACCATTGAGGATGTGCCGGACTATCTTCGCAAGGAGACAAAGGCGCTGATGGATGCAGGCGTGCTTGCAGGCAGCGGCGGCGAAGCCGGTCTGGATGTTACCAGGGATATGCTTCGCACCATGATTATCTGCAAGAAGTATGTGGATAAGAAGAAATGAGGAAGCAGTTTCGGTTCAGCAAGACCATCACCACCATCTGCATTGTGATGAACATTCTCATTACGGTGTCCATCGTGCTGCTTTGGTGGCGTGGTCACGAAATCGACAGCGGGGTGTGCATGGCGCTGTATTCCCCGTTCAGCATTGAGCTTGGGTTTAATGCGCTGATCAAATCTTTAGAAAGAGGAAAGAAAAATGAGTGAAAAAATCTCTTTGCTTCTGGCGGTTATCGCCGGGCTGGTAGTCATCGTGAACATTGTTGTTCAGGTGTTGAAACCGTTTGTGCAGGATATTCTGCATCCCAACTGGCTGGCGCTGATTGTGAGCATGGTGGTCACGCTTGGTGCCGGAGGTGCTTATGCTGCGATTTATGGCATCGTGATCACATGGTATATGGTGCTTGGCGCGATTGTTGTAGGTTTTATGGTATGCTATGCTGCTATGTTTGGATTTGACAAGTTGAGGCAGGCGCTGGAGGGTGTTAAATGACGGAGATCGTCTGTGCGGCTTTTGCCTTCCTTGGTGTGCTTGCGACTGCTGTCTTTGGGTATCTTGGCGTCAAGGCCAAGAAAGAGGCGAAGGAGCGCGAAAAAAGGGCCGAGGAAAGGGAGGCGAAGGAGGAGGCAAGACAGCGCCTCCGGGAAGAGAAAGAGCTCCTGCAGCTTGAAATGCAGGACGCAAACAACCAGCTGACGGAAGCGGTGGCCAATGCCGTGCTTGGCGGTCATAATAATGGCAATGTGGAACGTGCCTACGCTGCCGTGGCGGAGTGCCGGGCAAAGTATGCCGCTTTTATGAGTCGCATTGTGGCCCACCAGGTCGCAAAATAAAAATAAAGTTTTTAAAATCAAAGAGGACGGGAGACAATTCCCGTCCTCTTTTTTTGCAATCAATTCTGCAATCAAAACAATGTATTTTTATGTACTTTTTTGTACTTTCTTGCATTTCACTTTTCCGAGCGTGAAAACGCGGTTTTCCTAGAAAATGCAGGCATTTCGGCATAAAAAGACCCCGAGATTTCTCTCGGGGTTTGGTGGACGATACAAGACTCGAACTATTTAAAAAACCTGTATTATCAACCGTTTCCCGAATTGCGCAATCATTTTGCTGCACTTTTCTTAAATTCTTGCTGCAGTTTTTTGGCCTGCTCCTCGATGTGCTTCTTCCGAATGTCGGTGTAAATCTTGTCGGTGGTGGTGGAGTCCTTGTGACCGATAATGGCAGCACGGGCCAGCTTGTCAATATCTGCCTCGTATAGCTTCGTGGCGAAACTATGGCGGAGCTGGTGCGGCTTCACCGTTGCCACCCATATTGTGCGCGTGCAGGTTCTTTTCCCTCGGTGCTGGTCTTCCTTTATCTCCTGCACCGCAAGGCCCGCAGCTTTGCAAAATTGCCGCCACCCGGTGTTTATCTTTCCACGAGTCAGCACCTTGCCTTCCTCATCGTGAATGACCCAGTCTGTGAGCTTTGCTCCTCTGGGCCGCTTTAGGAACGGACGCAGCTCGTCCATGATGGGGACTTCTCGCTCTCCGGCTTCGGTTTTCGTGCTTTTGATTATTGGCGTGCCGCACAGATCTGCGGCGCGCTCTATTTTTATGACTCCGCGCTCCAGATCAATGTCCTGCCATTGCAGCGCGACGATCTCCTGCGTGCGCAGGCCGGTGTAGTAAGTCAGTGCCGCGAAGGTGCCGAACGGCCCGCCGAGGCCCGCGACGAACTTCGCCTCCTGGTCTTCGTTTGGCGCGTGGACTATGCTCTTTTTCATGCCCCTAGGGACGGTCACGGCTGCGGTGGGATTGATGAGAATATACTTCTTGATGATGGCAAAATCGCAAATCATCTTGTAGATCGACTTCGTGGTGCTGGCGTGCTTGCGGCTATACCCGTGCGCTTTCTCTGCCATCAAGACGCGCTGGATGTCCGCAGCGCTCAGATCTTCAATGGGCATGTCTCCGAACTCGTCGATGGCACTCTGCACCGGCGCACGATAAGTGGCCTGGCTATTTCGTCCGAGCTGCTCCACATGCTCATGCAGCCATTCATTTGCGACTTGCTCGAAGGTCGGCTTCGGTGGGAGCTGCTTCTCCTCTATCTTGTGAAACAGTGCCACAGGATCTCGGTCGCAAACAGTGTGGCGCTTTCCGGCGGCGTCCCTGTAATAACCCTGATACCTTCCGTCCGGGCGCAGCGTGTAAAGTTTTGCATAATCTGATTTTTTCATAGACCTTTCCCCAAATTGTCGGAATCCGACAACACGGCCGAATAGCTGTTTTTCCCTTCAAGGACCGCATCTCTGGCACGGATCAATGCCTTTTCATAGGTTTTCACATCCGGATGCAGCTCATCCATGAATTGCAGCAACCCCAGCGATTCGCATAACTTCCAGTGCATTAAATTATTCTGAGCCAACAGCATCCTGTATTCCAGCGTACATTGCATATTCATCACATCGCCGGTGAGGACGGCGGTGACATCACTGCCGTGTCTGGCGTTGATGATCATATCCATGCACTCAATCTGATAGTCCGTGGCGCGGTTCTGGCAATAATCAACCACGCGCTGCCGTTTCTTTTCAGGTGTC
>JAZRWA010000032.1:0-9937 GCA_045599485.1 Clostridia bacterium | reverse complement strand
ATTCTAAGCTTCGGATGCAGGCTGTATGCCCCTTCGATGATGTTCAGGCGTTTCGGTGTCACGATGCTTCCCTGTGTGATGCACTTTTTTGAGCAGTTATATGGCCGATAAATAACATCTCTGCCTTCAGACAATGGCATTAATACTTCCGTTTCAAAGCGTTCCCGGTCCACGTTGCCGCCGGGTTCCGCCAACCTTTGCGAGGTGCGCTGAAAAGGCTGCAAAAAGAAATCGTCCATATGAAAAACCGCCGCGTCATACACCTTTTGAATGCTGTCCGCCAGTGTTGTCTTGCCTGACGCGCTGCCGCCATCCACCGCAACGATGATTCTTTCCTTGCCCGTTTTCAACAATTGGTTTATTTTTTCGAACAACGTCTCCGAAAACATGCTCTCTCCTGACAAACAGCGCGGTGCTTTTATGCATCGCGCTGTTTCCTTATTCATCCTTCAATACGCTTTCAAGCTTATTCATGGCGTCACGGATCAAAGTACCCAGGCTCAAATCCTGAACGCCGGCAATCAGGTTTTCACAGCGGTTCATGGGAATCAAAATCCGCACAGCATCTGCGCTGCCCACAGCTGCCGCCATTACAGGGGTGACCTCACCATACATGGCATCGGCAATCACAATGCCCACCGGTCCGATGATCACCTTCGCGTGCCTTGATGCAACAAGCACCGGATTCTCACCGCTGGCTGCCTGATGCGCGCCTGCCTTCAGCATTGCTGCCGAGGCAATGGCATTTGTGCCGACCGCTGTGATGTTTTCCTCCGGGAAACGCTGCAGCACCGCCTTGACCAGCTGTGCTCCAAGCTGTCCTCCCTGTCCATCCATGATCAAAATGCCTTTTTTCATCAGTTCAGCTCCGAACGATAAACCTGATAACCCTTGCTTTTGATTTCCTACACGGTGACATCGCCCTTCAGCAAAAGTTCGGATACTTTGACCACCTCAAAGCCATGATCGACATACCATTGCAGAATCTGCGGCAAGGCAGTGGTGGTCGCTCTGCTGTCCAGATGACTCAGGATGATGCTGCCACCCACCATATCCGTCGTAGCGCCTTTTAAACTTCTGGCAGGATCCTGATTGGTCTCATCCGAATCACCGGTGGAATGCGTCCAACGGATCACCGTCATACCGGCACCTTCAATAATGGCCCGGATACGGCCGTTGGCATCACCAAACGGAGGACGGTACAGTGCAGGGCGCAACCCTGTGATACTCTCCAGCAAATCGCTGGTGCTCACCGCTTCTTTCCATATTTTATTGTTTTCCATGTCCAGCATATGGGGATGATTGTAACTGTGATTGCCGATCTCGTGACCGCGCTTGAGCATCTCCGCCACAAGATCGGGATTGTGTGCCGCAAAATTGCCCGTAATGAAGAAGGTGATCTTCACACCGTATTCATCGAGGATATCCAGGATTCTGTATCCATAAGCACTCGAAGCGCCGCAATCCATCGTGAAAGCGATCTTGTTGTCGTCTCTCTTTACCCCGTAAATGGAAATTTCATCGGGGTTGCCGACAAACAGACGCATGGTATCGTCCACTTCCTCACGGCCCTCGATCTTTACATGCAAGGTCTTCATGGGACGCCATGACTCGTCCATGGTATAGGTCACCTTGTAGGTTTTCTGATTGCTCTTGTACGCAAATTGTTCGACCACATCCCCGTCATCATTCAGAAGATAGATCGGTGTTCCGTTTTCAAGTGTCCCGCTGCCTTCCACCGTAAATTTGATGGTCGCGTCCTTGCGCAGATAGGTCTGCTGAAACTGATTGGCAAACTTCGCCATCACCACCGCCTGTGCCGTCAGATAAGTCTCCCAGGTTTTACCGCGGGTATACTGTTCATTGGAGCGTATATAATAATACGTACGCTTCTTTGCAGTGCTTCGGTTTGTTTCAACATTCCATTCTGTTTCCGTCTCTCCGGCCTTAAGCACCACCGGATAACGGTTATTGTCAGAATCGGAAATAATGATCTCAATATCATGATCGCAGCTATGATCCGCCTGCAGCTTCAGCACCGCCGTCTCACCGCTGACCACCGAGTATTTATCACTGGAAAAGGAAATCTTCGGCTTCGTATCCGCCATGACAATTGCCGGCATCAAAAGCATCAGAATCAGCATCAGAGCGCAAATTCGCTTCATCATACAATAACTCCTTTGTGTTTTCCGTATCAGTATATCAGATTTTTTTCACGTTGAAAAGGAAAAGTTCAATCATTCCATTAACGGCGCTTGCATTGTATTGCTTTCATCTGATACAATAATTATACCGGTTCTGCCGGATATTCATCATGAGGTTTTGCCATGAAAAAAAGCATATGTTTTTTGTTGGTTGCCCTGCTTATATCCGCCTCGGCTTATGCTGAAGGAGAAATCACCCTTTCGTTTATCGGCGACTGTTCTCCCGGCGATTCCGTACAGTATCTCAAGGATAAAGTCAATTTTCATACGGTCGTGGCAGAACACGGCTATGCATGGCCTTTCTCCTTGCTGATCGACTATCTGCAGAACGACGACCTCACCGTAGCCAACAACGAAGTCACCTATACTACCCGTAAATCCTATGCCGATAAGCCCTACCCGCTCAAGGCAGACCCTGCCAATGTGCAGGTGCTGACAGAAGGCAGCGTATAGGTCGTCAACACCGCTAACAACCACATGTTCGATTTTTTTGATGCCGGCTATAAGGATACTCTTGAAGTCATCGAAGAAGCAGGTCTCCAGCACTTCGGCACAGTGTACCCTACCCGCAAAGATGGCGGTTATGATGATCTTCTGACCGTCGATGTCAAAGATATCCGCATCGGTTTTGTCGGTTTCACCTATCCGCAGGATTCGGATGTCAAGCTCATCAAAAACCGCATTACCAAGCTCAAAAAGGAAATGGGCTGTGACATCGTGGTCGTATCGCTCCATTGGGGACGTGAAGGAGCCATGACCCCGCAATCCTCCCAGATCACCTACGCCAAAAAGGTCATTGATGCCGGCGCCGATATCATCTGGGGGCAGCATCCGCATGTCATTCAGCCCATCCAGTTTATCGACAACAAACCCGTCATGTACTCTACCGGCAATTTTGTTTTCGGCTCCATCTCCGCAAAGCTGGATACCAGCACCGGCATTTTTCAGGTCACCCTCGAAAAAGTCGATGGCGTTGTTCAGATCAAGCAGTTCAGAGTCATCCCCTGCACCACACAGCGTGCTCCCGATTACCGCACGTATGAGCTGACCGATCAGGCCGCCCGCGAAACACTGTTTGGCAAGCTTGTACTCAAAAAGAAATACAGCGGTTGTGAAAATCCCCCCGACAGCTTTCTTACCACCGGCATTGTCGAGTTTCAGAACGGTCAGATGGTCAAATGAAGATTCTGCTGCAAAAAACGATTCTTCTGTTATCGGCATTGCTGCTCGTTAGCTCCACAGTTTTCGCAGAAGAAGCAGCCGCCGTTTTTAATGCCCGTGAAGATACCACCCGGGTGATCGATGTCCCTGTAATCGGTCCGACTACGCTGTATGAGCAAAATAATCCGCTGTGGGCCCGCATTGTGTACGAATACCGCAACAGCCCCACCGCCCGTGCGTTTGGCGACGGCGGTTGTGGTCCTACCGCGGCCTCCATTGTTCTCGGTACCCTTATGGACGACACGGCTCTGGAGCAGTTCAATCTTCTCACCTCGGACGGTCTTCCTTATTCGATCTGTCCCCACGCCATCAATCGCTGGGACTGTTCTTCCTGCAAAGACCGTTTGCTTCTTGATACCGGCGCCCAGATTCGCCGCTTCCTGCCGCTTGTGCTTGGGGCATATGCCTGCGGCAACAACCGCAGCGGTTCCGTCTCCCGCCGGGCCGGATACAGCGTTGGCGGCAGCGGCGGTACGGGGATGCAGTTTCTGACCGAGCTTTGTCCCCAGCTTGGTCTCAGTTGCACAATGTATAACGCCGAAAAGGACAAAAGCTGGCTTGACCGCATGGGACCCGGTACCATGGCCGTCGTGCTTTCCAACACCTCCGATTCTCCCTTCTCTGTGCGAGGGCACTACGTCGTTATGGCAGCCGTGGATGACGATTACTTTTACATTCTCGACCCAATCGTAAAAGCTTCCTACAATAAAAAAATGCTGGAGGTCCTTACCCCCGGTTTTGTGCGGGTGCAAAGAACCTCCGGCAATTACACCAGACTCTGTCTGGACAAGGCGTATGTCATCAGTCTTGAAAACTAACTTTTCAAGCAGGGTAGACAAAGCGTTCGGCATCCAATTCTTTCAGATACCGTGCGGCATAGAAATGCGCCATATTCAGGTTCTGTTCCAGATAGTTGCCGCATTCCTCTGCCTTCGCGCCGGGAATGTCTCCCTCAAATTCCGCGATAAAACGCAGCATCTCCCGCACCGTTTTTACAACATCCTCCGGTTTCTTTTCGCCGAACACCAGCAGATAAAAACCCGTGCGGCAGCCCATGGGTCCGAAATAGACAATCTCATCTTTCATCGCACAGTTGCGTAAATAGGTTGCCCCCAGATGCTCGATCGTATGAAGCGCCGGCTGATCGAGCACCGGCTCACGGTTCGGTGCTGTAAAGCGCATATCAAATGTCGTCACCGTCGTGCTCCCGCTCCTGTCCATCCTCGAAACATACAGACCCGGCAGCAGATTCAGATGATTTACCGTAAAGCTGGCGATCTTTTCCATGTTTGCTTCTCCTTTGATTGCTTTCATAATCATTATACCCGCGGGCTGTCCGCATTGCAAGCGGCAGCACATTTTTTACGTCTGAAAGGATATTACTATGAACAGCAAAGCCATCAGCGAGCTTCGCCGCCGTTTTTCCCTTGACAACACCAATTTTACCTGCATCCGCGGCTGTTATGTAGATGACAAAAAACAGATCGCGTCCATGTTTGTCCTCTCGCCCATGGCTCTGCCGCAGGAAGAACACGAAGTTTACCTTTCGCTTCTGAAAAAAGTGTTGTCCGGCATGCCGGATAAGAACCTGACCGACCTCGAATTTCCTGCCGAATCCGTCGGTGTCAGCGATGAACACAAGCTTCTCACTGCCCTGAAGGACAGTTCCCTGAACGATGATGATATGGCGCAGGTATTTTTTCAGCGCATCATTGACAGTGCTGAAATGGAAGGCAGTTATCTGATCCTGCTAGCACATGACGCCTATGATATCTTTGTCAAAAATAAGAACGGCGAAACCGACAGGGATCTCAGCAATGAAATGTTCAAATACATCGTCTGTGCTCTTTGTCCCCTGAAGCTGACCAAGCCTTCTCTCAACTATTCCGCCGCCGATGGGCTATTCCATCTGCCGGAAGCCGCCTGGGCTGTCGCCGCTCCCGACCTCGGTTTTGTGTTTCCCGCTTTTGAGGAACGTGCCGCCGACATTTACCGGGCTTTCTGTTATGTACGCGATGTTGAAGCACCCCACGAAGGCTTCATCGCCGGCATTTTCGGTGCAGTACCGCCCATGGCCGCTCCCGAACAGCAGGATACCTTCCGTTCTGTTCTGCAGGATACCCTGGCGGATGAGTGCAGCCTGCAGGTCGTTCAAAGCGTTCATGATCAGCTTCGTGAAAAAATGGCCCTTCAGAAAGCCGAAAAAACCGGTGAACCCCTTCGCATCTCTGCCCCCGACGTTTCACTTGCCCTGCAGACGTGCGGTGTAGAGCCGGAAAAAGTCGAGGCTTTCCGTGAACGCTACAACGAAAGCTTTGGCAGCAATGAACTGAGCGCTGTCAACGTCATGGATGTACGGCAGTTTGAAGTGCGTACGCCCAACGTCGTCATCAAAGTCGATCCGGAACATTCCGATCTTGTTGAAACCAGAATCATCAACGGCAACCGTTACATCCTCATTCGCGCGGAGGAAGGCGTTGAAGTCAACGGCGTCAACATCTCCATCCAACCCGAATAAAAAACTTAACTAAAACGGCACCCATGCACTCGCTTTTTGTGCAAAGGTGCCGTTTTCTTTTCAATGATCCTTGGCTTAAATCCGTTATTTTCCAACGCAGAAATTGGAAAACACGCTGTCTAACAGTTTTTCATCCACGCGCTCACCGGTAATGCCGCCCAGCGTTTCCAACGCTTCCTGCAGATCGACTGCCGCCAGATCAAGCGGCAGACCCTCGTCCAGCGCCTTTTGCGCCAGGCGAAGTCTTTCGGCAGCAGCTTTGGCCAGCCGCATATGACGAAGCGAGGTCAATTCTCGCTCGCTGGGCTTGCCCGCAGTTTCCGCAATCTTTTGGCGCAGTGTCGCCATGCCTTCGCCCGTTCGTGCGGAAAGCCGCAGCGCCTCCTCCGGCATCGGAGCCAACTGATCCACATCAGCCTTGTTGGCGATGATCAGTCTGGGCAAGTCTGCTGTCTCTCGGAACAGTGCCCGATCTTCCTCCCGCATCGGCTCGGACGCATCAAGCACTAGCAGCACCAGATCGGCATGATGCACGCTCTTCCGGGCCAGTTCCACGCCAATCGCTTCCACGCAGTCCGTCTGTTCACGAATGCCGGCTGTATCAGAAAGATTGATTCTCAATCCGTTGAGGATCATGCTCCCCTTTACAATATCGCGAGTCGTTCCCGGTACATCCGTCACAATGGCCCGTTCTTCCATCAGCAAAGCGTTCAGAATGGAACTTTTTCCAACATTGGGACGCCCGTAAAGCACCACTTCCATGCCCTGTTCCAAAAAACGCGCGCCGCGTTCATCACAGGCAGCCTCCAGGCGGGCAACAAGCCGCTGCGTTCGCTCTCTTACATCCGCAGCTGCTTCCTCTTCGCTGATTTCTTCGGGATAGTCGAGTGCCGCTGTTACACCGGCCAGAAGGGCTGTCAGTTCCTCCTGCAGATCGTGCACAAAGCTGCTCGTTCCGCCGGCCAGCTGCCTTTCCGCCGCTCTTGCCGCCTGTTCGCCACGGGCGGAAATCACGCTCATCACTGCTTCCGCCTGGCTCAGATCAATGCGGCCGTTCAAAAAAGCGCGTCGTGTAAACTCGCCCGGTTCCGCTTCACGTGCACCACTGTCCAGCAGTGCCTGCATGACGCCACGGGCCGCTTCCTCTCCGCCGTGCAGATGAAACTCTGCCACATTCTCTCTGGTATAAGAGCGCGGTGCAAGAAACAGCACTCCCATACATTCATCCAGAATGTTCCCTTCGATGTCCAAAGCATGACCATACAGCATGCGGTGCGATTCCATCTTTTGCTTCCCGGCCGGTTTGAAAAGCCTTTTGAAAAGGCCAACGGCGTTATCACCACTGACCCGCACGATAGCAATACCGCCCTGTCCGGGCGGTGTTGCAAGTGCCATAATCGTATCGTTTTCGTATGCGCTGATCATTACAAAAGTCCCTGATAGGCAGCGTCGCTGTCGTTATGAACCGCTTCGGTCTCACTGAAGTAGCGCGGATGATAGATGCGTCTGTCCAGCGCCCAGATTTTGTCGCTGAAAGCCCCGGCAGGCGTTCTGTTGACAGCCGCTTCCATTTCATTCATACGGGCATCCAGCAAATCGATCCAGTGCAGCATCTCCGCTTCAGGGAACATCGGCGGTCTCGGGCTGCCAAATTCCGCCTCACCATGATGGCTGATCACCATATGCTCCAGCAGCAGCACGTATTCCTCATTGACATCAATGCCGGCCAGCTGCGCGGCTTCCTGCACACGGGTCACTCCGCGTACCAGATGTCCGAGCAGCATTCCCTCCGTGCTGTAGTCACTGACATTGCCGATATCATCGGCTTTCATTTCGGTGATCTTGCTCAGATCGTGCACAATCACACCCGCCATCAGCAGATCACGATCCAGCCAATCATAGTTTTCCCATACCAGCTGAGCGGTTTTCAGCATGGAGGTCGTATGATGCAAAAGTCCTGCTCGTTCCGCATGATGCATGGATTTGGCTGCCGGGAAAAACATCAGCTTATCCCCTGCCAGTTCCAGCATTTTTTGCGTCAGCTTTTTCAGCACCGGGTTGGTCATTTCTTCGACAGCCTTCTGAATATCACCGTACATTTCGCGCGGCTTGCGCGGCGCACACGGAATCAACGCTGACATATCAAATTCATCGGACTCTGCTGCATCGCGGATTTTTGTGACCCTCAGCTGTAATCTTCCGTTGTATTCTGTCACCGTTGCACGGATTTTGACCACGCTGCCGGGGATTGGGGCTGTCACGCTGCCATCCCACATTTTTCCGTTGATCTCGCCGGTACGGTCTCCCACCATCATGTCCAAATATCCGGATCCTTTGGAAGAAGAACGCATTTCAGCATTTCTTACCAGCAAAAAGCCTTCAAAGCTGTCATCCTTTTTAAAACTTGCAACGCTCGCCTGTTCCATTTATTCGCTCCTGTTACGGTTCAATATCGGCATTATACATATCTTCAAACAGCGTGAACTCGCTCAGCCAGTTCAGCTTGATGGTGCCAAGCGGGCCGTTTCGCTGTTTTGCCACAATCACCTCTGCCGTGTTGGTCTCTTCGCTGGCAGCATCGTAATAGCTTTCACGGTGCAAAAACATGACCACATCGGCATCCTGCTCAATAGAGCCCGAGTCGCGTAGGTCACTCAGCATGGGCTTTTTCACCTGTCGCTGCGTATTGGCACGGGAGAGCTGCGCGCAGGCCAAAATGGGGATCTCCAGCTCCAGGGCAATGGCTTTCAGTCTGCGGCTGATCTCGCTGACTTCCTGCTGACGGTTTTCGCTCTTGCCGTCCGCTCCCATCAGCTGCAGGTAGTCGATCACCACAAGATCCAGTCCCTTTTCCATCTTCAGCCGCCGCACGCGGGATCGCATCTGGGACGGAGTCAGACCGGCAGTATCATCGATATAGATCCTTTCATTGGACAAGGGATTGACCGTCTGCGCCAGTTTGATCCATTCCTTGTCTCTCAAGGTGCCGGAACGCACATGCTGCATGTCCACACGGGCATCACCGCACAAAATACGCATGGCGATCTGCTCTCTTGGCATTTCCAGTGAGAACACCGCCACGCCAAAGCCCTTCGCTGCGGCAGCGGAAGCGATATTGATGGCAAAGCTCGTTTTACCCATACTGGGACGGGCACCAACCAACACCAGTTCACCGCCGTGCAGACCGGTCAGCAGCTTGTCCAGCTGTTTGAAGCCTGTTGTCACGCCTGCTACCTTACCCTGCAGCCGGGCAAGCTCCTCGATCTGGCTATAGGTCTTGTACAGCACCTCACGAATATGTTTCAGCTGATCTCCGCCTGTACGCCGCAGGGTGATATCGTAGATCGATTTCTCCGCATGGGACATCACTTCGCCCAATTCCATCTGCTGTGAATAGCAATTGCGGCTGATGTCCGAAGCAGCGGCGATCAATTGCCGGAGCGTGGATTTTTCCAGCACAATGGAAATATAGTACTGCACATTGGCTGTGGATGGCACCGCTTGTGTCAGTTCAGCCAGATATCCGGTACCGCCCACGCCCTCCAGCGTTCCCAATCGGGACAGTTCAGCATCCAGTGTGATAATATCCACCGAAACACTGTTATGGGCCAGGTTCACAATGGCTTCGTAAATCGCCTGATGCGCCGGAACATAAAAGTCCTCTTTTTTCAGCATTTCCATGGCAATGGAAACCGCCCGGCCATCCTGCATCAGCGCACCCAAAACAGACCGCTCCGCTTCAATGTTTTGCGGCGGGGCGGGCGCGTAGGCATTCGCATAAGCGGCCTGTTCGCTCATGTTATCAGGCCTCCTGAATGTTCTTGACCCTCAGCTTCATCACCGTGCTCACGCCGGTGTAGATATGCACCGTCACATCATAGTCGCCCAGCGCGCGGACGGATTCCTTCAGTTCCACCTTACGCTTATCCACATCCACAGCATAGGCCGCTTTGATGGCGTCAGCAACTTCCGCCGTGGTGATGCTGCCATACAG
>JAZRWA010000031.1:0-23342 GCA_045599485.1 Clostridia bacterium | reverse complement strand
GTCATGGGCTGCACGATGGCAATGCGATAGGTGTCGGCCAGCGCGGCGGTGAAGGAGGGCAGCAGAGCGAGGGTCAGGATGACGGAAAGCAGCTTTTTCATGGTTTGTTCCTCCTTGTTTATTTGGTTTTGTTGTTTATCGTTACGCTGTTTTTTTTCAGCCGTTAGCGCTGAGGGCATATTGCGTTAGGGTCTTTATGACCTCAAGGGAATGCTTCAAAGCAACCTGCTCCCTTTCGTCAAGAGGCAATTCGATGATCTTTTCGATGCCGTTTGCACCGATGATGCAGGGGCCGCCGCAATGAAGATCATGGGCGCCGTATTCTCCCATCAGCTGTACGCTGGCGGGCATCACACGTTTTTCATCCCTCAGGATGGCCAATGCCATATCTGCCGCGGCCGCGCCGATGCCAAACTCCGTGGAGCCTTTTCCGTTGATGATGTCCATGCCCGCCATACGCGTGGCATTTTCAATCTCCTCCGCCGGCAGGGAGAAGGCTTTCAGCGGCTGCCCCATGGCCATGCCGCAGGAGAGTGCCGCCACCGAGCTGTCACCGTGCTCCCCCAGGGCGAATACCTGCACGCCGCGGCAGTCGATTCCAAGCTTTTCCGCCGTGATGCGTCTGAGACGGGCCGTATCCAGCAGAGTACCCGTGCCGAAGCATTTTTCTCTTGGCAGTCCCAGCCCCTGCCGCATCAGGTGCGCCACGATGTCCGCCGGGTTGGTGATGGTCATCAGGGGACATTGGATGGAGAATTGCTTCAGCTGTTCGATCAGCGCGCCGCACAGCACGACGGAGCGGTCAAGCAGATCGAGCCGCGTCTGACCGGGTTTGCGGGGTTCCCCGATGGCGCAAATGATAAGGTCCGCATCGGCACATTCGGCATGATTTCCCTACCGTACCGCGGAGGCCGTCGGCAGGGAGGACACGCTGTCCGCCACATCCAGTGCCTGCGCCGCGGCTTTTTCCGGGAGGATATCGACCAGAACGATCTCCTCACATACGCCGCGTGCGGCCAGCATGGACGCCACGTGACTGCCCACGTGCCCGGCGCCCAGAATAACGGTTTTACGCTTCATTGCGGTCTCCTCCATAGAAAAACGCCCTTGATTACCTGTCATGTAATCAAGGGCGAACAAATCATTGTTCTCGGTGCCACCTTGTTTTCGGGTTCCGCGACAGAACCCCTCAGCCGGATACCAGCATATCCGCGGCGCGGTAACGGGCGCCCTCCGTCAGCCTATTCATGGCTGCCCTCCGCAGTCCATATTACCCGGTCGCCTGCTGGAAGCTTGCACTGTCCTTCCCTCGCTGCATCAGACTTGATCCGGCTTTTCTCTGCGTCGTTGGTTGTGCCATCAATTTAACATGCCCTGTACAAACTGTCAAGCGTAGTACAGCAAAAATACAAAACCCGTTAACTTGACGAATTTCCATGCGGCACGTATAATACAAAATGGTTTTTTGTAAAGATTTGAGGTGACCGACATGCTGCACATGAACCTGGGTGAAAACAGCTATGATATTCACATCGGCCGTGGACTGATCGATCAGGCCGGAAAACTGATGAACCTGAACCGCCGCGTGCTGGTGGTGACGGATGACGGCGTGCCCGGGGATTATGCCCTCCGGGTCGCCGCGCAGTGCAAAACCCCCGTGATCGTCACGCTGCCGCAGGGCGAAAAGAGCAAAGGCGTGGAGGGCTGGCAGCGTCTTTTGACCGCGATGCTGGAAAACAGCTTTACCCGCGGTGACTGCTGTGTGGCCGTAGGCGGCGGCATGGCGGGCGACCTGACGGGCTTTGCGGCCTCCGCCTACATGCGCGGCATTGATTTTTATAACATTCCCACCACCACCCTGTCGCAGGTGGACTCCTCCATCGGCGGCAAGACCGCCATCAATTTCGGCGGCATCAAAAACATTGTGGGCGCCTTCTGGCAGCCGAAGGCCGTGATCGTTGATCCCGACCTGCCGCTGACGCAGGACAAGCGTCAGTACGCCAGCGGTTTGGCGGAGGCCGTCAAAATGGGCATGACCAGCGACAAGGTGCTGTTTGAGATGTTTGAAACAGCGGACATTGCCGAAAGCATCGAGACCATCATCACCCGCGCCCTGCAGATCAAAAAGGACGTGGTGGAGCAGGACGAAAAGGAGCAGGGGCTGCGGAAGATCCTGAACCTCGGCCACACCATCGGTCACGGCTACGAGGCGCAGGGGCTTGGACTGTACCACGGCGAATGTGTGGCGCTTGGCATGATCCCCATGTGTGAAGGCAGTGTGCGGGAAAGACTGATCCGCGTTCTGGAGCGGCTGGGGCTTCCCACGCATTGCGACACCGACGCCGAAAAAGTATTTGACGCCATGCTGCACGATAAAAAGTTCCGAAACGGCAAGGTGACCGTCATTACCGTGCCCGAGATCGGTTCCTGGTCGTCCCGGGATATTTCGACCGATGAATTGCGCGGCATTCTGGAGGCAGCACAATGAAAAACACCTTCGGACAGAACATTACGCTGACGCTGTTCGGCGAAAGTCATGGAGCGTAGATCGGTGCTGTGCTGGACGGTCTGGCCCCCGGCATGACGGTGGATACCGATCTGATCGCCCATCAGCTGCTGCTGCGCCGCCCCGCGGGAAAGACGGGGACGGCACGGCGCGAGGAAGACCCCTTCCGCATCGTATCGGGCATGGTCAACGGCAAGACGACCGGCACACCGCTGTGCCTGCTCATCCCCAACAGCAACCAAAAGAGCGGCGATTATGCCGCTTTGAGCGGCCTTGCCCGCCCCGGTCACGCCGATTACACGGCGCAGTGCAAATATCACGGCTTTCAGGACGCGCGAGGCGGCGGACACTTTTCCGGCCGCATTACGGCGGCCCTGGTCGCCTCCTGCGCCATTCTGACCAGCGCGCTGCGGCAGAAGGGCATCCTCATCGGTACCCATGTGCAGGAATGCGGCGGCGTGCGCGATCGTGCCTTTGAGAACCTGAACGAGGACATTGCGCAACTGAACGGGCAGGTGTTTGCCGTGCTGGATGATGCCGCCGGCGAAAACATGCGCGCCGCCATTGAGGCGGCCGGTGCTGAGGGGGACAGCGTGGGCGGCATTCTGGAAACTGCCGTGACCGGGCTGCCCGCCGGACTGGGCGAGCCGTGGTTTGACACGGTGGAAAGCCTGCTGGCACACGCGATGCTTTCCATTCCCGGCATCAAGGGCATTGACTTCGGCATCGGCTTTGACGGCGTCCGTCTGCGCGGCAGCGAATACAATGATGCCTTCCGTATGGAAAACGGCCGTGTCATGACCGAGACCAACCGCAACGGCGGCATCAACGGCGGCATCACCAACAGCATGCCCGTGTGCTTCCGTCTGGCGGTCAAGCCCACCCCCTCCATCTACAAGGAGCAGAAGACCGTTGATTTTCTGACCGGTGAAAACAAGCCCATTGCCATTGCCGGACGGCATGACCCTGCCATTCTGCACCGCGCGCGCGTGGTGGCGGACAGCATGGCCGCGCTGGTCATTGCCGACCTGCTGGCCGGCCGCTATGGCACCGATTATCTTGCGGACGAAAGGAAATAAGGCATTTTTTCATGAAAAAACTGCTCATTCTGAACGGACCCAACCTCAATTTTCTGGGCATCCGTGAACCTTCCATCTATGGCGGCAACTCCTATGAAGCGCTGTGCGGCATGATCCGCACCCATGCTGAAGAGCTGGGTGTGGAGGTCAAGATCGTTCAAAGCAATCATGAAGGAGCATTGGTGGACGAACTGCAGGCCGCCTACGGCGTGATGGACGGCATCGTCTTCAACCCCGCCGCCTACACCCACACCTCGGTGGCCATTCTGGACGCTGTCAAGGCCATCGGCATCCCCACGGTGGAGGTGCACATCAGCGATGTGAGCAAGCGTGAGGACTTCCGTCAGGTCAGCTATGTGCGGGCCGCCTGCGTCAAGACCATCAGCGGTCACGGTCTGAACGGCTATCTGGAAGCCATGGACTATCTGGTGAAGAACATATGATGCGTGCGGTATTTACCCCCTCCGCGGCGAAGGGAACGATGGCGGCACCGCCCTCCAAATCGATGGCGCACCGGCTGCTGATCGCCGCAGGATTGAGCGAAGGCCGCAGCGTGGTGCACGGTCTGGAATACAGTGAGGATATTCTGGCCTCCATGGACTGCCTTCGGGCGCTCGGCGCCGCGGTGGAAAGGGACGGCAGCACTGTGACCATCACAGGCAGCGGACGCCCCATCCCCCGGGAGACGCTTGTATGCCGGGAAAGCGGCAGCACCCTGCGCTTCTTTTTGCCGCTGTGCCTGATCGACGGCAAAAAAGCCCGCCTTCAGGGCAGCGAAAAGCTGTTCAGCCGTCCGCTTTCCGTATACGAGGAACTGTGCAAAGAACAGGGCATTCTGCTGAAGACCGAAAAGGGCGCGGCCGAAGTGGAAGGGCGGCTGCATGGCGGGGAGATCGCCGTCAGCGGCGCCGTCAGCAGTCAGTTTATCACAGGCTTGCTGTTCACGCTGCCGCTGCTTAAAGAAGACAGCACACTGCGGCTGCTGCCGCCTGTGGAAAGCCGCCCCTATATCGATATGACCGTGGAAGCGCTGCAATGCTTCGGCATTCAGATCGACCGTCCCGATGAAAACACCTTTGTCATCCCCGGCGGGCAGCACTATGCCGCCGCCGAGGTCACCGTGGAGGGAGATTACTCCAACGCCGCCTTTTTTGAGGCACTGGGTGTTTCCCTGACCGGGCTCAGGGCAGACAGCCTGCAGGGCGACAAAATCTACCGTGAGCATTTTGCGGCGCTGAAAAAGGGCTTTTGCAGCATCGACCTGAGCGACTGCCCCGACCTGGGACCGGTGGAAATGGCCTTTGCCGCCATGCATCACGGCGCGCGTTTTACCGGCACAAGGCGACTGGCCATCAAGGAAAGCGATCGCGGACGCGCCATGGGTGAAGAGCTGCACAAGTGCGGCATCACCGTGGAGCTGGATGAAAACGAGCTGACCGTATGCCCCGGCACACCGCATGCGCCCGCTGATCCCATCAACGGCCACAACGATCACCGCATCGTGATGGCCATGAGCACCCTTCTGACAACGACCGGCGGCACGGTTTACGGCGCACAGGCGGTGCGCAAAAGCCTGCCCGATTATTTTGAGCGTCTGAAAGCGCTGGGAATTGAGGTAACAACGGATGAGATGGATCTCTGATAACGATATTCTGATTGTGGGTCTGGGTCTGATGGGCGGCAGCTATGCCAAGCGTCTGCGCTCGCTTGGATATCATGTGGAAGCGATCGACACCCGCCCCGAAGCCATTACCTACGCGGTGGAGCACGGCATCATCGACTGCGGCTACACCGAGCCCACCGAGGATGCCATCCGCCGGGCGGGGGTGCTGATCTTTGCCGTGTATCCCCATGTGTTTGTCGACTGGATCCGCAAGTGGGGCCACCTGATCCGCTGGGGCGCCATGGTGACCGATGTAACGGGCGTCAAATCCGGCATCGTGGAAGAGGTACAGCAGCTGCTGCCCGCGGGGGTGGAATTTATCGCCTCCCACCCCATGGCCGGCCGTGAGGTGTACGGTGTGGAAAACGCCGATGACCGCATCTTCCGCGATGCAAACTACATTGTGGTGCCCACCGAAAAAAACACCGCCGAAGGCATCGAATGGAGCAAGGAATTGGGCCGTCTGCTGGGCTTCGCGCGCATCAGTGTGCTCAGTCCCGAAGAGCACGACCGCATGATCGGCTTTGTATCGCAGCTGACGCACGTCATCGCCGTGGCGCTGATGACCTGCAGCGACAGCACCCATCTGGTCGATTATACCGGCGACAGCTTCCGTGACCTGACCCGCATCGCCCGCATCAACGACGCCATGTGGAGCGAACTCTTTTTGATGAACAAGGCGCCGCTGCTGGAGCAGATGGATACCTTCATCGATGAAATGCATACCCTGCGCGGCATGCTGGAAGCGGAGGACAAGGAAGGCCTTCGGGAAAAAATGCGCCTTTCCACCGCACGGCGCGCGCTGTTTAACAAATAAGGGGGCAAGGGATCATGCTGCTGGCGGCACTGGATGTGGGCGGCACCAAAACGGACGCCGTGCTGTTTGACGAGACGGGGCACATACTGCGCCGTTCCGTCACAAAAGGAGCCAACCCGCTGGACTGCGGTTTGGAAGAAGCCTGCAAACGCTATGAAAGCAGTATCCGCGCACTGGGCATTGAGGCGGATACCCCCCTCGACGCCCTGTATGCCGGCATCGCCTGCTACGACTACTTTGGCGGCGCCATCGGCGAACGCATTGAAAAAATGGTCACCTGCCGCCATCTGACGGCGGAAGGAGACGGCCCCTGCCTGCTTTACGGCATGCTGGGGGAAGAAGACGGCGCCGCCCTCATCTGCGGCACCGGCAGCTCGCTGACCCTCCGTGTCGGCGGCAAGGTCCGTTATATCGGCGGCTGCGGCTGGCTGGTGGACGGCTGCTCCAGCGGCTACATTCTGGGGCGTGACGCCCTCAACCGCGCGGTCAAGATGAACGACGGACGCATCGGCTATACCCCCATGAAGGAATTGATCGAAAAACGCCTGGGCGGCGAGCTGATCAGCCACCTGTCGCAAGTGTATGCCGGCGGCCGCGCCTACATTGCCTCGCTGTGCGGCGTGGTGTTTGAAGCGCTCGACATGGGGGATCCCTATGCCGAAGAGATCGTGGACGGCTGTGTCAAATAGCTATGCCTGATGATCCATGCCGCGGCTGAATCGTTCAGCAAGCCCTTTCCACTGGTGCTCAACGGCGGCGTGATCCGCCATTTTCCCGAATACGAAAAACGTCTGCGTGCCGCGGCCGATCCCCGGGCACAGATGATCATGGGCACGGTACCGCCCGTGTACGGCGGAGCATTCGCCGCCGCCCGCGCTGCCGGTCTTGACTGCGGGGAGGCATTCCGCCGCCGTTTCATGGCCGATTACGAAGCCCCGGCAAACTGATTTTTTCAGGAGCATAAAATGAACAACACCGCTGCCCGCAATGGGCTGATCCTGTTTCTGTTCTGCGCCGCGCTGATCGGCTGTGTGCTGGGCGGCCTGTCGGTGGTGCCGGCCCTGCTTTTCGGGCTGGCGCTCTTTTTATTCGACGCTGCCCGCAAGGGCTTCAAGCCTCACGCCATGCTTGAAATGTGCCTTTCCGGCATCAAGACCGTCAAAAACATCCTCATCACGCTGCTGCTCATCGGTGTGCTGACCGCCCTGTGGCGGGCCTCCGGCTGTATCCCGGCCATCGTATCAGCCGTCTCGGGGCTCATCCGTCCCGCGCTGTTTTTGCCGCTGACCTTTCTCTTGTGCGGACTGATCTCGGTGCTGACCGGCACCGCTTTCGGCACCGCCGCCACCATGGGCGTCATCTGCATGAGCATTGCCCGCTCCATGGATTTTTCCGTCCTGTGGACAGGCGGCGCCATCCTCGCCGGCTGCTTCTTCGGCGATCGCTGCTCCCCCGTTTCCACCTCGGCGCTGCTGGTCGCCACGGTGACAAAGACCGATATCTATCAGAACATCGGCCGTATGATCCGCACCTGCATCGTCCCCTTTTGCCTGACCCTGATCTTGTATCTGCTGCTGAGCCTCGGCGCAGGCTCCGCCGCGGGGACGGATACCACCACGCAGCTGCTTCAAAGCTCCTTTACCCTCAATCTGTGGTGCTTTCTGCCCGCGCTGGCCATTCTGATTCCCGCCTTCTTCCGCGTGCCGGTGCGTCCGCTGCTGCTGCTGAGCATTGTCATTTCCATTCCCGTCACACTGTTTGTGCAGCGTTTTCCGTTGGCGCAGCTGCCCGGTCTGCTCCTCAGCGGCTTCGCCCCGCAGGATGCCCGTCTGGCCGCCGTGCTGGGCGGCGGCGGCCTGGTTTCCATGGTGCGCACCACCTGCATCATCCTCATTGCCGCCTGCTACAGCGGCATCTTCAAGGCCACGGGCCTGCTTGATTTTCTGATCGTTCCCCTGCGCCGTCTGGCAGCAAAAGGCGGCAGCTTTGCCTCCATGCTGGCGGCCTCGGTGTTTTCCGCCATGGTCAGCTGCAACCAGACGCTGGCCATCATGCTGACCGATCAGCTGACCGCAGAACTGACAGAGGATCCGCTGCTGCGCGCGCAGTATCTGGAAAATTCCGCCGTGGTCATTTCGCCCCTCATCCCCTGGTGCATCGCCGGAAGCGTCCCGCTCTCCTCGGTGGAAGCGCCCGCCGCCTCGGTGCTGTTTGCCTTTTATCTGATCCTGCTGCCCATCTGGCAGCTGCTTCGCAGCCGTATGAAAGGCGGCGCAAAAGGTGTGAAGGGAATGTAAATTTCTCCCTTCGCGCCTTGTCCTTTTCAAGCCTCGCAGAGTATAATACTGTTGCGGCGCAAGCCATTATAACAAAAATCCCCCTGTTTACTCCATGGTCTTTGATGGCCCTGCATGGCCCTGACGATATTCCACCGAGGAGGCAATCCGTGCTGTCCGTTTGCTATTTTGCCGTTTATCTTTTCTGCGGCTGCCTGTTGATCCGCTCGCTGCTGCCCACAAAACGTCTGCCCGTGCGCCTGTGGCTGGGCTGCGCGCTGGGGACGCTTCTGATGATGTGGCTGCCTGCTCTGATGGCTTTCTTTGTGCGCTTCAGCGTGAAAGGGCATCTGCTGGCGCTGATCCCTCTGGTCGTCCTCACGGGGCTTGTATCGTTTCTGACCCGCAAAGGTCCTCATCCCAAAGGTTTCTGCGAAGAAGACAAGCGTTTGATTCTGCCCATGCTGCTCATCGCCCTGCCGCTGACCGCGCTTGGCGGCTATCTGCAGTACACCCACTGCCTGAACGATGTGGAGGGCATGCTGCACTGCGGACAAAGCACCTATGGCGATCTTCCGCTGCACCTGGCCATCATTTCCAGCCTGCGGGATGCCGCCTTCCCGGCCGATTACAGCATTCTGCCCGGGGAGCTGCTGACCTATCCCTTCCTGGCGGACAGCTTTTCCACCAGCTTCATGCTCTTTGGCATGACACTGCGGCAAAGCGTGATCATTCCCGGCACCTTCATGATGGCCATGGTGTTTGCCGGCTATATTTTGCTGGTCGACCGCATTGCCGGGTCCCGCCGCCGCTCCGTGCTGTTCTTTTCCGTGCTGTTCGTGTTCATCAACGGCGGTCTCGGCTTTCTGTACAGCATCGATACGCTGGGCGTCAGCAACGGCTCCGCCGCCGTCAATTCGCTGCAGGCCGGCACATGGATGGATCGTCTGGATACCATCATGAACGGCTATTACATGACCCCCGCCAACCACGCCGAGCAGAGCTACTACAATCTGCGCTGGAGCAACATCGTGGTGGATATGCTGGTGCCGCAGCGCACCTTCCTGGGCGGCTGGTGCCTGCTGCTGCCCTGCATCTATCTGTTGTGGGATGGTTTCACCTCCGAAACGCGTTCAACACGGCAGTTTGTGCTGCTGGGCGTCATGGCCGGCGGTCTGCCGCTGCTGCACACGCACTCCTTCCTGGCGCTGGGGCTGATGAGCGCCGGCTGGCTCTGCTATGACCTGCTTCACAAAAGCAGCATACCCTTCCGTACTCGCCTGCTGCAATGGGCGCTGTACGGCGGCATCGCCTGCCTGCTTGCCGCGCCGCAGCTTTTCGGCTGGACATTCCGTCACACGGACGGCAACAGTGGCTTTGTCTACCTGCAGTTCAACTGGGTCAACAACGCCGGCGGCATGGGGCTGCGGGACGGTTATCTGTGGTTCTGGATCAAAAACATCGGCCTGCCCGCCCTTTTCCTCATTCTGGCACTCTTTGACCGGGATGCGTGGCGCAAAGAACTGGCCTGCGGGGCCTTCGTCATCTTTATCATGGCGGAGCTTGTCATCTTCCAGCCCAACGAATACGACAACAACAAGCTGTTTTACGTCTGGTGGGCACTGGTGGCACCCATCGCCGCCGACTACATGGCCGAGGTGTACGCTCGGCTCAAGGGCCTGCGCTCACGCCCGGTGCTGGCCGTTATGGCCGTCATCTGCTGCTTTGCTACAGGCACCCTTTCCATTGCCCGCGAATGCAAAAGCGATTACGTGATGTTCTCCGCTTACGATGTTGAGGCGGCGGAGTTTATTGAAAAGAATACCCCCCAGCATGCCACCTTTATGTGCTGGACCGATCACATCAACCCCGTTTCCTCTCTCGCCGGGCGCAACATCGTCTGCGGTCCCGCGCTGTGGCTCCACTGGCACGGCTATGACCTGATGGAGCGGCAATCCGACATCATCGATTTCTACGCCGACCCCGTGCTGAATGCAGACCTTCTGCAAAAATACAACGTGGATTACATCTACATCAGCGATCACGAGCGGACCAACACCTACGTCAACGAAGCCGCCATCGCCCTGCAGCATGAGCTGGTGTTCAAAAGCAGCTGGGGCAGCATCCGCATCTATCAGGTAAACAACAATGATTGACCGTTTTCTTCGCTATTCTCTGGAAAGCGGGCGCAGCGTATGCCTGTTTGTCAACGACGAAAAAGGGCTGCGCCGCCTCAACGCGCACGTGCTCGAAATCAAAGACGATGCCGTACTGTGCCGCACCGGACAGAAGGGGCGTCCCTTTACCCTGCCGCTTTCCGCCGTTCTTTCCGCCGGCTATGCACGCGGGGATGAAGGCGATACCCTGAAAAACGAAATGGAGCGTATCCTCAATGATCAGCAAAATAAAAATCCTGCTTCATGACCGCGCAAAGCTGCGTGAGATCGTCATGTATCTGATCTTCGGCGTGCTGACCACCGCCGTCAGCTGGATCGTCTACTTTGCGTGGCGGCAGCTGTTTGGTCTGGGCAGCCTGGAGCCCGGCAGCGCTTCCTATGCCCTGATCGCCAATTCCGGTCAGGTGCTGGCCTTTGTGCTATCTGTGCTGTTTGCCTTCTTTACCAACCGGCGCTATGTGTTTTCCAGCACCACCACCCGTGAAAACGGCTTCTGGCGGGAGCTGTGGCTGTTTACCGCTGCCCGCGTGCTGGGCTGGGTGGTGTTTGACCTGGCTGCCTTCAACCTGCTGATCCTGCTGATGAAGGCGGTTCCCTCCGCCGACCTGTGGGTCAAGCTCATCACCAATGTGCTGGTGGTCATCTTCAATTATGCAGCCAGCAAGTGGGTCGTTTTCAAAAAATGATTGCACGCTGTCCCTTTTGATGCTATAATAAACCGAAATTATTGCAAGGAGGATTTCTTCCAATGGCTCTTGTCAATACGCGCGAAATGTTCAAGAAAGCCTACGAAGGCGGCTACGCCGTCGGCGCTTTCAATGTCAATAACATGGAAATCATTCAGGGCATCGTGGAAGCCGGTAAGGCTCAGAACGCTCCCCTGATTCTGCAGGTGTCCAAGGGCGCCCGCGCCTATGCCAACCACACCTATCTGGTCAAGCTGGTCGAGGCTGCTGTGGCCACCACCGGCCTGCCCATCGCCCTGCATCTGGATCACGGCCCCGATTTTGAGACCTGCAAGGCCTGCATCGACGGCGGCTTCACCTCTGTCATGATCGATAAGAGCAGCCTGCCCTTCGAAAAGAACATCGAAGAGACCCGCAAGGTGGTTGAGTACGCCCACAAGTACAACGTGACCGTTGAGGCCGAGCTGGGCCGTCTGGCTGGCGTGGAAGACGAAGTGAACGTTTCCGCCGCCGACAGCAGCTACACCCGTCCCGAAGAAGTCATCGAGTTCGCCACCGCCACCGGCTGCGACTCCCTGGCCATCGCCATCGGCACCAGCCACGGCGCTTACAAGTTCACCCCCGCCCAGTGCACCCGCAACGCCGAGGGCATTCTGGTTCCCCCGCCCCTCCGCTTTGACATTCTGGAGGAAGTGGCCAAGAAGCTGCCCGGCTACCCCATCGTGCTGCATGGCGCCTCTTCTGTGCCCCAGCAGTTCGTAAAGATCATCAACGAGCAGGGCGGCAAGATGCCCGACGCCGTCGGCATCCCCGAGGAGCAGCTGCGTCAGGCCGCTTCCATGGCTGTCTGCAAGATCAACATTGACTCCGACCTGCGTCTGGCCTTCACCGCCATGGTGCGCAAGCACTTCAACGAGCATCCCGATCATTTCGATCCCCGTCAGTACCTGACGGATGCCCGTGCCGCCATTCAGGAGATCGTTGAGCACAAGCTGGTCAACGTTCTGGGCTGCAACGGCAAGGCCTGATCGTCATCGTAAACAAACGGAGCGGATACGCTTTTCAAAGGCGTACCCGCTCTTTTTTGTTTATTTTTCCAGCATCCAGGCAAGTCCCTTTGCCAAACGCTTCGCACTGTCGGCAAAGTGTCCACCGCTGTTCCATTCCAGCGTGTGCCGGGGTGCAGAGGCATCTGCCCGCAAAATCTGATCCATCTGCCGTGTGCAGTCGCCGATGGTGCTGACGATGGGATGCGTTGTTTTTTCTTCCTTTCCCCCCAGGGACAGATACACGCTTTGCCCGGGCTTCAATGCTTTCCCCTGCACATACTCCATAAAACCATGCACCCACAGCGAGCCCGAACAGCACACCGCGCCCGTAAATGCTTCGCACTCATATAGTGCCCACAGCGCAAACAACCCGGAAAGCGAATATCCCGCCGTGATAACAGGTGTTTCCCCAAAGCGCTCCTTCAGCAAGGGGAGCGCTTCTTCCTTGAGCATTTTCAGCGTTTCAGGTCCGCCGCCGCGGAAGGGCCTGTTCTCCTCCATACCCGCTGCCGCCCAGGGGGAAAAATCCCCGTTCCAGTCGGCGGTGTCAAAGGTCACCAGGGTAAAGGGTTTGGCGGTTCGGGCTTTTGTTTCGGTCACGATCTTTTCGCCCGTTTCCCCTTCAAACACACCCATCAAAAACAACAGTCCCTGTCCATCTCCCAGCAATTGAAAGTGTCTTTCCGCAATCTTCAGCGTCTCATTCATCCTGCATCCTTTCCGGGGTGTCCACTTTCATCACATGCCTCATCGGCAGCACCGTGCCGTCGGTCAGCATCAGCTGTCCGGCATACCGATCCACTTTTTTCAGTCGTCCCGTAAAAGTTTTATACTGACCGCCTGCCTTGCGCTCATCCGGCACAAAGCACAGCACGGATACCGGCGACTGATTCTTTTCGCTCAGCAGCCGCAGCACGCGGTCCAGCTCCTCCGCGTCCGTCTCGCCGATCATTTTTTCAGGCTCGGTCAGGCGCGCTTCCTCCTGTACGGCTTCCTCATAGCCCTCCAAAGCGTCAAAAGAGGCAAACTGTGCCGCCCGATTGACAAGGCTCATGCGCGGATGCCTGAGTTCCGGATGCGGCAGATGCAGTATGGCCTGATATTTTTCATTCATCCGTTTCCGCACGGTGACCGCCGATCTGGCGGTGCCTTTCGCGTCCCGTGGCTCCTTTCTGCAGACTGGTGCCCTTCAGCAGGGCGTTTTTGCCAAACCGGTGCCGAATCTGCAGCAGCGCATTCTGTGCCCGCTGTTCCCGCTCCAGGCGCGCCTTTTCCCGCGCCCTTTCCGCCTCCAGCGCGGTATAATCGGTAAACATGTCCAGCTGCTCCGTCACGGCGGCCTCCGCCGGAGCCTGTGCCGCATCCTGTAATCGGCAGGCGATCACATACACCCGGCGCACCAGCAGCCGCTTATCCGTCACGCGTTCAAAGATGCGCAGCATAGCATCGGTGATCTGCCGCGCGGAAGCGGTATATGGCAGGTTTTCAAAGCCATGCGCCGGCTTTGGTGCCTTGCGTCCGTAATGATCCGCCTGAACAGGACCTGTATAGGCAATTTCGGGACGCGTCATGTTTTCAATATCATAGCAAACAACAAGTTCCACGCGGTCGGTCACAAGCTGCTTTTCCAGCAGCGCCAATGCCAGTTCCTCCGCCATCTCCCGCACGATCACGGCCGCCCGATCGTGCGGATAGGGCATGGACAGCACCTGACCGCTGCTCAGGCTGCTGCTCTCCGGCTTATAGGCACGGATATCACTGACCCGGCACGGCTCCCAGCCCCAGGCATGATCGATCAGCAGCTCGGCATTCACTCCAAACAGTTCAAAGAGCAGATCCTCGTCCTTCAGGCTCATCAGTGCCACGTCGCCCATGCACAGCATGCCGTTTGCCTGCAGCTTTCTCGCAATGCCGCGGCCCACACGCCAGAAGTCGGTCAGCGGCCGATGTTCCCACAGCTGTTCCCGATAGCTTTGCTCTGTCAGTTCCGCAATGCGCACACCGTCCGCGTCCGGCTCACAATGCTTGGCAACAATGTCCATGGCCACCTTGCACAGATACAGGTTTTCACCCAGTCCGGCGGTGGCGGTAATGCCCGTCTCCTTCAGCACATCGCGTATCATGCGCATGGCCAGCCCGCGCGCGTCCGTCTGATACATTTTAAGGTACGGCTCGGCATGGATAAAAACCTCATCGATGGAATACACAACAATGTCTTCCGGTGCTACATAACGAGTATAAATGCCATAAATCCGGGTGCTCAGCTGCATATAGCGCGCCATGCGCGGCGGCGCGATAATGGTCTTTACCGCGTATTCCGGGTGCAGGCGCAATTCTTCCGCATTGGAGGAATCCCCCGTCAGCGTGCCTCCCGCTGCCTTGGCACGAAGACGATTGACCTGCTCCAGCTTCTGATTGACCTCAAACAAGCGTGCCCTGCCGCCAATGCCCAAGGCCTTGAGCGATGGCGACACCGCCAGACAGATGGTCTTTTCGGTGCGGCTCTCATCCGCCACCACCAGGTGGGTGGTCAGCGGGTCCAACCCCCGGGCAGCGCATTCCGCGGAGGCGTAGAAGGATTTCAGGTCAATGGCAATGTACGAAAGCATTCTCACGCCTCCCCTTTCTCTTTTTGTTTATTATACTCCCCCGCGCTTCAAGGCACAACCCACAGTATTTGTTCGCTCAAATAATGTTTACAAGCAGCGCATATTTGTTATATAATAGTGCCTGCAGTCCGTTTGAGGAGGAGATCATCTTGAAAAATCCGGATCAGCTGTCCATTCGCCGTCAAAATCTGCTGCGTCTTCTTGAGCAGCTTCATACCCACAACGGCATTACCCGTCAGCACCTTGCCCTCCATACCGGGCTGAGTCTGATGAGCATCACCAATCTGGTGGACCTGCTCAATGAACACGGCGCATTGCGGTTTGAGGAGGCCCCCGCCACCCGCTCCATCGGCCGCAAAGCGGATATCATCCGTCTGTGCGAAGGCGATCAGGTTTTTGCCATTCTGGACCTGACCGATTTCCATTATTGCGCCATCACCCACAACCTGACCGTTCTGCCCGATCAATATGTCTTCCCCAAGAACGATGATCTTTGCTTCTGTGAAAGCCTGACCGCGTTTTTGAAGGAATCCGCCGAACGTCTTTCCGCACTTGCGGCTGAGCATGAGGTACTGGGGGTGGCCGTGGTCGTCCCCGGCCCCTACGATGCCGTAAAGGACGCCGTCATGGGCCCCCGTGCCGGCGAATTGGCCAATGTGCCGCTCATGTCCATGTTGAAAAAGACGGTGGGCGATTATCATTATCACATTGACGCGGATATCCATTATTCCGTACGTGCCTTTGCGCCCCGCGCTTCCCAGCTGGGTCATCGTGTGGTGTATTATTTCTATATCGGTGCCGAAAATGCCGGTGCCATTCTGCTGGATGGTGATATCCTGCACGGCAGCAATGAAGCTGCAGGCAACGCGGCCGCCCTGCCTGCCTCAAGCGGCGGGCTGTACCGTGATTATCTGTCCCTGCGCGGTCTGGCCCGTTCCTGCGGCGTGGAAAACACCGAAAAAATGAGTGTTCAGGCCTTGATCGATTGCATTGACCAGATCGCCTCGACCAACCCGCAGCTGTGGCAAAATGCCATCAACGAAGGCGTCAAGATTACGGCCGAAATGCTGTATCAGGTGGTCTGCGTGCTGGATCCCGGCATGATCATTCTGGATTGCCCCTATTATGCCAACAATTGGGAGCACCTGACCAAGTCTGTCAACGATTATCTGTCCGCCAAGCTGGGTCCCTGCCGCAAGGCACCGCAGATCCTGCTGCCGTACTTTAATCAGCCCTCCATCCTGCTCGGCGCGGTGCAGGTGTTGAGCCGTGACTGGGTCGACCGCATCACACAATAAAAATTCAAAACAAAATCATTAAAAATGCACCCCTGCAACGGCCACAACCGTTTCCGCAGGGGTGCATTTGCTGTATGTTTTTACTTGCCGGAAATGGTCACGCCGTTGACGGCCAGATAGGGGAACACGCCGGCGCCGTCTTCACAGGTCTCTGCCGAGATTCCGCGCACATTCATCAGCATGTCCGCAATGTTGGTGCTGATCATCGTCTCGCTGACCGCGCCGACCACCTGACCGTTTTCAATCAGGAAAGCGCTCTTGGCCACGCCGGACAGCTCGCCATTGGCGCCGGGTTCACCGCCGGAGAACGCGCCCACCAGCAGACCGCGCTCAATGCCGCGGATCAGTTCCGCTACAGGCGTCTTTCCGGCTTCCATGATCATGGCGCCGCCGCAGCGGGACGGCTCACGCCCTGTCTTGTTGGCGGTATACAGATCGATCACCTGATTTTTGAGGATGCCGTTTTCGATCAACGGCAGCTCACGCGCACGGAAGCCCTCCGCGGTATAGTCGCACACGCCCGCCACGCGGGGATCGGATGGCACAATACGCAGCGTCACAGCCGCATCGGCCACCTGCTGACCCAGCTTGTCATTCCAAATGCCCGTGCCATCCAGCACCACCGAGCCGGACAGGAAGCAGCTGTTGACAAAGTACATCATGTTCATGGTGCAATCCGGCGTAAAAATGACAGGGCCGGTAAACTTGCCCGTCTGCTCCGTCTGATCCAGCTGTGCTTCGGCAGACTGCAGGTGCTGACGGAAGCTGCCTTTTTCGATGATGGGAGAGGACAGGTCATTGGTCTCAATGCCCGCGCCGTCAATGCCCGTCGTGCGGCCGTTATCGTTGCCTGCAAACTCGGCAGAAATACTGTAGCTGCCCTCTTTGGTCTCAAATTCGGTGCCGTTGGTATTGCGGTACAGGCTGTGCTCAGACACATGCTTGCCCATGGAAGCGCCCAACAGAAGCTTGGGATACTCCTTCATAATGGTGTCGCACAGCTCCTTGGTGCGATTGAACAGCGCTTCCTCATCGCAGCTGACCGCGCCGTGGATAAAGGTCTCCCGTCCGGCAAAGGGTGCAATGTCATGCGCCTCATCCACAGGAGCCGCGGCAGCGGAAGCCGCCGCTTCCTTGACGGCGTTTTCCAGCGCTTCCTCGCTCAGGTCGTTGCCGGCCACGCTGCCCTTGCGTCCATCCACAAAAACAGACAGATTATAATGCACATCATACAGCGTACGGTACAGGTTAAAGCCCTCGTTTTCGGCATTGAACTCGCTCGTTTCGCTCATTCCCGTGGTCCACGCCGCCTTGGTGATGCCGTTCTCCTTCAATGCCTTTTCGATCAGGTTGGAAGCTTTCTTAATATCGGTCATTGTTCGTCACTCCCTTCTCAGCGGCCGCCGATGTTGATGCGGCAGCGCATGGCCGGTCCGCCCATGCCCACGGCCATCGGCTGCTTTTTGCCGCAGAAGCCGCTGGAGGACCAGGTCATTTCCGAGGAAATCATGTCCACGGTCTTGAGCATTTCAAAGGCAATACCGGATACGGTCGTATCCTTCAGCGCCTTGCCCAGACGTCCGTTTTTGATCTCATAGCCCATGGTCACGCCAAACATGAACTCACCTGTCAGGTCGGCCTGACCGTTGCCGCTCTCGATCAGATAATAGCCGTTGTCCACCGAGGCGATCAGCTCTTCAAGCGTGTTTTTGCCGGGATGTACGGCGGTGTTGCGCATGCGGATAAGCGGCTCATCCGAGAAGGTCCAGCCCCTTGCGTTGCCGCAGGGCTTGACGCCGTAGCGTTCAGCCGTCTCCCGGCTGTTCATATAGCCCTTCAGGATACCGTTTTCGATCAGCACGGCATCCTCGGCACGCACGCCCTCGTCATCCATGTATACCGGCAGCAACCCCTTGCTGCTGCCAAAGGCCGTGTGGGCAAAGTCGGTCAGGTTGACCAGTTCGGAGCCCACGCGCTGTCCCAGCATCGGGCCCGCCACCGAGCCGCCCATGACCAGGTCGGCCTCCACCGTATGGCCGACGGCTTCATGCGCCAGCATACCGGCCATCATGCCGCCCAGCACCACGGTATGGGTACCGGCTTCGGCATACACGCCCTCGCACTTCTGCAGCACTTTTTCATACAGGTCATCCACGCCCTTTTTGATGGCGTCGAGACATTCAAAATGATCGTCGAAGCTGCCTGCGCCGCCAAAGGCCTGAAACAGCTCCACCGGAGCGCCGTCCTGCGCTTCCGCCGTCATCATCACGTACACATAGCTGCGGGGATAGAGCACATGACCGTCGCAGGCATGTGAGGTGTAGATGATCTTGTCCATGGAATCTTCGGTATAGACCACGGTACGGCTGACCAGCTTGGGGCAGTTTTCCACAACGTATTCATCCACCGCCCTGCAAAGGTCGATACAGCGCTGCTGCTCCGTATCCACAATGGCTCCCTCCGGCAGGATCAGCCCGGCGCAGGGAGATGGCAGCATGGGCTTGTTCTTGGGCGCATGGGTGTGCAGGAACATGGCGTCACGGGTGGCAGCCTTCAGCACCGTTTCGGCGGCTTCGGGCGTGCACTCCGCCAGGGAGGAAAGGCCGGCAACCCCTTCAATGGTCACACGGGCGTTGACGCCGCGGCTGTTCATGCGGACATTGCTGACCAGGTTGCCTTTCTGCAGCACCACCCGGCGCAGACGGTTTTCCTGCGCGCGCAGGACGGTGTCCGCGTTGTCGGCAAACAGCGACTTGCAGCGGGCAAAAGAATCATTCAGCATGACTTGCTCCTTTCGTATATCAGCGAATAAAGTTGGTGGAAACATGTGGTTCGTACTCGGGAAGGCCGTATTTTTCCTTGCCGAGGGCAATGCTCTTCATCAAAAAGGCCATGTTCTGTGCCAGTACACGCACCGTACGCAGACCTTCGGCATCCTGCGCTGCCTCACCGGGGCGCGTGCCATGCACGCTGTTCCAATAGCAGGAGGAGGCCACCGGCATGCCGGCAATGGTAAAATACTTGTTCAGCCCATCAAAGGTGACCGAGCAGCCGCCGCGGCGCGCGACCGCCACCGCCGCCCCCACCTTCATCCGTTTGGAAAAGGACGAGCTGTAAAACAGCCTGTCCAGAAAGCTGACCAGTGTGCCGTTGGCGGAGGCATAGTACACCGGGGATGCCGCCACCAGACCGTCTGCCTCCTGCAGCTTTGCCGCCGTTTCGTTGACCAGGTCATCAAACACGCACTTGCCCAGCTTGCCGCAGCCGCCGCATGCCATGCAGCCGCGGATATCCTGCCCGCCCACCTGCACGGTTTCGCACTCGATGCCCTCGGCTTCGAAGATTTTGATCATTTCCCCCAGTGCCAGCGCCGTGTTGCCGTTTTTGCGCGGGCTGCCGTTCAAAAGCAATACTTTCATGGTTTATCTCTCCTTCATCTCGCCTGCATAGCTGTCGCTGCCGTCCGGCTGCAAAAAATACTCCCGACCGTTTTTATTCAAAATGATGTCCGCCATTTCCTTCATGTTCCAGATGAGGTTCAGATTTTCCAGCTCGTTCCGTTCCGCCCAGAATACCTCTCCCTCTGCGGAGGATTTCAGCTCCCCCTCAAAGCTGCCGGCCTTATACAGCAGCACCACATAGCGTCCGCCGCCTTTCATGACCGCGTCCTTGATACCGCACAAACGCACATCATGCACGGTCAGCCCGGTCTCCTCACGCATCTATCGTACCACGGCATCCGTCATGGACTCACCGGGTTCCACATGCCCGCCGGGAAGCACAATGCCACAGCCTTTTTTATTTTCCAGCAGCACGCGTGTTCCATCCTGTACAAGGCATACATTGGTCCACTCTGTCATTTCGGCCTTTGCGATCGGTTTCATGTCAAAGCCCCAATCCGCCGCACAGGCGCGTAATAAAATCCTGCACATTGCTGACGATGCCGCGTGCCGACAGGCTGCCGCGGTCCGACAGCTTGTTGACCGTAAACTCCGCCGCGTCCACGCAGTAAAAATACACCTGCCGTACCGTGCCGTCGGGCAGGACACGGTAGGAGGGCGTCATGTTGCCCGCCGCGATGGTGTGCAGCATCGTTGCCATGCCGATGACCGTGGTCGCCTTGCGCAGCTGATCGCGCATGGCGTCCTGTGCCGCGTACACATCGCCGTACACCGGCGGCAGCGGTCCGTCATCCCGGATGGAGCCGCCCAGCACATAGGGCACACCGTGCTTTTCACAGGTGTAGATGATGCCGTTATCAATGTGTTCTTTTTCGATAAACGCCGGGATGGAGCCATGCAGCTTGACCCGGTTGATGGTATCCAGATGATGATAATGCCCATTCGGCACATTCTGCTGGGTATAAATGTTCTGCCCAAGGGCGGTGTGCAGATAGGCTCCCTCCAGGTCGTGGGTGGCCAACGCATTGCCGGCCAGCACCGCGCTTACATACCCCGCGGCAATCAGCTTGGAAAAAGCCTCCCGTGCGCCAATATCAAAGGAAAACGCCGGACCCAGCACCCACACGGTATAGCCATACTCCTTTTCGTGGCGCAAAAGTGCCGCCAGCTCATCATAATCGCGGCTGAAGGCCGTTTCGCGCGAACGGTTCTGACGGAAGGCAAAGGTCTCTCCCTCTGCCTTCTGTTCATGAAAACCGTCGGTATGCACATAAATGCCTTCGCTGCCATCCTCACTTCGGCCGCAGATGACGGCATCCCCCTTTTTGAGCAGGCGGAATTCCCGCACAATGACCTCGCCGTTTTCCCACACGGGCACGCAGTCCATACGGCTGTCTTTCGCCAGCCGCCAGGCGCCATGGATGAAAAAGTATTCGGGATAAATGCTCATCGCATGGTAGTTTTCCGGTGCGACAGCATCCTTCGGTGCCTCCCGCAGCACCGCTTCCCGGCGGGGCAGCCGCTCAAAGCAGGGCGGCGTGTAGGGCTTCAGCTGAAAATCCATCGTTTTCCCCTTTATTCGTACCAAATAATTTCAGACGCCGCCATTATAACACGCTTTCGGTCTTACAGTCAAACAGCGCCCCGCGGTATGCGGAGCGCTGTCAATGGATTTATTCTTCGTACAGACGAATTTCAAACACGCGGGCTTCGGCGATGCCGTTGGTGGAAAGTACCTCCAGCTTCACGGTGTCGCAGGGTACCTTATCAAAGGGCACGCGCACCAGCCGGTGGCAGTTATCCCGCACGGCGGCACGGGCCGTTTCCTTGCCCTCCTTCAGCAGGACGATGTCAAAGTCCTTGAGCAGCTCCTTGGGCACGCCGGTCTCCTGCTGCTTGAGGCGGCGGGAGGAAAGCGAAATCTTCTTTTCCAGATTGAAATTGCTGTCCAGCACCACCTGCACCATTGCCGCTACCGCCGGCTTTTGCAATGTCAGCTGCAGCCAGGCGCCCTCAGCCGCGCCGGCGGAATGCCAGGCGTTGGATTTGCCATCCAGTTCACGCGTGATGCCGCTGAGGATATTGACTGCTTCACAACCGTTCGCTTCGGAAGAAGCTGTCACCTTCGCGGTGCGGGCCAGATCCTTTTCATCCTCATTGACCGCCCCCGGCAGCCAGCAGTCATCCTTGACCAGCTCCTGCCGCAGCGCTTTCATATCCACCTGGCGGATGCTCTCCCCGGCTTTGATCGCCATGGAAGCCGCGGTGCCGATGGCCTGACCGCCGATAGCGCAGGTGGCCATCACGCGGCTGGAAGCCATGGCCAGCTTGCTGGCGCTGATGGCACGGCCGCCCACATACAGGTTTTCAAAGCCGCTGACCAGATAGCAGCGGTACGGAATGTCATAGGAACCGTCAAAGTGATACACAAAGGAGGGTACGGCATCCTTATCCAGCAAGCCACGCGGTGCATGGTTATCGATCTGCCAGCCGCCGTACGCCACGCCATCCTCAAAGCGGCGGTTGCTCAGAATATCATTTTCGGTCAGCGTGTAATCACCCACCACGCGGCGGCTTTCACGCACGCCGGGATACATGCCCACCCAGGTCAATTCATAGTTTTCAGCGCCGGTATCACAGTTTTTGATATGATCCCATACGCCGTACACAGCCCTTACCAGCTGGTCGCGGATATCCTCGTATTCATCGATGATATCGGCCTTTTCACCGGTCAGTTCGATCCACCAATAACCGTAATCCTGACAATAGCCGTCAAACAGCATGCGGATCTCGTCCGCCGTGGCGGTCTTGAGCACCTCCGGCGGGATCTCCTGGCTGTGCTTACGCAGCTTCAGATCTTCATCGGTAAAGTGCATCACATCGACCGGCGGGGTGAATTTGACGGGGTGCCCCACATTGGCCGCCTTGAACAGCAGCGTATTGCCCATGCGTTCATTGTTGCTCTTCTCGGGGGCGTGCGGTTCGTTGTAAACGTCCTTGCCCTCCGAGCCCGTGCGCCACTCTGCGCCGGTAAAGGCGCACAGGGTGGCATTGCCCGTGCAATCGGCAAAGATATCGCCGCTGATCAGCAGCCGGTGCTCGGTGGTCAGCTGATAGCACTCAATGCTTTTGATCCTGCCGTTTTCCTTTTCCGCGGACAGCATCACCGTGTTGAGCAGCAGCGTCAGGTTTTTTTCTTTCTTGGCGGCGTCAAACATCACCGCGTCCCAAATGGAAAAGCACGCGCTGTCGTTGACACGCTTATTGTTCAGCATCAGTTCATGGACGATGCCGCCCTCGTTCAATTCGGGCTTTTTCTGGTTTTCGCTGGCACCGCAGATGTGCATGCGCACCTCGCTGCTGGCGTTGCCGCCCAGCACGGGGCGATCCTGCACCAGCACGGTCCTGGTGCCGCGGCGTGCCGCCGCGATGGCCGCGCAGAGACCTGTCATGCCGCCGCCGACCACAACAAAATCGAAATGCAGATGCCGTTCTTTAAAACCAATCATTTCGCAAAGGCCTCTTTTCAACCGTTTTTTACATGATAACATATTCTTTTTCTTCTGTCAATCAATATGTCATAATTATGTAAATAAAATAAGACCGGCAGGAAATGGCCGGTCTTTTTTGCAAACTGTTCCTTCAGGTACGGCTTCCTTACGACTCCGCACTCTCTTTGAGAAGCCGGATATACTGCTGCAGACGGATGTGATATGCCGCCGAAAGCAGTGCCGAACGCAGCAGCTCCTTTTCCACCGTGCTGTCATGCCCCACCGGGTCG
>JAZRWA010000030.1:0-8950 GCA_045599485.1 Clostridia bacterium | reverse complement strand
GCGTTCTATTCGATATGGGTCAGCGCGTTTTCGAAGGTTCGCAAAGCGTAAGGGGCACTACGCCCTTTTCTGCGCAGGAAATACAGGTTCCAGCCGGGGTCCTCCTCCGGGTCGAGCTGTACGGCGGTGAGCCCCTCCATCAGCACATTGTGCAGACGGGATTCCGGCATGAGAACGGCTCCCTTTCCCTGACGGCACAGAGTCATCAGCAGCGAGAAATCCGAGGAGGCAAAACAGATCTTCGGCTGACAGCCGAAGCGCGTAAAGCGCTCCATCAGCTGGTCCTGTACCTTAAACTGTGCATCGACGGTAAGCAGAGGGATCTCCGCAAGCTCGGCAAAACGGAGCAGGCGACGACCCGCCATCAGCTCAGGGGTACCCACCAGATACAAAGGCTCACGGTGAATGCACATGGACTCGATGTGCTGCCCGTCTTCCGCTTCTCCCGCGGCAATGGCGCCATCCAGTTCATCGGACAGGATCATCTTCTCCAGTTCTTTATCGGGGCGGGTAGTGACGGAGAGCCTGATATTCGGATATTTTTGCTGAAAGGTCATTGGGAATGCGGGGTCATAGGTCTCGAACGCGGAAAAGGTTGCCCCGATTCGCAGGCTTTGCCCGTTTACGCCCGCAAACTCATGCATATCCGCCAAAATCGTATCCTGCAGCTCCAGCAGGCGGACCGCTTCGGGATAGAAATGGTCTGCCAGTGCCGTAGGCGTCAGAATCGTATTCTGCCGTGCAAACAGCTCCCCGCCGATTTCTTCCTCCAGTGCAGCAATGCTCTTGCTCAGCGCCTGACGGGTGAGAAAGAGACTCTCCGCCGCTTTGCGAAAGCTTCGCATCTGATAGGCAACGCAGAAGTACTTAACCTGTGTTAAGTTCAGCATAGGTTTATCCTCCGATCCTGCCGTGTTTCCGTTCCGTATTTGGAAAAGTATACCACATTCCGATGTAGGTGGGAAGAAGAACAGGATTCAGGCGGGATTGACGTGGATCATGATATGTTTGATTTTAGCATACTTTGCCTCGATCTGATCATGCACGTTCTGCGCGATGGCGTGTGTTTCCTTCAAGGATTTTTCGCCGTCTGCGGCGATCTCCAGGTCGACATAGATCTTATTGCCAAACATGCGGGTCTGCAGCAGATCTATGCGGATCACGCCCTCCTGAGAAAGGATCAACGCACGGAGCTCCTCCTCGAATTTACGGCTGCAAGCCTTATCCACCATTTTATCGATTGCATTCCGGAAGATATCGTATGCTGCCTTGATGATAAACAGACTGATGACCAGGCTGGCTGCCGCATCGGACCACCACAGGCCCATCCTGGCACCATATATACCCACCATTGCACCGATCGAAGACAATGCATCACTGCGGTGGTGCCACGCATCGGCCATCAGGGCATCCGACTCCAGCTTTTTCGCATAGAACCGTGTATACCAGTACATGCCTTCCTTGGCAACGATCGATACGATTGCCGCAACAAGCGCAAGGATTCCCGGCATGTTTCTTTCGGATACGTTCCCTGCGGATAAGTTTTCGATGGCAACATGCCCGATGAATAATCCGGTGACAAAGAGGATGACCGCCAATACAATTGCTGCCACGGACTCCAGCCGTTCATGCCCGTAGGGGTGGTCTTTATCGGCGGCCTTCGCCGACATTTTTACCCCGATGATGACAATGATACTGGAAAACACGTCGGATGCCGAGTGCACGGCGTCTGAGATCATCGCCGCCGAATGGGCAAATATACCGGCCAGCAGCTTGAACAGCGACAAGAGGATATTCCCCAATATGCTGACCAGCGAAACCTTGGTCGCCTGTGTCTGAAAAGTGTAGTTATCCATCTATATCTTTCCCCACCTAACGGATTGGCGTATTTGCAGGATCGTGATCTGCCGTCCTGCGTTTTCCCGACGACCATATTTTACCACTTTCGTGTGTTCTATTACAGTATATCCAGCATCTTTTTCACTTTTCTTCCTCGCGCTTTGCCAGCGAGGTGATCGCAAGGCATGCCAGACCGATCCCCAACATTCCCATTCCGGAATTCACGTCCAGCTCGTTCAGCACGGAAAGCACAGCTACACCGACACCCATAGCCAGCGCGACCGCCTTCAGGATCAGCTGAACCAGAGGCGTGATCGCTTTCCCGGCCTCGCACTCGGATTCTGTTTCGCTCTGCGATTCCGCCTTGATCTGCATCAGTTCATCGACACTGACACCGAATACCTCTGCCAGCTTGGGAATCGTCGCAACATCGGGACAGGAAAGATCTCTTTCCCATTTGGATACGGCTTTATCCGTCACGCCCATCTTTTCGGCAAGTTCCAGCTGGGTCATTCCATTTTCTTTTCGTAATGATGCAATCATCGTGCCAAGGGTCTTCTTCATCTGCTCCCGGCTCCTTTCTTTTGATGTCTGCATCGTATTACTTCCTTCCCTTTTTCCTCAACCGACCGGCAGTTTAGTTTGGTAGACCGTTGGTTTAGTTGCCATTTCGACACATTTTTCGGATTACTCCACAGATGAAATTGCTTCGCACTCCGTCAATACGGGGTCATTCCTCACCTTTGCGGAAATACAGATTTGGCAAGATGACCCAGCAGTCCTCCGTATCGCCTTCGCCTTTCCAAGAGACAATAAACTGTATTTCTGCACGATAGGGGCGATAGCCCTTCTGCTGTAATTTCAACACGCTTTCCCTGCACGCTTTGGACAACTTTACCACGCTGTAGAATCGTCCGTTGATCTCTGCGCTGAGTTCACTTCCATCAACACGTAAAGCCATTCCGCTGTAAAGATACCGGATAATCTCCTTTTTCTGCTTGAAATAATCCAGGTAGACCATTTTGTGCGAAAGCAGCATGGAAGCTTCAACCGGCTCGTGGTAAGCGGTTTCATCCTTTATGAATTGGGTCCCCTCCACCTTCATATCCAAAAAGATGTCCGTACCGGTATGGATATACAACGCATTTTTTGCCCGGGTCATACCGACATAAAGCCGGCGTTTTTCTTCATCCGTTTCTGCCCGTGTATGGTCAAGCAGTAAATACACCTGGTCAAATTCACGGCCTTTGGATCTATGAATCGTGGAAACTGAAATGGTTTCCCTATCATCACGGATGAAATCATCATAATTGGATTCATGGATAAACTCTTCCAGATCAGACCGATAATAATCGGGATTCGACGATTCAAAATCCTGCCAGAGATTTCGGCAGATTTCAAGATTCGTACTTTTGGGGAAACGATTAAGGGTGGCTTCCTTTGCCTGATTCCAGAGTTCCTTAGAAATGATGGCATCAATCAGTCTATTATCGATATACATCAGGAAAAAGCGAATCTCCATTAGGCTACTCAGTCGGAACCCATCCAGCGACTGGATCAGCCGAGCTCGCATTCCGCTGCGGCATAGCAGGCCAAGGACCTTAAAAGCCTCGTCGTTGGTAGCCGTTAGAACAGCAGCCGTTCCACCGCGATAGTGCTGTTTCACCCAATTTACAATGGCCTCTGCTGACTTCTCACAGTTCGTTGTTACTACGGCAAATGTGACCGCCTGTGAGACCTCACGGGATAAGCCCCGAAACTCCATTTCCGAGGCTTCATACTCTTCACGAAACTCAGGGTCCTGCATCTGTTTTTCCATATATCGCTTGAGATCACTCATGGGAATGCCTCCTCTCATCGACTTACTTGAAATTGGCGGCAAAAATGGTGGGCTCGTAAACCCGCTCAAGAGTGTGCGCTACGACATCCTCCTGGCCGCTGCGGATCAACACATCGTATTTGCCCTCGATACTGCCGAAGGTCAGCGTTTTTTGCAGGCCGGTGATTTCCTTCAGATACGCGATCATGTTGTCCTTGGTTGCCCTTTTATCATAGATCTTCACAAAATCGTTCCCGGGATAGCGGGCCGCAGGGTAGCGCAGAATCTTCAGTTCGCTGTAGAACGGTAGGCTTGCCAACGCTTCGCAGAGCTTCGCCATTTCGCCGCTCTCCCCTATGGTCATGAAGTATAAAACTTCCCCACCCTCCGAAAGGTCTTTTTTCACGTAATTTCTGTACGGGGATCTGCGCATTTTTTCGTAAAGCTGTTTCTCTGTCGGGTTCATCGTGTCCTGAAAGCAGATGACGAGCATGCCTTCGATGACCACATTGATGAAGCAGTTCGCGTCGCGTTCGCGGAAAAATTGTTTTATTCCGTTTGCATGCTCCGGGCGCAGCGGGCTGGTCTTCAGGAATTTCCGTTCGTTCATATCAAAGAGGGCCGCACCGTCCATGACGATGAGCGGCAGCCTCCAGTGGATTCCATCGAGGGCGTCGATGATCGACGCCGGGGTCCGCATCGTGGAAACGGTGAAGTTCGCCCCGTCGTCAAGCATGCGGTTGAGCTCGATCCGGGTGAACGGGGACACCTTTTCTTCCCGGTTGAGAATCGTCTCATCCACGCCGGAGATGAAGAGAATGTCTTTATTTTTTCTCCGCGGGATCCGGAACATGTTGATGCCGACACCTAAAGCAATGCCGATGATCGTGTCGAGGCATCGGTTTCCTACAAACAACAGTGGATTCGTATCGCCGATGTGGTTTACCACTATGCTGAGGAAGACAACTGCCGAAAAGTATGATGCGTTCTTGTGGTTCGTTACGACGGTCGTGTAGAGCACCAGCACGGTGGAACAGCCAACAAGCAGGTCATAGCATATTTCATGGCTGAACACGCCGGGGAGAATATACCGGCTCGTCAGAATCACCGCGAGGCCGTAAGCCGCACCGATGAACGTCCCGGTGATCCTCTGGAGCCCGTTCCGAAAACTGTCTTTTATATACGGCTGTATGCACCAGAGCACGGCAAGCTGTGAGTAGAACACGATCCCGCTTCCGCCGCGCAGATACTGGATCAGGTAACAGAGCACAACACCAACTGCGGATTTCACGATTCTTTTTCCCACACGAGGAAGCTTAGGCATTTTCGTTCCCTTCTCTATCTCCGATTTTCTTTGAAATGCAGTTTTACCAAAAAAAGCAACAGAGCCGAAAAGCCCCATTGCTTCTTTGTCCATTATAATTCCACCGACGCCGTTTGTAAACGAATTCTTTTCTTCGCCATTCGAAAAGGCGCTGTGATCCGCGCAACCGGGTCGATCCACGAGCCGCTTATCGGATAGACGTCTTAAACAACCCATGCTTATTGCAATAATACAGGAAATATTTCGTTCCGCTGATCTTGAAGCGGGCATCGGCGTTTCCTTCCGCATACAGCTTCTTTATTTCACAGCCGTCATCCTTCACGGCTGCAATGAAGGAAATGTAGTGCCGTTTACTCATTTCGTGAGGAATGGTCACATAATACTCATCCTCAACGCTTTCCACGCGCAGGGAGTGATTGCTGTCTTCCTGTTCCGGCTCCAGCACGGGAAGCACAATGCCGCAGCAGCTGACTACGGTCTCTCCGGTACTGCAAAGGATATTGCCGCAGATCGGGCATACATAGAACTTCGTTCGCAGCATGTTACACGATCGGTTGGTGTTGATCACGTTTTCTCACGAAAACAGTTCGATCAGGGAAACGCCCAGAGCATTGGCCAGCGGTTCAACCAGAGAAATGTCCGGGTAGCCGTGGTTTGTTTCCCATTTTGAGACGGCCTTGGCCGTGACATTCAGCTTTTCGGCTAACTGCTGCTGTGTCAGGTTTTTCTTTTCGCGCAATCGTCGGATCATTGCGCCGGTCACATATTGATTCATTGATCATCCCTCCTTACGTCGTTCAGCTTACGCGCAAAACGCCGACCAGGCAACCTACGCTTCGTAGAACAACAGGCACTTTCGTTCTATCGCTCTATCGCTCTATCGTTCTATCGCTCTTTCCTTGCCTGATTCAAAAGATTCAGCAGTCTTTTTTCCGGCAGGATGGCAATGCCCTGTCCTTCGTCCCCTAAAACGATCAGATTATCGCCGGGCTGAATATCAAACAGTTTTCTTGCCTTTGCGGGAATGACGATCTGCCCCTTATCCCCTACTTTTACCATGCCGAAGATATGTTTTCCCCGTGGAGGGACGCCCAGTCCCAGACTGTCCTCGCTTCCCTTTTCATAATTGATCAGGTCGTCCAGGGTCACCGAGAACACCTCTGCCAGCAGTCTGCATTTTTCAATATCCGGCAGGGACTCCCCTGTTTCATATTTGGATAAGGTCTGCCGCGAGACACCAATCTTCTCCGCCAGTTCTTCCTGGGAATAGTCATGATATTTTCTCAGCTCGATCAGATTTTCCGCAAAGCTCATTTTGTCTCCTTTCCTATGCCTAACACACACCATCGGATGAACGGTATTTTACGGATCACGGCATTCAGCAGAAATGCTCCCGCAAAGCCGGAAAAGGCAACCAGAGCATAAACTGCCACGGGCGTCAGGTTCGGCGCATACTGCTTCAGATACCACGCACTCATGGCAATGGGCAGGTAATGGAACACATACAGCCCGTAGGCACGCTTTTTCATCCAGACCGTAAAGCGGTTTTCCCCATTGCCCCATTTTTTCATCCCTGCCAGAACGCCCAGTGTGCCCAGCCAGGCAAACAGATTGCAGACAAAGGTATCCAGCACCTCATGATCCGGGTAAGACCGCCCCCAAAACTGCACCACAAACAGGATACCCGAGCCGAGGGCCAGTACACCGAGAAAGAGCCACTGCTTTTCCAGCCGCTCCATCACCTCATCGTGCGAGTAGAGGAAATACCCGATAAAGAATCCCGCTCCGTAGATCCCGAAGCGATACACGACGATGATCGGCGTATTGAACAGCTGTGCCGCGCCATAGACCAACAGAGTAAGTGCGACAGATACAGCAACCCCGCTCTTTGCGCAAAGCGTATACAATCTGTCCTTTTCGATTTTCCGCATCCCAAGCAGCAGGATGCTGAAGACCCAGAGCATCTGAATGTACCATAGGGGTCCGGTTCCGCTCACGCACATGATCAGGAATAGGACAGGCTTCGGAACCGCCGCCATCTGTTCAAACGCCCCGCCGATCCGCATATTATAATAGCCCAGTACCCAGCCCCAGACCAGCAGACCGACCGTCGACGGAACAAGGTATTTTCTCGTCCTTTTGCGTACAAATTCTCCCGGGGTGACCTTCTGCAGCTCAAATCTTGCGGACATGCCGGATACAACGAACAGCAAGAGCATAAACCACGGATAGACTACATACTGGTACAGGTCCTGCGGCTGACGGTCACGGAACGGTCCGATCACGCCGAATTGTGTCACGCCGTTAAACATATACAGGACATGATAAATGACCACAAGGATAACCGTAAAAATGCGAATATTGTCCAGATAGGTCTTTCTCATTATTCTACCACCTTTGCCACTGTTTTTAACCGATTATAAAAGAACAGCCTTTGCTTATCCACCAGGCAAAGGCTGCATTTTTCTGTATTTTTGTTAAATATCGTGGCAAGATGGCAGTAGTATTCTATCGGAAGTTATTCTCTGACGAAGCGCCTGTCCTCTGCCGGCAGTGCAGAACAATTGGACGTTACGTTAACAGGAAGCGGTCCAGGAAGGCCATCTGTTCCTCCGTATGGAACCAATGCTCTCCGCCTTCCATTACGGTGACGGCAGCGCCGCATTTTTTCGCAAAAGCCTGTATGGTATCGATAGACTGCAGGTCATCCCGACTGCCGTACAGAATGGCCGTCGGATGCTGCCAGACAACGGGATGCGTTCTGACCCAGGTCAGATACGCCCACGACAGATCCTGCCCGAAGGCGGTATGGATCGTCCCCTTTTCTTCCAGCTCTTTCTCGGTCACCCCGGCCCACTGCAGCATATCCGTAATGAGCTTTTCCATATCCACGACGGGCGAAATAAAGTACACCTTTTCGAAGGGAACCGAAGGCAGGGCGTGCAGGGCAAAGAACGCGCCGATACTGTTTGCAATCAGGATCCGCGAATCGTATTCCGTCGCCCGCTCCGCAAAAAAGGGATGGAACTCTTCGATTGCTTCCCAGGGCGTCTGTGCACGGTAATCCAGGCCGAGCACTTCACTTTCGGGAAACAGGCTTTTCACGTGCTCCGCCTCTGCGGCACTGCCGCCCGCTCCATGTATATATACCACTAAGTTTTTCCTTGCCGGCACCGCCATATTTTTTTCGTTTTGCATTTTTCTGCACGGCCTCCCTCATTCTTCCCTGACGGTCTTTTCGATGTATGCCGCGTAGCACAGCGACACAATGATCAGCAATGCCGAAGCAACATAGTCCAGCATCTCGCTGCCGACATTAAAAACAGACAGCGCGTTCAGCACACCATGGGTCACGATGCACGGCCACAGGGAACGGCTTTTGCGGACGATCACCACAAAGACCCAGCCGATCGCCGTAGCATAGCACAGCTGCAGCAGCGTAGGGACCAGAGCTTCCCCGTTCAGCAGATTCACGATGTGCCCCATACCAAAGGTGACTGCGCTGACCAGCATTGCCAGCCGCAGATTGTTTTTTTCCATCATCCGGAACAGGAAGCCGCGGAAGATCAGTTCCTCACTGAAGCCGACACTCAGCATCATGACAAAATGGAACAGGATCTCTGTTGCGGAATTGCGGACGGCTATCCCGCCCCAGAGATTGACCGAAGCGATCAGCGCCAGCGGGAGGAAATAGAGATAGTCCTTCGCACGGGGCAGCGATGTCAGCCCATAGAATTGGCATTGCTTCAGCCGGACGGTCAGGGCAAACAGGGCTGCGGCAAAGAAAAGGTTCACCTTCGCACTGCGAATATCGGTCGTCCCGAAATTCTGCGCACAGAACGAATTGACGATCACATAGGCAGCAATCAGCACCATGCAGAATGCCGTCTCATGGTTTTGGTAGAATTTACGGATCATACGGTTAACCTCCTGAACGATTTATCCGGTAGGAAGCGGGCTGCTTCTCC
>JAZRWA010000029.1:0-15770 GCA_045599485.1 Clostridia bacterium | reverse complement strand
CGGTCCGCCTGATGGAAGCGGTCAAAGGCATGGGCGCAGGTAAAGGCATCCATGCCCACGCCCGTATCGCGCACAAAGAAGCGCACGCCGCCGCGGACGGACTCGGCGCCAAGGGTCACGGTGCCCTCGGCGGTAAACTTGACGGCATTATCCATCAGAATGGTCAATACCTGCTGCAGGCGATCCTCATTGCAGCGCACAAAGGGCAGGGCTTCGGGCGCCTCCAGGGTGAGCGCAAGCCCTTTTTTTTGCGCAAGGGGCGCGGTCAGATCCATCATGTCGTACAAAAGCGCCTGCGCATCCACCGCCTCGCTTTCAAACGCCGCGGGGTTGGACTGCAGGGAGCTGAGCTCCAGCAGGTCGCTGACCAGGCGCGACAGGCGGCGCACCTACGCCACAATGGTGGCATAATAGCGCTGTTTTTCCTCCTCGCCCGTCACCAGCCCGTCACGCAGCGCCTCGGCAATGCCGCGCATGGAGGTAAGCGGCGTGCGCAGCTCGTGGCTGATGTTGGCCACATACTCCCTTCGGGTGCGCTACAAACGCTCCTGCTCGGTAATGTCCAGTATCATGGCCACCGCGCCGCGGGCCTGATCCTCATCGCCGGGCAGGGGATTCATGGTCACCAGCAAAGCGTGCTCGCCGTTTTGCAGCCGCATGGTATCGCTGCTGCCGCTGCGCAGGGCGGACAGGATCTGATGCCACAGGGATGAGCCCTGACCGTTCAGCAGCTCGCCCGCGGCCTTGTTGGCGTGCAGGATGTCGCCCGCCTCGTCCAGGGCAATGACGCCCTATCGCAGGCTCTACAGCACCAATTGCATGGTGTCACGCTCATAGCGCAGCGCACCCATGATCTGCCCCAGACGCAGCGACATATCGTTGAACGCGCGCCCGATGGGCTTGAGGTCAGGCGGCAGCTTTTCGCCCACCTGCACCAACTCGCCGCCCGACAGCTTTTGCGCGGCGCGCACCAGCACATCGGCGGGGCCGGACATGATGTGTGACAGGTACAGCGACAAAAGGAAAAACAGCACGGCGGGGATCAGCACCCAGCCGCGCAGCAGACTGCGGAAGCGTTCCAGGGAGCGCTCGTATGCCAGCTGGCTTTTGCCCGCAATGACGGCGCCATCCCCTGTGCGCGCGCCCATCAGAAACACGCTGCCCGACAGCTATGGAACACGCACGGCGGCCGGGGTTTCGGTCAGGCGCACCGAGGCGGAAAGCAGGGCATCAAGGTACGGCTCCGCGGTGTCGGAGGCGGCCATGAGGCGGCCATCGCCCTCCAGCAGCACCAGAAACGCGCCTGTGGGGTTAAAGGCGGGGCTGAGCGCCTCGTGCAGGGCCTCGGGCGGCATGCCCTCGCTGCGGGCGGAAAGCATTTGCATGCCGTCCTCCACCGCGGCCAGCATTTCCGCCGAGGACAGGGACTCATACGAACGGCGCACAATAAAGCTGGACACGATGTACAATACACCGGTGATGAGCAGTATGACCACCGCCAGCAGCGTGATAACGCGCTGCACATAGGAGCGGAAGCGGTTCATACGCGGCCCTCCGCCTTGTAGCCCACGCCGTACACGCTGACAATGGACAAGGTGCTTTGGGGCGGCAGTTTTTTGCGGATGCGTTTGACGGAGGTATCCACCACGCGGCTGTCGCCGTCAAAATCAAAGCCCCAGATGCTGTCCAGCAGTTGCTCACGGGTAAACACCTGCCCCAGCTGTGAGGCCATCAGGTGCAGAATTTCCACCTCTTTGGGGGAAAAGGTGATCTTTTCGCCGTCCACGCGCACATCATAGCTGCGCAGATCGAGGACGGTGTTGCCCACCTTCAGCGTGCCGCCCTACGGCGCCACCTGCAGGCTGTTGAGCCTGCGGAAAATGACCTGAATGCGGCTGACCAGCTCCCGCGGGCTGAAGGGCTTGACGATGTAATCATCCGCGCCGAGTGCAAAACCCAGCAGGCGGTCGGTCTCCTCCCCGCGCGCGGTGAGCAGGATCACGGGCGTCATGCTTTCCCGGCGGATATCGCTGCACACCTCGGTGCCGCTGCGCCCGGGCATCATGACATCCAATATCACCAGGTCGGGCCGCAGGCGGCGGAACGCCTAAAGCACCTGATCGCCGCGATAGACCGACACCATGTCGTACCCGTCCCGGGACAGGTAGAGTTTGAGCGTTTCGTGCACCATGGGCTCGTCATCCGCCACCATGATCAGCTTGCCGCTGCGCATCCGCATCACCTTCCTTCGCGGCTATTGTAGCACGGAGACGGGGGGAGGTACAAGGGGGAACCACGCTTTCCGAAGCCGGGAAGCATGGTTCCCCCTTTAACCCCCTCCGAGAAAGGGCAGACTATTTTATTTAAAGGGGGAGAGGCACGCTTTTCGATGCCGAAAAGCATCCCTCTCCCCCTTGAACCCCCTCACTGAGAAAAGGCGGTTTTTATCAGACAGCATACCACCCTTGCCCGGATGAAGATGACTTTTATCGAAGCAAGGGTGCTTTTATGCTAGATAAAATACTGCTTTTTCGCGGAGGGCTTGGGAACCGCCCTTTTTGGCTTCAAAAAGGGTGGTTCCCAACGTCTCCCTCACAATATCCCCGTGATCTCCGTCAGGCTCGTGACCGCGTGGTCGGCGCCGTCCACCACGCCCCCTGGGTGATACAGGCAGGTGTGCATGCCATAGGCCTTGCCGCCCGCGATGTCCGAGGAGAGCGAATCACCGATGATGATCGTCTCTTCGGGCTTGATGTCAGGCAAGCCGCTTTCGCGCAATTCCTTGAAGCACGCTTCAAAAAACGCCGCGCTCGGCTTGGAAGCACCGATCTTTTCCGATACAAAGAAATGACGGAAATAATCATGCATCCCGCCCACGCGCAGGCGGTTGACCTGCTGCTCGTAGGGGCCGTTGCTGGCAACGCACAGCGTGTACTTATCCTTCAGATACTCCAGCAGCTCAAACGCGCCGGGTTCCGGCACCGCGCTGGTAAACAGCTGCTTTCTGAAATAATCCTCAAACGCGACACCGTCGCAGGTGATGTTCAGCGCCTCAAACACCTTGTTCCAGCGGATCTTGATCAGCTCTTCAAACGTGAGGGTGCCCTGCTCCAGCTGCTTCCACAAAGCGCCGTTGACACGGTTGAACACGTCAAACATGGATTCCTCATAGGGCGGCAGACCAAACAGGGCAAAGCCGTTTTGCATGGCTTCCTTCACATACCCGGAAAAGCTCAGCAGGGTGTTGTCCACATCGATGAATACCACACGGATCATTTTTTTTCCTCCGGCGCGGTCAGAATACCGTTTCAGTGTACCATCGAGTTGCAAAAGCGTCAAGTGAGGGTGTTTTGAAGGGGGAACCACGCTTTCCAAAGCCGGAAAGCAGGATTCCCCCTTTTACCCCCTCCGAGAAAGGGCAGTGGAGGCTGTCAATTGAGGAGCCAGTCAAGACTGTCGGGGTATCATCAAAGCAAGGATATATTTGTTTATGATTCAGATCACTTTTGCTCGGAAGGTTTGAAAATCCCCAACCTCCCGTGCCTCCTTCACGCGCACAGGCGGAGCAGAAACAGGCTGCACACGCCCAGAACGATCCACACCGCGCCGGAGGGCGAATCGCCCTTCATTTGGATCAGCGCGGGCGCAAAAAAGCAAAGCGCGGGCGCGCTGTACAAAAGCTGCTTTGCGCCGTTCAGCGCGTCGCCGCCCTCCGGGCTCATGGCTGCGACCAGCGCAAGGGTCAGACCGATACCGATCCACGGCAGGGCGCTGCCGATAAAATCCAATGCCTGTTTCATGTTTTCTCTCCTGTGGATCATTTGCGGTAAAGGAGTCGATAGATGGGAAAGCAGAGGCCCTGACCGGGCAGCACGCCCGTTTCCCTGTCCACCTCATAGCCTTTGGCGATCAGTTCATCCGCGCGGCGGTTCATTTCCTCGATGCTGTGGCAGATCCATACCTGTGTTTTTTTCATGGCTTTCAATGCTCCTTTTTGATGGTTCGGCGGATAATTTCCTTCAGCGGGCGGCTCATTTCGGCTTTTTCCGCCCGCGCCCAATCGGGCGTGCTGTTCCACTGTTCAAAGGCTCTTTTTTCGCTGTACAAAATCTGATCCAAATAATTCATGGGAGATCCCTCCTTTTAAAAGCTACCTTCCGTTCGTTAGCTAACAGGGTGAAAATTTTGCGGCCGTATTTTTTACAGCCGCAGCAAGAGGTTTACGCGCCGTAGACGGCAAAAAACTGATGCACGTGCCTGTCCACAAGGTTCAGGGCCTCGGCTTCGCGTTCCGGCTCACGGTCACAGAGGAAGATCCACATGGAAATGGGCCAGGCCAGCTGGGCGGCCAGGATCGGCACATCGCCGTCCTTCAGAATGCCCTCGCCGATGAGGAACCGCACCATGCCCTCATAGTAACGGAGGATATCCTCATAGCTGCGTTTGGATTGGATCTTTTTCAGGTCCTCGTTGCGGAACTGCTCAATGGTGAGCATTTTGCGCACCTTGCTGATGCGCGGATCGTGGATGATGTAGGCGATCTGCCCGCGGATGCCGGCCATGATCTATTCCACGGGGCGGTTTTTGAGGGGACGGGTAAAGGCGGGATCGTCCCAATCCGCCCGGGCGAAAAGGGAATGCTGCTCGTATTCCCGGGTCAGCTCCTCCACCAGCGCATCCAGAATGGCCTGCTTGTTTTCAAAATGGCTGTACAGGGAGGCTTTGCGGAGACCGACCGCCTCGGCCAGCTACGCGGTGCTGGTGGCCTCAAACCCGTTGACCGAAAACAGATCGAGCGCGACCGCCAGGATCTGCTCCCGGGTGTTGTTTTTTTCCATGCGCTTTCCCCTCCCATTTTTGTATGCCACAGGCGAATGCCGTGCTGCGAAGGAAGTATAGCATACTACCGTTCGTTAGTCAATAGGAAACTCAAAATTTTTCAACAAAAAACGGAAAGGGATGTTCCCTTTCCGTTGGTTGCTTGCTTACGCTCGCCTTAATCGACCGTGTAGGGCAGCAGCGCGATGGCACGCGCGCGCTTGATGGCCTCGGACAACTGACGCTGATGCTTGGCGCAGGTGCCGGTCATACGGCGGGGCATAATCTTGCCGCGCTCGTTGATGTAACGGCGCAGATGATTGATGTCCTTATAATCAATATAAGCAATCTTATTTACGCAGAAATCGCATACCTTACGGCGGGGCTTACGCGCGCCGCGGGGACGCATTTTTCTTTCACCGCGATCTTCAGACATGTGCTCTTCCTCCTCTATCTTGATTTTTGTTGTCAGAACGGCAGCTCGTCATCAACGGCCTGATAGTGGCTGACGGGAGCGGCAGCGGGCGCGGGCCTGGACATGGGGGCAGCGGATTCGCCGCCTTCGCCGCGGGGCGTGAGGAATTCCACATCGTCCGCGGTCACTTCCAGGGAAGCGCGCGTGGCGCCATCGTTGCCGGTGTAAGTGGATACGCTTACGGAGCCGGTAACGCTCACCTTGCGGCCCTTGGCCAGATACTTGGAGCAGTTTTCGCCCAGACCCCTCCAGGCAGTGACGCGGAAGAAATCAGCCTCGGGCTGACCGGCTTCGGCGCTGCGCTGGCGGCGGTTGACCGCCACCGTGAAGGAGCAGACGGGGGTGCCGTCACGGGTGGTACGCAGTTCGGGATCACGCGTCAGGTTTCCCACGATGAAAACCTTGTTCATTCAGGTCCCTCCCCGGATTATTCGGCCTGCTCGGCCGGGGCGGCAGCTTCTTCAGCCACGGGAGCTTCCTCCACAGCGGGGGCTGCGGGGCGGGCGGCGCGGGGCTTGACGTTGCTGCGCTTCTCTTCCACCTTGACAATCAGATAGCGGATCACGCTCTCGTTGATCTGCATGTTGCGCTCGATCTCCTTGGGAACGTCGGCATTGGCCTCGAAGTTCACCAGCAGATAGTAGCCTTCGGTCTTGTAGTTGATGGGATAGGCCAGATGGCGCTTACCCCATTCATCCACCTTTTCCACCTTACCGCCGAGAGTTTCGATCATGCCGTTGAAACGGTCGATGACGGCCTTGCGGGCTTCCTCTTCGATAGCGGCGTCGATGACGTAGACCAGTTCGTACTTGTTCATACTTTCACCTCCTCATGGACGTATGGCGCCATGGCATCACATGGCGCAAGGATGTGCCAATTAAGAATTATAAAGGAAATACAACCAAAATGCAAGAGGTTGACGGAAATTTTACGGGAGATTTCTTTGGGAACCACCCTTTTTGAAGCCAAAAAGGGCGGTTCCCAAACCCTCCGCGAAAAAGCAGTTTTTTATCGAAAATAAAAACACCCTTGCCCTGATGAAAGGTTGCTAACATCAAGGCAATGGTGTTTTGCAGTGTGTTATAGATTGCCCTTTCTCGGAGGGGTGCAGGGGAAACATGCTTTCCGGCTTCGGAAAGCGTGGTTCCCCTGCAAAAAAAACCTTCGTTGTCCCCTCGTTACTGGTCTCCGGTTTCCGGCGGCTGCGTGGGCGCCTGTGTGGGGGCCTGCGTGGGAACAGGCGTGGGCACGGGCGTGGGAGCCGGCGTGGGCGGGTTGTTGTAGCAGGCAAAGGTGACATTGGAGGTCACCACATAGGTGAAGGACTTGTCGGTGCCGGAATGACCCTGCGTCCAGACGGGGTAGTCGCAGTTGGCGCGCACGGTGACGGTGGTGCCGTAGGCAACACGTCCGGAGGGGCTGGCGGAGCAGCCGGAGGTGGAAACGGTGAAATAGCGGGTGGAGATAGAGGCGGCGTAGGTGGTGCTGCGGGTCAGATCGCGCACGATGAAGGATTCCACCGCGGTGTCAAAATAGAAGCGCACACCGTTGATGACCCAGTAATCCAGCTTTTTGCTGTTGTCCAGTTCGGCCTTGACGCGCATGGTGACGCGGCCGCCCTGCTCACCCTTTTCGGTAGCGGCGTTGACAAAATCGTTGGTGAAGTCAAAGCTGTCCTTCCAGCCGCCGGCACCACGATCGGTATCGGTGACGAAGCAAAGCTTGGCATTCTTGGACGCCTTGATGACACGGGTGCTGCCGCCGGTGACCTCATCGGCGGAAATCACCGTGGTGGCAGCGGCGTTTTTGCCCACCGCTTCAATGGTCATGGAGTCCTCGAGGTCACGCACGGTGATGACCTTGGGCGCATGGCCCTCAAAGTCGTAGCGCGTGCCGTTGATGACCCAGTATTCCACGTTGGAGGTGTCGGCGGTGGCGCAGAAATCGATGTAGCCGCTGATGGACTGCTTGGTGTTGGGGTTGTAATAGCCGGAGGAGAAATCGATCTCGGTCATCTTTTCGCCGGCTGCCTTGTTGTTTTTATCCAGCAGCTGCAGCTTGCAGCCCACGGCGGTGACGACCAGCTCGCCCTCGTCCCATTCATCCCAGTCGTCCCAGTCATCATCGTCCCAGTCGTCGTCGTCCCAGTCGTCCTCTTCGTCAAAGTCGTCCTCATCGTTTTCAACGGGGGCGGGGGCTTCGGTCACTTCAATGACAGGGGTCACGATCTCGGGCTCGGCGGTGGGCTCGAGCGTGACAACAGGCTCCGCGGTGGGGGCCACGGTGGGAATGGGCGTGCTCACAGACGCGCTGATGACAACATCCGAGGCTTCGCCGTCGGCGGAGGCCACGCATTCCACGGTCATGCTGCCGCGGGCTTCAAAGACCAGCACGTTGTCATAACGTCCGGGGGCCTGCAAAACACCGTTGATCTTCCAGCCCTGAATGGTCCAGCCATCGGGGATGTCGGCCACGGCGGTCAGGCGGCAGAAGCGGTCAAAGGACCAGTAGTATTCGCCGTTGACGGTGCAGTTGACGCAGCTGACCATGCCGTAATCCGCAAAGGCGGAGATGGGCAGCAGGCACAAGATCAAAAACAGTGCCAGGGACAGACGAAGCATTTTTTTCATGGGTTTTCTCCTCAGTTGTTGTTAAAGCCGGGTTCGTAGGTCATGGACATGGGCAGATCGTATACGCGGAAAACGGTCATGGGGGCGTCAAAGCGCAGCTCCATGTCGTTGAAGCGCCAGTAATACACTTTTTTTCCCTTGGGAATGCTTGCCTTGACGCACAGGGTGATGAGGCCGCCGGGCATTTTTTTCTTGGTGGCCTTGTTCTGATACTCGGAGGTGAACTCCACCGAGGAGAACCAGCCGCCCGCGCCCTTGTTTTTTTCGTTGATGAAGCACAATTGCGCGTGCTCGGCGGTGACGGTCAGCTCTCCCTCGCCCGGGACGGGGTCGCGCAGCGTTTGCAGCTTAGCGCCCTGCAGCACGGCCTCGATGGTCATGGAGGCGGTGCAGCCCCTCAGGTTGATCACTTTGACCATGTACTCGTAAAAATCGTACTTGATGCCGTCCAGCACCCAGTAATCCACCTTTTTGCCGTTGGCGGTGGCGGCAAAGTCGGCCTCGCCCAGCAGGGTGAAATCGAGGGTGTCAAAGCTTTCGCCCTCCCCCTTGCCGTTTTCATTAAGGAACTGCAGGGTGCAGCCCACGGCCCGGATGACAAGGGGGGTGGGCTCCACGCTTTTGCAGGTGACAAACGTGTCTTCGATGACGGGGAGCACCAGCACATCGGGGTAGCCCGAGGGCGTGACCGTCTGCCCGTTGACCGTCCAGACGAGGTTTTCATTTTCGTCCGCCACAAAGGTGAGCACGGCTTCGTTTTCAAAGGACAAAGAAGTCAGGCCGTTGACGGTGCAGCCCTCGCACTGAACGGTGTAGCCCTCCGCCTGCGCGCAGACAGCCAGCATCAGCAAAAGCGGGATCAGGAGAAGAAAAAGTCTTTGTTTCATAAGCATCCTTACCGGTGAGACACGGTGTCCTCATCCTTTTTGACAGAGGCGTCCACAAAGATGGGCTCGTACACCGTGGCTTCATCGAGGTCATAGACGTAGAAGTTCTCGGTCTTGCTGTCAAAGCGGAAGGCGGCGTCGTTGATCTTCCAGCCCACGGCGCGCTTGCCCTTGGGGGCGGAAGCCATGACGCGCAGCGTGATGGTGCCGTCCGACACCTTTTTGCCCGTGGCGGGGTTGGTGTAATCGGACGTGAAATCAAAGGACGTCATCCAGCCGCCCACGCCCTTGCCCTTGGCGGTGATAAAGCAGCACTTGGCGCTCCGGGTGGTGACGGTAAGCGGCAGGGATGGGTCTTTTTCCACCTGACCGAGCGTTTCGGATGCCGCCTTCTGATACACCACCTCGATGACGAGGGGGTAGGTCAGATTGCGCACGGTGCAGGACAGGCAGCGGTACTCGTAAAAGTCGTACTTGACGCCGTTGAGCACCCAGTAATCGACCTTTTGTCCCTTGGCGGGGGCCGCGGTGACGGTGAAGCTGACGGACGTATCAAAGACGATGGCTCCCTCGGCGTTCATGCTGCCGCCGTCAATGACCTCAAGCACGGCGCCCACGGCGGTAACGGTCTTATCGCCCTCGATCACGGGCCTTTGCGGCGCGGGGGCATCCGCGGGGACGGTATCGACCGGCGTGCCGGAGGGCGTGCCCGCCCGGCGGCTCATGCACATGACGGTCTGCTTGCCGGCGGCTTCAAAGATAATGTAGCCGGCATCGTTGGTGCCGTCGATGGGCTTGCCGTTGATGGTCCAGTAGTCGGGCACAGCGCCGTTTGGCAGATCGGCCACGGCGGTCAGGGTGGTGCCGTCGGCGCCGTTCCAGAAATAATCGCCGTTCACGGTGCAGTTGACGCACTGGACCGCGCTGTCCGCCAGCACGGCGGGCACAGCGGCGATCAAAAGCAGTGCCATTACAAGAGCGAGAAGCTTTTTCATTGCGGTTCCTCCTTTTTCAGAAGGGGGATCATGATCAGAAAACGGGGTCACGGAAGCACTCGAAGGAGGAATCCTTGGTGATGGTGAAGGTCTTGGTGGACCTGTCGAACACCGGGTCGTAGTTGACGAACTTATAGCTCCAGTTGTGGTCTTTTTTGGGGGTCACGGTGATCTTGGTGCCGCTGGGCACGGAGCCGGACGAGGCATTCTTGTAGCCGCCGCCGGAGAAGGTGCAGCCGGTGCAGGTGACCTTGTAATAGATGCCGGAGAAGATAGGTTCATACTCCATGGTCTCATACTGATCATAGACACGGAACATATCCATGGTCTGGTCAAAACGGAACTCGGCACCGTTGAACTTCCAGCCGCGGACACGGCGGTTTTCGGGGCAGTTGGCCTTGACGTTGAGCGTCACACGGCCGCCCTCTTCCACCTGGTTGGTGGCAAGGTTGACATAATCCTCGGTAAAGTCGATCTCCTTGTGCCAGCCGCCGGCACCGTGGTTCTTTTCATCCATGAAGCAGGCGGAAGCGCTCTTGGTGGTGACGACCAGCTTTTCGCCGGGCACGTTCAGGGCGGCGATCTCCTCACGGGAAAGGAGCGTTTCGGGCATAGTATCGGTGTAGACGACCTCGACCGACAGGGGGTAAGTCAGCTTCTGCACGGTGATGACCTTGATGGCATACTCATAGAAATCGTACTTTTTGCCGTTGAGCACCCAGTAGGCGATCTTCTGACCCTTGGCGGGGGTGGCGGTGATGCCCACATCGACGGTGCCGGCTTCGGTAAAGTCGATCTCGTCATACTTATCGCCCGCGGGCTTGCCGTCCTTGTTGAGATACTGCAGGGTCGCGCCGCCCTTGACGGTGACGGTGAGGGGCTTGTCTTCCCCGGTCACAGCGGGGGCTTCGGTCACCGTGGGAACCACGGGAATGACGGGCACGCCGTTGGCCGCCGTATCGGAGGTGAACTTGCCCACGCACTGCACGGTGGTGTTGCCGCTGACATTGAAGACAAGGTAGGGCAGGCCGTCATAGCCCGCGGCCTTGACGCCGTTGACCATCCAGAAATCGGGAGCCATGCCATCGGGCAGGTCGGCAATGGCGGTCAGGGTGGTGGGGCCGGTCACATTCCAGAGGATCTCGCCGTTGACACGGCAGCTGACGCACTGCACGGTGCTGTCGGCCAGAGCCGCGGGCACGATGCCGCAGAAGAGCACGAAGGTGAGCAGAAGAGCAACGATCTTTTTCATGAAAGTGTCTCCTTTCATTGGGTCGGAGGGGAAACGGAGCGATATCGGGATCGCCGTTACTCGGCGATGGCTTCCAGGGTGAGGCTGCCGGTCACATCACGGACGGTGAAGGAGGCAAGCGGCAGCTCATAGAAGGTGCCGTTCACCTTCCAGCCGCGGACGCCTGCCGCATCGGCGGTAACGCACAGCGTGACGCTGCCGCCCTTTTCAACGCGGTTGGTGGCCAGGTTCAGGTAATCGTGACTGAAATCAAAGGTGTAGAAGGCGCCGCCCTGCGGCGTGCCCGCGCCGTTCAGAAACCGCATCGAGGCATTTGCGGCGTTGACCGTTTTGCCGCTGCTTACAAAGGTATGGAGCGTGGAGGGCGTTTCGCGGCGGTACACCGCCTCGGCGGTGACGCTGCCGGCCAGATCGCTGACGGTAAAGGCGTTGACCGCCCAGTCAAAGCGCGTGCCGTTGATGACCCAGTATTCCACCGGCTGCTATGCGTCGGCGGTGATGGTGACGCTGCTGCCGGCCAGCACCGTGGCGGCGTTCAGGTGCAGCGCGCTGCCGTTGGCGGACAGGGCGGCGTTGACGGCGATCACATCGGCGCTCTCCAGCACCGGCATCAGGCTCAGCACCGGCGGGGCGGGCGTGTAGCCCGGAATGACCGTCATGGGCGCGGGCGTGGGCGGCTCGGTGGGCGCGGGGGTGGGAGACGGCGTGGGCGTGGGCACCGGCGTGGGGCTGGGCGTGGGCTTCCTGGTGGCCACGTTGCGCGGCACGGCGGTGGGCACGGGCGTGGGATCGACGGGGCGGGTGACGCACTGCACCGTCATATCGCCCGAGACGGTAAAGATGAGCACGTGCGTTTTGCCGCTTGTCTGCACCAGCTGACCGTTGACCGTCCAGAAGGCGGGCTCGGTGCCGCCCGGCACATTGGCCACGGCGGTAAGCACGGTGCCGTCCCCGGCGGTACAGACATCAAGACCGTTGACCGTGCAGCCGTTCAGCGTGATCTCGGCGGCGGAGGCCGCGCTCATCAGCAGCAGAAGCAGCAGCAGGATGAGGATCGCTTTTTTCACAGGTCTTCTCCTTTACGGTTGGAGCACTTCCATCAGCGCGCGGTAGGTGTTGGGCATGTGCATGACGCCGACCGAGGCGATGCTGCCCGAGGTGATCATGCTGATCAGCTGTCTGACGATGGGCTCAAAGGCGGTGTGGTTGGCCTGATAACGGGCCAGACGCACCACCACGGCGCCCGGGCTGTCGGTCAGGCTGTCGGTGAGGCTGAGCATAAACTCCCGGGCGGTCAGGCCCTCCTCGCCCTCGGCGGCCTTGCCGGCATGCATCGTGCTCCAGCGGGTGTTGTACAGATCGTGGATGGTGCCCAGCGAGGCCAGCGCTTCCACAAAGGCTTCCACCTCTTTGCGTCCGCCCTTCATGACGCTCCACGTCATGGAATCGCCGTAGGACAGGAGGGCGGCTTGCACTTTTTCGTTCTGTTCCGCCGTCAGGCTGCCGGCGTCCATGGGGATGTCGGTGCCGTAGCGTTCAAAGCCCCACTGTGGCAGCGGCAGATACGGCACGATGTCGCAGGTGTTGATGTAATTGAAAATGTTGTTGTACTGCTTGTATTCTCCGCGTACCGTGGTGGGCGTGGCAAAGGTGTAGCACCACACGTTGTCTTCGCCGTACAGGTCGGTGAGCAGCGCGCCCAGCACGTTGGCGCAGGCGGCGCCGCGGCTGTGCCCCGTGACCATGAAGACGGGGTCGTTCAGGGCGGCAAAGGTATCACCCCAGGTATCCAGAATGTCCTTGCCCGCCAGATAGAAGTTTTCCGCCACGTTGAGGTCGTAATCGCCCGAGGGCATCACGTCAAAGTTGAGCGGCCATTCCTCCGTGCCCGTACCGCGGATGGTGATGATCACCGCGCCGCGGCCGTTTTCCAGCACTTTGGTATAGACGGTGTAGGCGCTCACATGGCGCATATCGCCCAGCTCACGGCCGTAATTCTCGGCGGCGATCTGGGTGAAGCCGTACTGTTCCATCTGTGCCTTCTGCAGAGCGGGGGCAAACACGGTGCTGCTGAGGATGATCATCTCCTCCGCCAGCGCGGCGTCGCGTACGGTGGTGGGCAGGGTGAAAAAGTCATCCGTCCATTCGGCACACGCCGCGGACACGAACAGCATTAAAACCAGCAGCAGGGCGAAAAACCGTTTCAGCATGGTCATTCCTCCGTTTTTGTTCAGGGGATGTTTTCAAAGAAGTCGCCGCCGATGACATCCTCGCCCACGGTGGTGTGGATGAGGGTGTACAGCGAGCTGTCGCACTTGTCGCCGGGGCCCGCCACAGCGTAGCGGCCCTTTTTGGTCTGGCTGGCGTGGCACTCAAAGGCTTCAGCCGCCACCTCCAGGCCTGTTTTGCCGTCAAAGGAGGCCATGGGCTGCGTCCAGTCCATCACCAGCGTGGGAGCGCTGCCCAGATGCACATAGGCCTTTTTGACCTCCCACGTGCCGTACATGGCAATGCTGTCGGCATCGTATTTGGAATCGGCGGCCTTGGAGATGGCACGATCCACCATTTCACTGCACGCCTTGTGCGCGCCGTGACCGTACTCACCCTTTTTATCGTGGGTGACGATCACCTCGGGCTGATACTTGCGGATGATGCGCACCACTGTGCGCAGCAGCTTGTTTTCGCCCCAGACGCTGTAGATCTTGGAGGCGGACAGGGCGTACTCATCGGGGAAAAGCTGGATCTCGGGATAATGGCGCACGCCGCACAGCCACAGGCCGTCCAGCAGCTCGCCGCGGCGGGTACTGTTCTCGCACGTGAGGTAGCCCACCTGCACCGCCATGCCGCGCTCCTTGGTATAATAGGGGATGGTACCGCCAAACCACAAGATCTCGTCATCGGGGTGGGCGACCAGCACCAGCATGTCGGCCTTTTCGTACTGCGGCAGCCAGATCTGCTTGCCCTCGGGCTGTTCACCCTCAGAATACAGGTAGATCTCACGGATGTTCAGCTTTTTGCTGCTGCCCGAGGCAAAGGCGAAGCGGATGCGGAAGGGCTCGGCAATGGTCTCCTCCAACGGCAAAAACACACGGGTCATCTGCTCGCATTTGTTTTCCGCCACGGTGGTCCATTCGCCGTTTACTTCCCGCTGCACCTCGATGCCCTGATGATCGGCACCGAACACCAGCTCAATGGCGCCGATGGGCGTTTCACCGGGGGTGACATACAGAAAATGCTCTTTTTTTTCGTTGACCTGGAAGGGCGAGCCCTCGGCCTTGTCCGTCAGGCGGGACAGGTTGCTGACGGCGTTTGCGATCTTGAAGGTGCTTTCCTTGCTGATGTCCATCGCCTCCCCGGCCAGCGCCGCAAAGGGCAGCAGGGACAAAAGCAGCAGCAGGGCGATCAGGCGTTTCATCCTTCATTCACCACCCTTACCGGCAGCACCAGATAGATAAAGCTGTCGCCCTCCACCGGCGTGATCGTGCAGGGAGAGATACCGGTGTTGAACTTCATCACCATCTCTTCGCTTTCCACGTTGCGCACCACATCGGACAGGTAGCGGGCGTTGAAGGCGATCTTGAATTCGTCGGCGCTGTAGTTGACGGGAATGGTCTCATGCGCGGAGCCCACCTCGCTGTTGGCGGAGATGGCCATCTCTTCCCGGGTCAGGGAAAGGCGCAGCAGGTTGTTGCGGCCCAGGCGCGCCATCAGGCTGGCACGCTCGATGGCCTTGGTCAATTCATCCTTGCGCACCACCGCCTGGCTGAGGCAGCCGGAGGGCAAGATCTGACGGTAATTGATGTATTCGCCGCTGAGCAGCGTGGAATAGCACTCGGTGTTGTTGAAGCTCATGCACATCCGCTTGGCGGCGCAGCGGATGACGGCGCTTTCCTCGCTGTCGCCCAGCATTCGGCAAAACTCCGTCATGATGCGGCCGGGAATGACGGCGCTCATCATGCTGGAGCCGTCGGGCAGGCGGTTTTCGTTCTCAATGCGCTGCAGTGCCAGACGGAAGCCGTCCAGGCCCACAAAGCGCGTTTCATGCGGCTCGGCCTCCATCAGGCAGCCCGTCAGGATGCGGCGGGTCTCATCGGTGGCGATGGCAAAGGACACGCGGGACACGGCATCGCGCAGGCTGTTCTGCGGCAGGGTCACCTCAAAGGCGCATTCATTGTCGCTGATGCTGTTGACATCGGGAAATTCGGCGGCGTCGGTGCCCGCCAGGCTGGTATGGCTGCCCATGGCGCGCACGGTGGCGCGGAAATCGCTGCCGATGGTGATATCGACGCTGCCGGACAGCGTGCGCAGCAGATCGGCAAAAATTTTGGCGGGCAGCAGCGCAATGCCTTCCTCGGCAATGGTGGCCTCCACGCGGGTGCGGATGGTCATTTCACCGTCCATGGCAGTAAAGAACAGGCCGTCGGAGGCGCACTCCACCTGCACGTTGGAAAAGACCTCCCGGATGGGGCGGGCGGAAATGGCGTGGCTGACCAGGCTCATGCCCGCGTTCAGATCGGATGCTTCGGCGTTGAAACGCATGTGAACTCACTCCTTGTTGTTGCGGTAGTATATTATATATTTCGTAGTAGTAGTAGTACGGTGGATAATTTGGATAACTGCCAAAACCTCAATCACGGCGGGGGTTTTTGGGCGTCCGCCCCGGTGGATAACCGGTGGAGAACGTGTGGAAGGAATGTGGAAAAAACGCTTTTT
>JAZRWA010000028.1:0-10088 GCA_045599485.1 Clostridia bacterium | reverse complement strand
CGCTCCGGGGCCGATCTGCAGCTTTCTGTTCACGGTGCCTCCCCCCCTTCCCCCAGGAAGAAACGGCCGCAGGGCAGTGTGAGCAGCGTTTCGCCGCGGCAGGAAGCCGTAACAACCGCTTTGCGGAACAGACCTGCCGTTCCCTGCTCTTCATTCATTGTGACCGTCCATGCCACGCCGTCCTGTTCACGGGTGTAGGTATCCCCTTCACGGTGCCAGTCCCGGAGCAAAGTGTCATCCCCGGACAGATAAAGAGCGTCTGCCAGATTCTGCCCTTCCAGCAGAACAACAGCCTGCCGGGAGGTTTTGTCGCCGATCACGCGGGCGGCGGCAAAGGTACGCACCAGTACAGTGGAAGCCAGCGCAAAGCACAGGACGGAAATGACGATTTCGATCAACAGGGCATGATGATGATTGTTTTTCATAATACATCCCCCGCTGCCCTCAATGCCATGATGAGGATATGCTCTGCTCCGTTCTCATCAGTCAGGCAAACAGTCAGCTGCTGCCCGTTGAGCCCGGCATGCAGGCTTTTTGCCCCGCAGAGCACCTCGCCGTACTCCTTGCGGAGGCCCTCTTCTTTTTCATAAACATACTGCATGAGCTGACCCTCATATACATACAGACCGGTGATGTAGGTCTCTTCCTCGTCACCGTCCGATGTGCAGAGCACAGCCCCGTCCTCCCCGGTGAAAACGCCATTCAACCGATCGGAGGAGCGGATCATGTTGCGGCACACGCTTTCCAGAATGCGCTGTGTATTATGCTCCGAAGCGGCTGCCACCGTATCGCGGTAGGCTTCGGCGCTGAGCAGCACCAGCACGGTACCGAACAACGCGAAAACGCCAAGCAGTAAAAAAACAAACACCCCGGAGATACCGTGGCTTTTGTTCATCGGCCGAACACCTCCTTTTCGGTCACGATGATGTTGGGAGCGATGTTGGAGGCAAAGGAATCATAATAAATGCCATAGCGCTCTTCGTCAAAACGCAGGGCGTAATGGGCTTTCAGATATTCCAGATCGGAGGGATACGCCCCCTCGACAGCGAAACAGGTATTGGCGGCGTTGATGATCGCCCGGCGTACCAGCTCCGTCTCACCCCTCTATGACACCCCGCCCATAGACTGCACCACCAGCACGGTCAGCGCTGTCAGCAACACAAACACAGCGGAGCAGATGATCAGGCTCCGTCTGAATCCGGTGGGTTTTTTGACGCTCACAGCTCGCCGGTCCTCCTTACAGAATACTGGAAATAATGCCGGCCATGGGCAGCATCACGCTGAGCAGGATGCCGCCGATCACCAGGCAGAGCAGCGCCACCAGGGTAGGTTCGATGATGGATACAAGACGGCTGATCGCTTCTTCCGCCTGCTCCTCATAGCTTTGAGCCAGTTTAAGCATCTCTTCGCTTTCGCGGCCCGCCGCCGCGGCGACGGAGAGCATGCGGACATGCAGGTCATCCAGCAGTTTGCTGTCCTTCAGGGCATCGGCAAAGGGCACGCCCTCGCTCATCTGCTGCCTCAGGGTATTCACCCGGGCAATGACCGCCTCATCCCCAATCACCGCCGGCACCATTTCAAGCGCGTCGTCCATGGTAAAGCCAGCGGAAAGCATCATGCCAAGCACAGAAAAGAGGCGGGAACCCACCAGCTTCTGACGGACACTGCGCACCGGCGGAAGCACACGGCAAAGGATATCCAGCACCTGCCGTCCCCTGCCGCATTTGTACATGACCAGCATCGCCACAGCAATCACCATGGCCAACCCCACTAACGCGATGACCACAGTGCCGGCGGAGGTGCCGATGTGCATCATCGTCATGCCGGAAGAGGTCATGGCAATACCCATGCCGGACAGTACACGACGAAACACCGGCATGACCGCTGTGAACATCACAACGATGATGCCCAGTACCATCAAACCCAGGATCATCGGATAGGTAATGGCGCTGACGATCGCACCGCGGATACGTCCCTCACGGGCATAATAGATCTGCAAGCCGCGAAGGACCTCTCCCAGACGCCCGGTCTTTTCGCCCACGGCTGTCATTTCGACCATATACTCCGGGAAACAGCCGTACTGCCGCAATGCCTCACTCAGTAAGCCGGTTTCGTTCATCAGAAGACCGACCGCGCGGCAAAGGTCACCGGCTTCGTTTTCGCCGCTTTCCGACAGCACCTCAAGTCCTTCATGCAGCGTCATTCCGGAATCCAGGATGATGGCTGCTGAAGAGCAGAAAACGCTGATCTCTTCATGGGAGAGTTTTCCCGCGGATTTCACATTTTCAGACATGGTTTTACCCTTTCTTCAGTAGAACCTTTCTTCCTGATAGGTGCCGTTTTTGCTGATTCCGCCAAGATCGTAGGTGGGATCGTAGATGACCTCGTTTCCATCGATGAAAACGGAAAGCCACGCGTGGTAGGTGCTGCCGAAATAGCCGATGCAGAAGCGGGTCTTGACGCCCTGCGTGCGCAGGATGGCGCAGGCGACGGCTGAAAGATCCTGGCAGACGCCCATTTTGTTTTTGAGTACAGAGTTGATATCGGGCAGGTCACCGGACTTGAGCACCATCATGCGCACGTAATCAAAATGGAAATTCTTTTTGAAATAATCCCGTACTGCCTGCAGTTTTTCGGCATCGGTGGTGCAGTTGCGGCAAATTTCATCCGACAGCGCCACGACGGGGTCGTCCTTGCTGTAATTGACATACTGATTGGGGACAAGGAAAGCCGCCTGCTCATCGTCCAGTGTGACCGAGATCTTTTTGGAGCCGATCTGGGAGTACTGCTTGCCACTGGTATTTTTATAAAGAACAATGGTATAACTGCCCGAACCGAACTGCAGCGGAAACACCTCGTAGGTGCCGTCGGAATTGATGTCGTAGGTCAGCTTGTTGCTGCCGAATTTGATCTGCAGCTTTTGCTTTTTGCTTGTTTTGGCACCCTTGATCATGATATAACCCTGTTTGGCGTGGCTGTAATCTATTTTAAGGCTGTCATCGGAAGCGACCCGGTCGCCATCTGCCTTGGGCCAGACCGCGCCTGACCAGATGGCAAACGCCGAGCAGAACAGCAGAAGGCACAACGCTGCCGCCAGCAGCGCTCCCCTGTTCAAGCGACGAAACCGCATTATGCCCTCCTTTCTCCGGAAACGCACCGGATACCCCAAGGTTCCATCAAGATACAATGAAATGGCTGAAGTTAATTCTGTCCGTTCTCTTCCGGCTTTTCGATACAGCTGACGCAGTAATTGATGACCACATCACTGCGGTGCACGCGCCGGTAGAAGTTCTTTTTGACTCGCTCCATGACGATGAGGCCGTCATCGGCCTGTTTCATATTCAGGAGCAGTGAGAAACGTGAAGCACTGTAGCGGGCAATGACATCGCCGCTGCGCAGCGTTTGCCGCAGCACCTGCTGCAGCGTGCCCATGCTCTGGTCCAAAAGCAACGGCTCCACCTCACTGCCATCCGGCTGCATAAGCGCGATCAGCAGGACAAATACCTTGAAATCATGACGCCCGACACTGCGCATCATCAGGTTGTAGATCTCCTTGAAAGCCGCGTAGTCGCAGATATAAGCGCCGTTTTTTTTCAGGGCATCCTCCTGCAGCTCCCCGCAGAGGGTCTGAAGGCTTTCCTACATGCTTTTTTCGGAAGTGACGATGCTGCGGTAAAAATCCCGGATGCCCGCGGGCGGCTCGATGCCGAGGTAACGATAGTACATTTCGGAAATATGACGATACTGCTGCATGGCATCGCTGACGCTGCCGGTGCGAAGCATCGCCTCCATGAGCGAAAGATGCAGTTTTTCATCAAAACGGTCGATTTCCAGGCCGCGGCGGCAGCGATAGATGATCTCCTCGTTGTCTTCCATAGCCGTCAGATATTGAAGATAGCGATACAGTACGCTGCAATAATCTTCACGCAAAAGACGCGTCTGCCGTTCTGTCGCCGCGTTTCTCAGATCAGCAGGCAACTTGAAATCGCCGCTGTACCAATCCAGTGCAGTGGCAAAGTTTTTATGATTTTCTTCCGTACAGGGGACACTGCGGCCGACGCGGCGCAGGTGCTTTTCAAACTCATACAGATCCACGCTGACTTCGGGACCCGGTTCAAAGGCAGCCGAACCGCTGCCTGTTTTGATGCAGTCCGCCAGAGCGGGATCCATTTCCTTGAGGATGACCCTCAGGCGGCTGATCATGGTTTTCAGCGCGCTTTCGGGATTGACGCTTCTCTCTGTCGGCCAAAGGGCCTCATACAGCTTGTCATTGTCCACGCGGCTGCCGCGTGCCAGAATCAAAAATTCAAACAGCGCCAGGCTTTTTTTGCTGCGCGTGATCATCTTCTCAATGTTCTTGCCATGAGAAGTGATCATAAACGTGCCCAGCACATGAATGGATACGGTGCTTGCCATGGTGCAATCTCCCATACCGACCCAAGGAATAGTTACAATGTCGGTAACATAATTATATCAAACGCGTTTAGAATTTGCAACCATACATATGACCGTACATTTTACTTTTTTATCCGTTTTCTTCTCTTTTGATCAGCGATTTCAGCTGACCGAGCATTTTTCCGCCGTTCTAACGGCCGCGGCGCAGCTGCTGAAGGGCTTTTTCCATGCTCTCGGTCGCCCTGATCTGTTCCATCAGACTACCGCTGCCGCTGGCGCCCAGCGTTTTAAGTGCACCGACGACCAGCGTGCGTTCCCGCTACGGCATATTGCGGATCAGTCGGGCCGCCGCCAGCGGATGGGAAGCGACACAGCCCGGCACCTCGCCCAAATGATTGGCGCCGCACGCCGACACCAGGTCAAAGAGAAAATTGACAAGGGACTGACGTTCCTCCACTGTGCATTTTTCCAGATAAGCATGGAAGGTACCGGCAAACACACGGCTGGACAGCGTGGTGCCCTCCGCTGTTTCAAACGCCGGTCCGTTCAGATGCCACAAAAAGGCGTTGTGCTGAAAAATGCTCAATCCATCACTCTGCACCACCGTGCGGTTTTCGGTGCCGTCCAGCAAAAGACCGACGATGGAGGATTCGGGGATATAGGAGGAGACCCTGTTTTCGATGTCGCGGTAGCCCTCGGTATCCCGTATTTCCGCACAAACGCCGGGACCGTCAAAGCTGATGACGCGGGTAATAAGCTGCCTTACCTCCGGATTGCAGGAGGCGGCAGCATAAAGCGCCAGATTGCCGCCCTTGGAATGACCGCACACCTGCAGGGATTCGATGCCAAGCTCCCGCGTCCGTTCGCCGCACTGATTGAGGAAATCAGCCGCCTGCAGCTGCGAGGGCACACGGCTTTCAAAGCTGAGGTTCAGGTCCTCTTTCCATCCCACAAGGGTGGAATCGGTCCCGCGGAAAACCACGACAGCTGTTTTACCAAAGGAGACCAGGGCGGCGGCAAACTGTTTTTCCTCATCCGAGCTGAAATCCGCCGTAAAAAGGCGCAGCTGCGCCCCGGCATAGCGCGGCGCGGAGGGGATCATGGCGGTCAGCATGCGCAAAGAACCCAGCCGTGTTTTTTCTTCCTTTTCGTCAGGGGCAGGGCCCAACCTTGCTGCCAGCACACCCAAAGGGCCGGTAAGACCCTTCAATTCTTCCAGCGGGCTGTAAATCATCTCGGACAGGATCAGCAGATCGACCGGGCACAGCGGCACGGTTTCCGTCAAAAGATCGCCGCGCCATTTGATATAATCCAGAATATTTTGCTATGTCATACAATCCTTCGCGCTTCCGCGCATCATCACAGGAGCAAGCAGAGAAACAGCTCCGTCAGGAGGCTTCAAAGAAATCACCTTTCGGGTCGGCTTTTATTTTAGGATTCATTTGCGGTCAAGTCAACCTCCTTTTGCGTTGGCAACAAACGTTTTTTCCCGTTTGCGATAAGCGGCGGTTTATGATAGAATAGAGGAACTGAAAGGAGCGTGCCGCCCATGCGGGAATATCATCCACATCGTCCTTCCCTGCCGGGACGGCTCCTGCTTTTGCTCCCTTTTGCGAAAAAATGCCACGCCCGGCATCACCGCAAAACCCTTTCCGTGACCGAAAATACCATTCCGCTTCCGTCATCGCTTTGTGAACTGGAGGGGCTGAAAGCGGTTTACTGTTCCGATATCCATTACGGGCTGTTTCTGAGCCCACAGCGGCTGCAGGAGCTTGTTGAGCAGATCAACGGGCTGAAGCCCGATCTGATTCTTTTGGGTGGCGATTACGGGGAGGACGGTTCCACCTCCCTGACAGCGCTGACATACCTGAAAGCTTTGTCTGCGCCTTTGGGCGTATATGGCTGTGCAGGCAACCATGACCGGGCTGACGTATCTGAAGAAGTACTTTGTCAGGTCATGACCGAAAACAGCATCACGCCGCTAGTCAACAGTGGCATTGTGCTGCGCATCCGGGGCAAAAAGCTGGGACTGTGTGCCGTGGATGACGTCAACTGCGGCGTACCCGATTACATGGCAGCCTTTGGCTGCTGTACGGAGGCCGACGGCATCCTCTTTCTGCCGCACTCCCCTGACGCCCTTTCCGAAGCCTATGCCGAAAAATGGCCTTTTTTTGCAGCGCTGTGCGGGCACACGCACGGCGGACAGATCAATCCGTTCGGGTTGCATATCCGAACAGGCTCCCATCTGTCTCGCGGCTTCGGCTTGCGCCATCTGGCAGGGCAATTTCATGAAAACGGTGTGGAATGCATCATCAGCCGCGGCGTCGGCTATACCGGACTGCCGCTGCGCATCCACGCCGCGCCTGAGCTTCACCTGATCACCTTTCAAAATACGGAGGTCAAACGATGATCCTGTATTATGTTCGTCATGGTTTTCCAACCTATCAGCCGGATGAACTGATCCCCCTCGGCAAAAGGCAGGCCGAAGCCGCCGGACGACGTCTCGGCGGGCTGGGGCTGAGCGCCGTCTACGCCTCCTCCCACAATCGCGCCATGCAGACGGCGCAGCCCACGGCGGAGCTTTCCCGCCTGCCGGTGATCCCTCTGGATTTCTGCCGGGAGGACAAAGCATGGGAAGAGTTGTCAAGCGATGCCAGCGGAAAAAGGCGCTGGTTGTATTCCGACCCCGATACGCGGGTACTGTTCCGCGATCCCGCCGTGCTCGCCCTCGGCGCGGAATGGTACAGGCATCCCGCTTTCTTTGGCACCAATATTCAAAGCGGCATGGAGCGCATTGGCCGTGAGACCGATGATTTTCTGCTGACGCTGGGCTATCGTCATGATACGGCACGCCATTGCTACATCGCCGAACAGCCAAGTGACCGACGTGTGGCCCTGTTTGCCCATCACGGCTTCGGCATGGCGTTTTTGAGCCATGTGCTGGATATCCCCTATCCGCTGCTTTCCCTGCACTTTACGATCTGCCATACCGGTATCACCGCCATCGCCTTTGACGGCGAAGGGGATGCCGTCATTCCGAGGGTGATGACCTTTGCCAGTGAAGGGCACCTGTATGCGGATCGTTTGCCGGTGACATTTGACCACATCAGTCATGGAGGTGGGCCGCTGTGAGCAACCATCTTGAAACCGCCCGCCTGACACTTCGTCCTTTCACCGCGGAGGATCGTCCCCTGGTGCGTGCCATCGCCGCCGACCCCGATACCACCCGATATCTGTACTACTGGGGGCGCCCCGGCATGACGGTGGATCAGGATACCGACCGTTTTCTGAATTACGCCCTGAAGGGCTGGCAGGAACAGCCCATCCGCGACCGTGAATATGTGCTGATCAAAAAAGAAGACGGCATGGCCCTCGGCGACGGCAGCATCCAGTTTGTCGATGATGAGACCGGTGAGATCGGCTGGATCCTCCTGCCCGAACACCGCGGTCACGGCTATGTGACCGAAATGGGCCAGGCGCTGCTGCGCTTTGGCTTTGAGCAGTTGGGGTTCGGGCGCATCATTGCCTGCTGCGATATCCGCAACAGGGCCTCCCACCATGTGATGCAGCGGCTCAACATGCACACCCTGCGCATTGATATCGGCGCGCGTCCCAAGAAGACGGAAGATGACATTGCGTCTGACGAACGCGTTTGCTGCATCACTTATGAACAATGGAAACAGCTTTTGTGAGGATCATATGGATTTTTCGCTGATTTTGGCCAAAGAATTTTCATTGCGTCCCGAGCAGGTGCAGGCGGTTATCACCCTGCTGGACGCCGGCAACACCATCCCCTTCATCGCCCGCTACCGCAAGGAAGCCACCGGCTCGCTGGACGATCAGCTGCTGCGTGAATTGTCCGAGCGGCTGGAATACCTGCGCTCCTTGGAAAAACGCCGTCAGGAGATCGAGAAGAGCCTGACCGAACTGAATGTTTTGTCCGAGGAGCTCAGGCAGAAGCTCAGCGCCGCGGTGACCCTTTCCGAGTTGGAGGACCTGTACCGTCCCTATCGCCCCAAGCGCCGCACACGTGCCACCATTGCCCGCGAAAAAGGGCTGGAAAAGCTGGCGGCATGGCTGATGCAGCAATATCCCCGCGGTGATGTGCAGCTGGAGGCTTCCCGCTACATCGATGCGGAAAAAGGGGTGGAGGATGCCGATGCGGCCCTCGCCGGCGCACGGGACATCATTGCCGAAAACATCAGCGATGACGCCGCCATCCGTCAAAGCCTGCGGGCGCTGTATTTCCGTGAGGGCGTGATCCGAAGCGCCGCCGCCAAAGAAGAAGACAGCGTTTACCGCATGTACTATGAATATGCCGAGCCGGTCAACCGCGCCGCCGCCCACCGCATCCTCGCCCTGAACCGCGGTGAGCGGGAGGAATTTTTAAAGGTTTCTGTCTCGGTAGCTACCGAAAAGGCCGAAGCCATGCTGCGCGGCAGCTTTGTCCGCGGGATGTCCCCCTCTGCCCTGCAGGTAGCTGAAGCCTGTGACGATGCCTGGTCCCGTCTGCTGCAGCCCTCGCTGGAACGGGAGGTGCGAAGCGAGCTGACCGACCGTGCCAATGCCGGCGCCATCCGCGTCTTTTCGCAGAACCTGCACCAGCTGCTGATGCAGCCGCCCATCAAGGGCAAGGTCACACTGGGCGTGGATCCCGGCTTCCGCACCGGCTGCAAGCTGGCTGTGGTGGATGAGAATGGCAAGGTGCTTTAGACAGGCGTGGGACACTTTACCCTGCCCGGGCAGGAAGCTGCCAAGGCGCAGAGTGCCAAGCTGATCACCGCCATGTGCCGCCGCCATGGTGTGACCGCCATTGCCATCGGCAACGGCACCGCCAGCCGCGAGAGCGAGCAGTTTATCGTGTCCCTGCTGCCGCAGCTGCCCGGCGCCGCCTATATGATCGTCAGTGAAGCCGGCGCCTCGGTCTATTCTGCCAGCAAACTGGCCGCACAGGAGTTTCCGGAATTTGACGTATCCCTGCGCAGCGCCGTTTCCATCGCCCGCCGCATGCAGGATCCTTTGGCGGAGCTGGTCAAGATCGATCCCAAAGCCATCGGCGTGGGCCAGTATCAGCACGATCTGAAGCAGAACGAGCTGACCGCCGCCCTGGACGGTGTGGTGGAACAATGCGTCAACGCCGTGGGCGTGGAGGTTTCCACTGCCTCGGCAGAACTGCTCAGCCATGTGGCAGGCATTGGCCCGGCGCTGGCCAAAAATATCGTGGCTTATCGTGAAAAAAATGGTATTCCCAGCCGTACCGCCCTGAAAAAAGTGCCCAAGCTGGGGGCCAAGGCCTTCGAGCAATGCGCCGGCTTCCTGCGTGTGGCGGACAGCCGGGAGCCGCTTGATGCCACCGCTGTCCATCCCGAAAGCTACCCCGCCGCCCGGGCGCTGCTTACGCACCTCGGCTACGATGCCGCGGCCCTGAAGAAGGGTGGCCTGCCCGATATCGGCACGCGCTTTGCCGCCTGTGACAAAAATCAGCTGGCCGGGGCATTGAACATCGGTCTGCCCACCCTGCAGGATATCGTCAGCGAGCTGTCACGCCCCGGCCGTGACCCGCGCGAGGATCTGCCCCGTCCCGTGCTGCGCACCGATGTGCTGGACATCAAGGACTTGAAGCCCGGCATGGAATTGACCGGCACGGTACGCAACGTGGCCGATTTCGGCGCGTTTGTGGATATCGGCGTCCA
>JAZRWA010000027.1:0-22385 GCA_045599485.1 Clostridia bacterium | reverse complement strand
CAACGGGCTCCTGTATAATGTACGGGCGGGCGAAAACCCGACCCGCAAAGATATTATAGGAGGATCTTTCTCATGAAGAAGATCGTTGCTCTCGTTCTGGCCCTGATGCTGTCCCTGTGCGCCGTGAGCGCTCTGGCCGAGATCAAGATGGGCCAGTCTGTGTGCGCTGCCCATGGCACCAAGTGCTTCGCCGTGATCACCGTTGCCATGGATGGCGATGTGATCGCCGCTGCCTACATCACCGAGTTCCAGCCCATGGCCAAGGACTCCGCTGTGGTGGTTCCCAATGCTGAAACCATCTTCGGCGCCGAAGCCGCCAGCCTGCTGGCCTCCAAGCGCATCAACAGCGAACTGTACTCCGCCAACATGGCCAACGCCGGCTCCACCATGCCCCTGGTCGAAAGCTACATGGGCATCGAAGCCTTTGTGGCCGGCAAGACCGTTGCTGAGCTGGAAGCCTGCATCGCCTCCTTCAACGGCGACAAGACCGCCGCTGTGGACGCTGTTGCCTCCTGCACCCTGGTGGACACCCTGGGCTACCTGCAGGGCGTGCTGGAAGCTGCCAAGGCTGCTCTGTAATTTTTACAGACACAAAACAGGACCGGAGGGCGTAAGCCCTTCGGCCTTTTTTTGCGCAAAAAAAACACCGCTTCCCGCCCGGGGAACACGGTGCTTCAGGGCCGGGGAGCGGGGTACTTTTTTCTTCGATTGACAACGCCTTTGCCTGTCTGCTATGCTAGCGGCGAGGACGTTATCTTTTACAAGTACACTGGCCAGAGATCTGAGGGTGTATCTGCCAGCGATTTTACCGCGCATGTGCGCCCGCACACAGGCGATAATGGCTATGACGATGCCGCCGCGGCGAGAGATAATTCTATCAGGAGGAAAAAGTGACCTATCAGGAGTACGAGAAAAAGTTTTCGGAAGTGTTCCGAAAGCTCTCTAAAGAGAATTCGAAAGACAGCACGGAAAAGTTCCTGTCTCTGATCCTTGACGGCAACCACTGCAAAAAGCAGTTTCTGGATGATTGCAAGGTTGCTGAGCTGACTGGCGACAAGAGCCGCGTTAACCCGGTTGCGTTTGCGAGCTGGGCCGTTGATCTCTATCCTGACGATTTCAAGACATCCGTTAAGGTGGATGAAAAGAACACAGTGTTTAGTGGTACAATGGATTTTCAGAGTATCAGATAATGTTGTCTCGAATGTCCTTGTCTTAGCGCAAGCAATGTGTTAAACCTATTATGATATCAAAGCCGTTATGGTGAGGGTCTCCCCGACCTCACTAACGGCAAAGAGGGTGAGTCATTTGACACAGGAACAGCTGCAATTGCTCGATGATTACATGGCCATTTGCGTGGCGGATGGGGCGCATGACGCGCTGCATGTGCGGCGGGTGCTGTATCTGGCGCTGGAATTGGCGGAGACGGAAGAAAACGTCGACCGGGAGGTGCTCATCGCCGCGTGTCTATTGCACGATGTGGGGCAGGCGGAGGAAATGAAAGATCCCGCGGTGCGCCACGCGGCGGCGGGGGCGGTCAAGGCGGAGAGGTTTTTGATCGAAAACGGCTTTGGGGAGGCGTTTGCCGCAAAGGTTTCCCGCTGCATTGCCGCGCACAGCTTTGGCACCGAGGTGGAGCGGGACAGCATCGAAGCGAGGCTGCTCTTTGACGCCGACAAGCTGGACGCCATCGGGGCAAGCGGCACGCTGCGCATGGTATTGAGCCACGGCGAATGGAAGCAGCCGCTGTACCGCGTGCTGGAGGATGGCACGGTGTCCGATGGGCGGGGCGACCCCGAGCCCAACTATTTTATGGAATATCATGATATGATCGCCCGTGTGCCGGAGGCGATGCTGACAGCGTCGGGCAAAAAGGCGGCGCGCAAGCGGGCGGAAACGGCGGAGCTGTTTTATCGTTTGTCGCTGGAGGAAGTGTCGCAGTGCCACAAAAACGGTCGGCGGCTGCTGGACGGATTTATTAAAAGCAATTGAACAGGATGCGGCCCGTGTGTAAAAGAAATTTCGCAAAAGTACTTGCGTTTTTGAGGATTTCTGCATATAATAATCCATGGTTAAGGTTCGGGTCTGTGGTTGCAAGCCGATGCCAGTCGCAGGCAAAGCGGTCCACGTAAACCGGAAAAAATCTTCCGGTGAGCATGGTGCGGTTTAGAAGTAAGTCCGGCCGAAGTGATTCGAGAGAGCAGCGTGGGGGCCATGAGGCTATGAGCAAAGCTCCAGCCGGCGAGTGTGGGGTCAAAGACCAGGTCAGCCAAATCCTTAAACCGAAACATTTTTAGGGGGATTATATCCATGTACGAAGACAAGACGCTGGTATGCCGCGACTGTGGGCAGGAATTCGTGTTCACCGCTGGCGAGCAGGAATTCTACGCTGAAAAGGGTTTCCAGAACGAGCCCACCCGCTGCAAGGCTTGCCGTCAGGCTCGCAAGGCCAGCCGTCCGGCTCCCGGCGCTGCCCGTGAGTCCTACACCACCACCTGCGCTAACTGCGGTGCTGAGACCACTGTTCCTTTCATTCCCAAGAACGACCGCCCCATCTACTGCAGCGAGTGCTTCGCCGCTATGCGCCGGTAATTTTTACCCGAATTAGGTGAGAGCAACAGAAGGCCCCGGAAACGGAGCCTTCTTTTTTTATTTTCGTTTTGTGGTATAATGGGCAAAAAGGAGCGTGAGGGATATGAAAAAGGTGCGGACGGCGGTGCTGCTGGTGCTGCTGCTTTGGTGCGGAAACGCCCTGGCGGCGGGCAAACTGACCGTGACCCGGGAAACGGTGATCCCGGTGCCAGCGGCTTCGGGCGGCAGCTATGTGTATCTGTTTGCCGATGTGGTGAACAGCGGCGACAAGCCTGTGCGCTTTGGCAGCGCGCTCATGGAGGTGTATGACGGCGAGGGCGGCGCGCTGGGCAGCGGGGACGGCTTCAGCTGCTATCCCGATACGCTTGCGCCCGGGGATGCAGGCGTGATGTGGGGCTCTTTTAAGGCGGAAAAGGGAACGATCACCGATCATGCGCTGACGGTGACGGGCAAAAGCGTGAAGGAGAGCCCGACGTATCGGCTGCCCTGCACCGTGCGGCAGGAGGGCGACGCGCTGTATGCCGTGGTGGAAAATGACGCGGAGTTTGCGCGGTTTGGCGTGACGGCGGTGTTTACGCTGCGGGATGAAATGGGGCGGCTTGTCTGGATGCAGGCGGTCACGCTGAACGATGTGGGCATTCCTTCGGGCGGCAGTGTGATCGTGCGCCGCGACCTGCGCTACGACCCTGTGCTGCGGCAGCTCGGCGACGAGCCGCTGACCGCGGGAGGTTTTGCATACGGGGAGTAACGGAGACGAAGTTTTTTGGAAACCACGCTTTTTGATGCCAAAAAGCATGGTTTCCAAACCTTCCGAGAAAAAGCAGTTATTTATCTGTATCATAACACCCTTGCCATGATGAAAGCGGACTGCCATCAAAGCAAGGGTGTTTTTTGCCTTGTTAAATCTGCCCTTTCTCGGAGAAAAGGGGGAACCATGCTTTCCGGCTTCGGAAAGCGTGGTTCCCCCTTGAAAAAACCCTTCGTTACTGCGGGATCATGCCGGGAGAGGTCGTCAGGTGAATCGCGTTGACGGCTTCGATCTCGCCGCGGCGCAGGACGGGAATGCAGTAGTTGCAGGCCGTCAGCTTGGCAAAGGAGCCGGAATCCAGCTCGCTGTAATGGAAGGCGGTCAGCGGCAGGTACTGATTCTTGACGCCGTTGCAGTTGGCCACGGAGTGATACGAAGTGCCGCTCTTGGGGTTGTAGTACAGCTGCAGATCATCGGCGGGGATCTCCATCTGCCGTCCCTGATAATCCTCCCAGATGACCAGCTTGGTGCCCACCTTGATGTTGTTCCAGATCCAGGTCATGTTGATGCCATCGGGATTTTTGAGCCGCTGCACGCGGATGCAGCCGTGGCTGGCGCGGATGCCCAGCTTGGCCTCGCACGTTTTGTAGTTTTTGGTGCCGTCGGCGTTGAGCACATGCGGCACCTCGTGCAAAAGGTCGCCGCTGTTGAAGCGCAGCGCCATGCCGCAGATGAGGTTGTCGGATTTGAAATCGCCCGTTTTGCTGATGATGAGGAATTCGCCCGAGCGTGTTTCGTTATAGGGCTGCCTGTCATTGTACAGACCGGTGGACACTTCCAGCTCGGTCATCAGCGCGCCGTCATGGAACAGGTAGAGCCGCTGCGTCAGCTTGTCGATGACGATGCCGTAATTTTGATTGGGCGTGACGCGCTTGAGCTTGGAGGTCTGAATGTAGCCCGTCATGAACTTGTTCCAGCTTTTGACGACGCTGTCGTGGAAGGAGCTGGAATAGCATTCGACCCTGGTCCAGCCGTTTTCGCTTTCGCCCAGCACATGCACCGCCTGGCTGGCGCCTGTGATGACGCCCAGCTTTTGCGAGGAGGCGTTGGGCTCGGCAAAGAGCACCACCTGCTCCTTTTGCCCCACATCCACCACGGTGATGGGCGCGGTGAGCATGGCCCACACGGCGGCCTCGTCATGGATGTCCATGGGCGTGCACCAGTAACAGGCGTCGTGATGCACGCTGACGGTGCTTTCATAGGCGGGAGTGATGACCTTGCCTGCGGCGGGCGCGGCGGTGACAGTCGGCGCGGGCGTGACCGGGATCAATGCTTCGGGGGAAGGGGCAGGCGCTTCGGTCACAGGCGCGTCGGAGGCGACCGTCAGCACGGCGGTACAGCGCGTGCCTTCATATTCCATGCACAGCGTGTAGCGGCCGCTGCCCAGCGCCATGATGGGCGCGGGCTCGGGGCTGAGCACGTGCAGACCGCCGATGGCGGTGCGGGGGGAAAGGATGGTCATCCGCACCGCGCCGCTTCCATCCAGCACGGTGATGGAAACGGTGCCGGTGGCGGGAATGAAATAGGTGATCTCGGGGCTGGACTGCGCTGTGACGGTGCAGTCCAGCAGGTAAGCGTCCTCTGCCAAAGCGGCAGCGGGCAGCAGCAGACACAGCATCAGCAGCAGGGATAACAGACGACGGAACATGAAGCCTCCTTGCTTGTGGAAATCAGACACGGATACGGTCGTAATAGCGCACCAGCGCGCGGCCGGCAATGTCTTCGACATCGCTTTCGGCAAAGCCGCGGCGGCGCAGCGCGTCAATGAGCTTGGGGAAATCGGCAGGGCCGTTCAGGCCCTCGGGCTTGCGCTCGATGCCGTCAAAGTCGGAGCCGAAGCCCACCTTGCCCTCGCCGCCCACGTCGTACATGTGGGCGATGTGATCGACCAGATGATCGATGGTGGCGGGCTCGCCGATGATGGTGGGCCAGAAGTTGACACCCACAAAGCCGCCCGCGGCAAACACGTTGCGCAGCAGATCATCGGACAGGTTGCGGGGATGGTTCACCAGCGCGCGGCAGTTGGAATGGGACGCCATGGGCGGCTTTTCCATCTTGTCCAGGATGTCCATGACACCGCGGTCGTTGAGGTGGGAGATGTCGGCGGCAATGCCCAGCTTCTGCATGCGGCGGATGGCCTCGACGCCGTAGGGCTTGAGGCCGTTCTGCGTGCCGCCCATGGCGGGATAGGCCAGGGTGTTTTCGTGGTTCCAGGTGATGGAGGCCATGCGCACGCCGTAGCCGCGGTAGGCGTCGATCACGTCCAGACCCAGATCAAAGGGCTCGCAGCCCTCGATGGAGAGCATCACGGCGACTTCGCCGTCCCTGGCCTCGGAGGGGTCGTCGACCTGCTTCCAGCCCTGGGATTTGAGCACCTGCAGCTTATCGAGCATGCCGGCCATCAGCGCCTCGACATCGCCCTTGCGGCCGGGGCCGACGTACATGGCCAGCGTTTGCAGGCTGACACCGCCGGCTTTCAGGGCATCCATGGTGACATCCACGGGCGCGCCGGGGCGCACCTGCATGTTATAAAGCGTATCGCAATGGCAGTCGCAAATGATCATTTGATTTCTTCCTCCTCATAAGCGGTCATGGTGTAGCGGGTGCGGAACTCGCCGTAGGCAAGGGCACGATCCTCGGTCTCGATCTCGCCGCGCTGGCTGTCGTAGGGATCAAAGCGCGGATGCTTTTTGGCCGGGGTGAAGGCGGCGTAGTAATCGCGGTTGGCGACCATGCGCCAGGGGTCGAGGTTGCCGAAGTAGAAATTCCAGCGGTGCAGGGCCCCGTTGCGCCACGCGCCGCCGCCGTAGGAGCAGTCGGCAGGGAGCCAGCCGAAGCGCTCGGTATAGAACTCCGCCCAGTCATGGCTGCCCACGTCGCCCGGCTCGGCGCACAGACCGGACTGCCAGCGGGCGGGGATGCCGACGATGCGGCACAGCGTGATGAACAAAAGCGCCTGCAGACCGCAATCGCCGTGACGGTTGACGGCGGTGTATTCGGCACCGTTTTCGATGAGCAGGTAGGGGCGCTGATAGGCGTAGGTGACGTTCGTGGTCACATAATCATAGAAGGTGCGGGCGATCTGCACAGGGTCGGTCTCGTTTTTCTTCAGACCGTTGGCCAGCGAGATGAGATAGGGCGTGAAGGTGATGTGCGGCGCGTGCTCGGACAGGTCCTCGGCGCAGACGGGGCGCGCATCGGGGTAGACCACACCCGAGGCGGCGGGGTCCAGCGGGTCCACGTAGCGCGGACGCTGCGTGTAGGAATATTCAAAGGTGATGGGTTCGTTCTTGTCGGCCTTGAACTCCATGTACATGCACTGCTGCGGGCCGTCCTGCACGGTGAAGGGCAGGGTGCAGGTCAGGCTTTCGGGCGCGGTCTGCTGCATCGATTTTTGCGGAATGGGCATGTGAATGCGGTAGAGCGCGCCGGGCAAAAAGGCGCTGTCGGCAATGGTGGTCACGCCCTTGATGGTGATGTGGGCGGCCACACCGGTCTTGGTCTTTTCGATGATGGGATCGAGCGTGGATTTGGGCACGACGTTCAGCTTTTCGGAGCGGGCACGCAGCGCGGGCCAGGCCTTGAGCAGGGACGCGCCCAGATCCTCGTGGAACAGCATTTCGCCGTTCAGGAAGATAAAATCGGCACGGCCGTCCCGCACCAGCTCATCCACCTCTTCGTCACGGAAGGAGGGGACGGCCTCGCGGATCTCGGCGGCCAGGGCAGCCCTGGTCAGCGTATAATCCCGGGGCAGGCGCTTTAAAAACATGCGTTCGGTCTCAAGACGGGTGCGCAGCATGGTGGGCAGCGAGGGATCGAGCAGACGGCGGCGGATCAGCTCCAGCGCCTCGTCAAAAAGGCCCGCGCCCTTCAGGTGGGCGATGTCCTCGGGCAGGGGGCAGAGCAGGCTCTGCAGATAAGAATCCGGCATGGGGGACCTCCCAAAATCATTCATATAATGATATGTTACCGCAAAGCGGAAAAAAAGGCAACGGCGGCACGGTTTTTTTACGGTTTTCCCGCGGCGGAGACGATGGCGGCGGACAGCTCGCCGGCGGACAGGTCCATGAGGTCGATGACGGCAATGTCGAGTTCGGCAGCGCGGCGGCGCAGCGGCACAGTGGCGGTCTCGGCGGTGACAAGGGCGGCGCGCGCCATGCGCCCGCCGAAGCGGTCGCGCAGGATGGCCAGCTCGTTGAGCGCCTCGGTGCGCGCGTCACATGTTTTACAGCTGATAAAGAGCGGCACCACGCCGCGGGAGGCGATGACGTCGATCTCGTTGGTCACGGCGGCGTTTCCGGCTCCGTTTTCCCACTCGACGACCACCGAGGTGCGCACCTATCTGAACAGCCCGGCAGTCAGGCAGCAGCGGTAGGTGTACAGCTCCAATACGCTGCCCACATCGCGCAGCCACGCGCGGATCTGCGTATCGGGCAGATCGAAGGAGATGGTTTCGCCGATGACAAGGCCGCAAAGGAGCCGGGTGGCTTCCAGATCGTGCAGCACCTTTTCAGGCGCCTCAACCGTGCGGCCGCGGTCGCCCCGAAGGATCCGCGGCGCCTCCACATGAAGGGCCAGCGTGCCGCCCGCAAGCGGCGCGCTGGCCTGCTGCATCCAGCTGACAAAGCGCGGCCATACGGCGCGGTTTTGCAGAAAAACGTCAAAAAACGGCTCAAACAGCGGCAGATACTGCGACAGGACTGCGTTGTCCACGCGCCCGGGGCGGGTATTGCCGCCCGCCATCAGAAAGTAATCGTCAATGGTCAGGTCGACGTTGCAGGGGACGCCCTGGGCAAACGCGGCATCCTGCACCGAAAAGAAGCACCCGCGGCGGCGGCTGTAGGTAAACACGGGGACGGGGGTGAGGGCGGTCACCTGTCCCGCGGCGTACAGGGCGGCATCGGTGCCGCCGGTGATGTCGATGGCGGCGTCCCCGGCCTCCGCAAGGACGGCGGACAGGACGCGGGCGGTATCCTGCGCGCTGAAGGTATCGGCGGCGACGTAGGCGGTCTCGGTCGTGACGCCGCGGGACCCAAGCAGCTGCCGGATCAGGCCGTGCAGGTGCGTATCGGCGGCCACCTGCGGCAGGCAGAGAAAGATCGTGCGCGCGGGGCGGAACACCAGCGTGGCGATGATGTTTTCAAAGGGGCGTTCGTCAAAAAGCTCGATGAGGGTATGCATGGTCGCTGCCTTTCTGCAAAGAAATGGGACTGATATTATTAGAAGCCATCCGCGGCTTTTTTGCAACTGTTTTTTACCCGAAGGACTGCCCGGACGGAATTTGGACAGATAAAACAGGCTGTTGTATTTCCGGTGTATTTTGTCTTTCCAAGGGCAAAACAGGAAGATATTTTCATTGACAGAGAATGAAAAACTGTATAGAATTGCGCATTGCGGTTTTTTTGCTGCATTCATATAAAATGAAACAAAATGAGAAAGAGGAAAGAAAAGACAATGAACGGTTTGCTGATCATGCTCATTGCTCTGGTCGTTCTGGTCGGTGCGTACCTGCTTTACGGACGCTGGCTGGCCAAGACCTGGGGCATCGATCCCAACGCCAAGACCCCTGCCTATGAGATGCAGGACGGTGTTGACTATGAACCCGCCGATACGATGGTCGTTTTCGGCCACCAGTTTGCCTCCATCGCCGGCGCAGGCCCCATCAACGGCCCCATTCAGGCGGCGGTGTTCGGCTGGGTGCCTGTGCTGCTGTGGATCCTGGTGGGCGGCGTATTCTTCGGCGCTGTGCAGGATTTCTCCTCCATGTACGCGTCCGTCAAGAACAAGGGCCGCACCATCGGCTATATCATTGAAGAGTATATCGGCAAGATCGGCAAAAAGCTGTTCCTGCTGTTCTGCTGGCTGTTCTGCATCCTGGTGGTGGCGGCGTTTGCCGATGTGGTGGCCAACACCTTCATGGGCTTTGCCGCGGCCGACGGGGCCAAGATCGTGGCCAACGGCGCGGTGGCAACGACCTCCTGCCTGTTCATTCTGGAGGCGGTGGTGCTGGGCTTTATCCTGCGCTTTGCCAAGCTGAACAAATGGACCAACACCGCCATCGCGCTGGTGCTGCTGGTGGCCGGCATTGCCGCCGGCATGGCCCTGCCCATGTTTGTGGAGCGCAGCGCCTGGCACATCATCATCTTTGTTTACATCTTCATTGCTTCCGTTGTGCCCGTCTGGTCGCTGCTGCAGCCCCGTGACTATTTGAACAGCTATCTGCTGGTGGCCATGATCGCGGGCGCCGTGGTGGGCGTGCTGTTTACCAATCCTTCCGTGAACCTGCCTGCCTTTACCAGCTTCCATGTGGCCGGCACCGGCAACATGTTCCCCATTCTGTTTGTCACCATTGCCTGCGGCGCCGTGTCCGGCTTCCACAGCCTGGTCTCCTCCGGTACCGCTTCCAAGCAGATCAAGAATGAAAAGAACATGCTGCCCGTCTCCTTCGGCGCCATGCTGATGGAATCCATGCTGGCGGTCATCGCGCTCATCGCCGTGGCCTCCTTTGCCACCGGCGAGGCGGCAAGCCTGGGCTACACCACCCCCGCGCAGATCTTTGCCGGCGGCGTGGCCAACTTCCTTGGCACCATCGGCCTGCCCTTTGACCTGACCTTCACCCTGATCAACCTGGCGGTCTCCGCCTTCGCCCTGACCTCTCTGGACTCTGTGGCCCGCGTCGGCCGCCTGTCCTTCCAGGAGTTCTTCCTCGATTCCTCCATCAAGGATGAGGACATCAAGGGCTGGCGCAAGGTCGTGACCAACAAGGAGTTTGCCACCGTGATCACCCTGGTGCTGGCGTACGCCCTGGCCAAGGCCGGCTACAACAACATCTGGCCCCTGTTCGGCTCCGCCAACCAGCTGCTCAGCGCCCTGGCGCTCATCGCTGTGGCCGTCTTCCTCAAGAAGACCAACCGCAAGGGCTTCATGCTGTGGATCCCCATGGTGTTCATGCTGGCCGTCACCCTGACCGCGCTGGTGCAGAAGATGATCGACCTGATCGGCAACCCCACCGCGGGCAACATCCTGCAGCTGGTGTTCGCCGTCGCCCTGTTTGTGCTGGGCGTGCTGGTGGCCATCCAGGGCATCATGAAGCTGACCGGCAAAGAAAAGAAGGCCGCCTGAAAAATTTTTCCGCAGTAAATTTCCCGGCTCCGTCACGCGTAAAACGCGGTACGGAGCTTTTTTGATGCTGCAAACAGGGGACAGTGTCTACGATACACGCACAAATAAACCCGTTGTATTTAATTCGCGAACAAAACGGAAAAAAGCGCCGAAAGGGCCAAAACCGGCGTTCCGCAAGGAGGATTTGGGCGTATTTCGCCCTTTTTTAATTGACAGAAGACGGAAAAAAATGATACAATAAAAAAACCGTTTTAAGGACGGAAATATTCAGGAAGGAAGTAGTCTTTTATGAAGAAGATGCTTGCCCTCGTGCTGGCTGCATGCATGCTGCTGAGCTGCTGTGCTGCGCTGGCCGAAGCCCCCGCGGATGCGACGTATACCTATAACATCGCCGCTACCGTCTTCCCCACCAACTGGAGCGTGTTCCAGAATCAGACCGCTACCGACAGCGACATTCTGGACTACATCTCCACCGGTTACTATCGCTTCGATTACAACGAGACGCTGGACGGCTACCGCATGGTTCCCGACCTGGCTGTCGGCGAGCCCGAGGATGTGTCCGCCCAGTACGCTGAGCAGTTCGGCTATGGCGCCGATGAGACTGCCCGCGCTTGGAAGATCACCATCCGCAACGATGTGAAGTGGCAGGATGGCACCCCCATCAACGCTTATGACATCGCCGAATCCGCCAAGCTGATGCTGGACCCCGTGGCTGCCAACTATCGTGCTGACACCATGTACTCCAGCAACGTTTCCATCATCAACGCTCAGGATTACCTCAAGCAGGGCCAGAGCCTGTATCTGGAAAACGCCGCCAATGCCTACTACGAGATGGCCGACCTGGTCAAGGGCGAGGATGGCAACTACTATACCCCCGACAACGAGCCCGTGTATCTGGCTGTTGATTTCCCGCTGTCCGTGTGGCTGAGCGGCAACACCCTGAAGGACTATGTTGAAGCCTACGGCTCCGATTACTTCGACGTCACCAACTGGGAGACCCTGGTCGGCATGATGAACGAAGACGGCATGATCGCCCTGAACGACGAGACCTATGCCCTGTATGCTCCCGTCACCTGCGGCAACCCCGCCTGGGGCGAGACCGAGGAAGACCTGCCCGCCTACTTCACCTACTTCACCAGCTATCCCGAGATGGACTTCAGCAAGGTCGGTTACTTCGCCGTTTCCGATTACGAAGTGGTGATGGTGCTGGCCAAGCCCTGCAAGGGCTTCGAGCTCAAGTACGGCATGAACCTGCCCCTGGTCAACCTGGATCTGTACAAGGCCTGCGAGTCCATCGTGGACGGCGTGTACAACAACACCTACGGCACCTCTGCCGAAACCACCATGTCCTACGGCCCCTACTACCTGCAGTCCTTCCAGGCTGACAAGCAGTACGTGCTGGCCAAGAACCCCTACTACTACGGCAACAACGACGAGACCGCCGTTCCCCAGTACATGACCACCGCCATCGTGTGCGACTTCGTTGAGGAAGCCTCCACCCGTCTGGAGCTGTTCCTGAGCGGTAAGCTGGACAGCTACGGCCTGCAGAAGGACGACATGGCTGACTACAGCACCTCCGAATACTGCTACTACTCCGATGGCGACTCCATCTTCGCGATGGTGTTCAACCCCGAACTGGAAGCCCTGACCTCCACCCAGGCTCTGGCCGGCGAAAACATCAACAAGACCATCCTGACCCTGAAGGAATTCCGTATGGCCATGGCCTTCGCGATGGACCGTGCCGCCTTCTGCCTGGCGACCAGCCCCACCAACGGCCCTGCCTACGCTCTGTACTCCTCTCAGATCATTGCTGACCCCGAGAATGGTGTCGCCTATCGTGCCACTCCCGAAGCCAAGCAGGTCATCGTGGACTTCTGGGGCCTGACCGACGAAGTCGGCGAGGGCAAGATGTATGCCACTCAGGATGACGCCATTGCTTCCATCACCGGTTACGATCTGGCCCAGGCCAAGATCCTGTTCGACCAGGCTTATGACATCGCCATCGCCGAGGGCCTGATGGATGAAGACGACGTGATCGAGATCATGGTCGGTACCCCCAACCTGACCTCCGCCTTCTACAACAACGGCTACGAGTTCATCGTCAACAACTACACCGAAGCGGTCGTGGGCACCAAGCTGGAAGGCAAGATCACCTTCAAGCGTGACGGTACCCTGGGCAACGCCTTCCGTGACGGCCTGGCCACCAACAACGTGGACATGCTGTTCGGCGTGGGCTGGACCGGTTCCACCTTCGATCCCTACAACCTGTTCCAGGTGTTCGTGGATTCCTCCTACCAGTATGACCCCCACTACGATGCCACCACCGACATGGTGACCATCGAGCTGGACGGCGTGGAGTACACCGCCAGCGCTTACACCTGGTACCAGTCCATGCAGGGCATCGGCACCAAGGTGGAAGTGCTCAAGGGCGACGAGACCGTTGAGCTGGTTCTGGACGGCAACGCCCAGAAGATCATCGTGCTGGCTGCTCTGGAAGGCAACTACCTGGGCCTGTACAACTACATCCCGCTGATGAACGACGCTTCCGCCGGCCTGCGCGGCATGCAGATCAAGTACTTCACCGAAGAGTACGTCTTCCCCATGGGCCGCGGCGGTGTGCGCTACAACACCTACAACTACACCGATGCTGAGTGGGACGCCTACGTCGAGAGCGTTGGCGGCACCATCAACTACAAGTAAGCCGATCGCGCCCTTGGGCGCAGGCTGAAAATTGCCCGGCAGGGATGCTTCCGCAAGGGGGCATCCCTGCTTCGGGCGATACCGGAAATAAAGCGATCAACGCCGGCCCGCTGCCTGTGGAGATCTCCCGTCCGGATACGGAAAATGCCCACAGGAAACGGAGGAAGGGATAAACCTTATGTTTAAATACGTTATCAAACGACTGCTGCTGATGGTCATGGTGCTTTTCATCATCGTGTCCATGTGCTTCATCCTCATCAAGCTTTTGCCCAACAAGCCCGCGGAACAGTTCGGCAAGGACAGGGAACTGATCGAAATGCGCCGCGAAGCGCTGGGCTACAACAAGCCGCTGCTGGAGCAGTACGCCATCTTTGTGTCCAGAACACTGATCGGCGGCAACTGGGGCATCAGTGAGGGCAAGTACCTGGGCCGTGATGTGTGGTCGGTGTTCATTGAAAAAATGCCCGCCACCGTGGTGGTGAACCTGTACACCATGATCTTTGCCGTGCCGCTTGGGTTGCTGCTGGGCATCTACGCGGCGCTTAAAAAGAACAAGTGGCAGGATCATTTGATCTCTACCGGCGTGATGGTCTTTGTATCGGTCCCCAGCTACGTATACGCGTTCCTGGTGCAATACTTCCTGTGCTTCAAGCTCAAATGGTTTGCGCCTTTGATGAAGGAAGGTACGGACTTTTTCAGCTGGAGCATGTTTACCACCATGGTGCCCGCCATTTTGTCGCTGGGCTTTGGTACCATCGCGGGACTTGCGCGCTACACCCGTGCCGAGCTGACCGAGGTGCTGACCAGTGACTACCTGCTGCTGGCGCGCACCAAGGGCCTGAGCCGCACGCAGACCACCGTGCGCCACGCGCTGCGCAACTCCATGGTGCCCATCTTCCCCATGATCCTGGGTGAGTTCATCGGCATCATCTCCGGTTCCATGATCATTGAGCAGATCTTCTCCATTCCCGGCGTGGGTCGACTCTACATCGAGTCCATCACCTCCGCCACCCCGGATTACAACATGTTTATGCTCCTGTCCGCCTTCTACACCCTGATCGGTCTGGTCAGCGGCATCATCGTGGACCTGAGCTACAGCTTCATCGACCCGAGAATCAGAATGGGGAGCAAAAAGTAATGAGTGAACAGCGTTATCCCGTCATCCCGGCTGAAAAGTTCCGCTTTGTCGGAACCGAAGGCCGGATGCACGATAAGAAACTGGAGACCAAGCCCATCGGTTACTTCCGCGACGCCTTCAGCCGCTTTGTGCGCAACAAGAGCTCTGTGGTCGCGGCCATCATCATCATCATTCTGGTGCTCTATTCCATCATTGTGCCCATGGTGTGCCAGAATAACTATACCCGCGCGCTGACCGATACCAACTACCTCAACTATACCAAGCTGCCGCCCCGCATCGGCGCGCTGAGCTGGCTGGGCGTGGACGGTACCGAGACCAAGACCGTCAACAGCGCGGACTATTACCGTTACCGCGCCATCGGCGTGGAAACGGGCCGTGATCCCGTGGTGGATGTGTACAAGGCCGCCTATCAGGATAAGAACGCCGCCAGCGCCACCACGCTGTACTACGATATCCGTCTGGATGACTATTATGCCCTGGGCATGATGGAAAAGACGCTGACCTTTGATCAGTACGAGGCCCTTCAGAAGTGGCAGGATGAAAACGGCATTCAGCTGATCTATCCCGCCGCCGACCCCAAGGCGCTGACCGCCTACAAGGGCGACGCCGACCAGCGTGCCAACATCTGGTACGCGGTGGACAGCAAGGGCGTGGCGCAGCTGGATGAAAACGGCAATTATGTGCCCATCTATCTGACGGGCGTGAATGACGATTATCATTCCATCCGTATCGAGGGCGATGACGGCTCCCTGTCCTATGCCCGCGTCAGCGGTACCAGCGCGGCCAAATCCTACACCGTGCGCCTGAGCAAGTACAACTATTTCATTTACTGCTACGGCTTTGAGCCCTCCTTTGCCTTTGGTACCAATGACAAGGGTCAGGACATTCTGACCCGTCTGGCCTCGGGCGCCCGCTTCAGCTTTATTCTGGCCATCTGCGTTTCCGCCGTCAACCTGATCCTGGGCACCATCTACGGCTCCATCGAGGGCTACTACGGCGGCCGTGTCGACCTGGTCATGGAGCGCATCAGCGATATTCTGAGCGGTATCCCGTTTACAGTCGTGACGGTTTTGTTCCAGCTGCACCTGTCCAAGCAGGTCGGCGTGGTCGGATCATTGCTGTTTGCCTTTGTATTGACAGGCTGGATCGGCATGGCACACAGCGTGCGCATGCAGTTCTACCGCTTCAAGGGTCAGGAATATGTGCTGGCGGCCCGCACGCTGGGCGCGGGGGACAAGCGCATCATGTTCAAGCACATCTTCCCCAACTCCCTGGGTACCCTGATCACCGGCTGCGTGCTGGTCATCCCGGGCGTCATCTTCTCCGAATCCTCGCTGACGTATCTGGGCATCGTCAATCTGGAATCCTCCACGATGACGAGCGTGGGTACCATGCTGGCCAACGGCAAGCCCTACCTGCGTGATTATCCCTTTATTATCCTGTTCCCGTCGCTGTTTATCTCCCTGCTGGAAGTATCCTTCAACCTTTTCGGCAACGGTCTGCGCGACGCGTTCAACCCGTCTTTGAGAGGAGTGGAGTGACATGGCGGCAGAAAAAAAGCTGCAGGTACGCAACCTGCGCATCTCCTTCCGCACCAATAACGGCAAGGTACAGGCGGTACGCGATATCAGCTTTGACCTGTATAAGGGCGAAACGCTGGCCATCGTGGGCGAATCCGGCTCCGGCAAGTCCGTGACCAGCAAGGCCATCCTCGGCATCGAGGCGGGCAACGCCATCCATGAGGGCGGCGAGATCCTGTACGACGGTCAGGACCTGCTCAGGATCACCGAGGAGGATTTCTATCGTCTGCGCGGTGACAAGGTGGCCATGATCTTCCAGGACCCCCTGTCCTCCCTGAACCCTATCATGCGCATCGGCAAGCAGCTGACGGAAGCCATGCTGCTCAAGGGCAAGGCGCGTCAGCGCTCCTGCCGCGAGGCCTTTGATGCCAAGCTGCGCCTGCTGGAAAAGTGCATGGTCGAAAGCGACCCCGCCAATGCCGAGGGCATCAAGGCGGCGTGTGCCGAATTCAAAAAGATCGAAGCCAGCCACACCAAGCTGGAGCAGGCCTATGTGACGGCGCATGACGCCGCGCAGGTGGCCTTTGAAAAGGTCAGCGACCTTATCAGCCGCATTGAAAACAAGGCGTATGACAACCTGCGCGAGGACTTCAAGACCGCGGCTGAGCAGGCGGCGGAATCCCGCAACGAGTTTGTGGTGCCCGCGCCGGCCTTTTCTGCCTTTACCGCCCACCTGAAGGCCGCTTCCGCGGCGCTCAAGGACGGCGAAAAGCAGGGCTGGGACAACGCCCTGGCCGAGCTGAAGTGCCTCAAGCTTACGCTGGAAGAGGCCCTGCAAAAGAAGAGCCCCGACTTTTTTGCTCTGGGCTATGCCGAAAGCCACGGCATGCAGGTGGACCGCGGCGACATCGAAAAGATGAACGCCGTCTGCCGCAAGGCTGCCGTGGAGGGCTTTGAAGAGCGCTTTACCGCCATGGCCGAAAAGGGCCTGAGCTGCGACGAGAACCGCTACCGCGCGCTGCGCGAGCAGGCGCTGAAGGCCCTCGCCGCCGCCCATCAGGACATTGCCGCGTCCGAGACGCTGCAGGAGAAGGCGCTTACCAGGACCGCCGAGGCCGTGTGCGCCGCGGTGGACGCCTCGGTCAACCCCATCGACATCATCAAGGATTCCGCGGCCTGCACTTTCACGGTGGGCCTCAAGGACTTTGTCAACCGCTATATTTACGGCCTGCATACCAACGCCGCCCGTCAGCGCAAGCATGACCGTCAGCAGGCGAAGTTTGACGCGCTGGCCGCCCGGGGCAAAAAGCCCGACTGGAAAGTGCCGGCGGCCAACGTGGTCGACCTGCCGCAGACGCGCGACAACATGCTGCGCCACATCGATTACATGACGGCGCACTACAACGAAAAGAACGCCGCCGCCTATGACGCGCACGAGGCCGCGCTGAAGCTGATCGCCTACCTGCAGGAGAATGCCTCCGGCATGGTGCACCGCGTGACCAAGCACATGGCCAAGCAGCACGCCCTCAAGCTGATGGAGGAGGTGGGCATCCCCGAGCCGCGCAAGCGCTACCGTGCCTATCCCTTTGAGTTCTCTGGCGGTATGAGACAGCGTATCGTTATCGCCATCGCGCTGGCGGCCAACCCCGACATCCTCATCTGTGACGAGCCCACCACCGCGCTGGACGTGACCATTCAGGCGCAGATCCTGGAGCTGATCAACCGCCTCAAGAAAGAGCGCGAGCTGTCCATCATCTTCATCACGCACGATCTGGGCGTGGTGGCCAACATGGCCGACCGCATCGCCGTCATGTACGCCGGCAAGATCGTCGAATACGGCAAGAGCGAGGAGATCTTCTACAGCCCTGCCCATCCCTACACCTGGGCGCTGCTTTCCTCCATGCCCGATCTGGACACCAAGGAAAAGCTGGAGGCCATTCCCGGCACGCCGCCCGATATGCTCTATCCGCCCGTGGGCGATGCCTTTGCCGACCGCAACAAGTATGCCATGGAGATCGACTTTGAGCAGCAGCCCCCGCAGTTCAACATCACCGACACGCATTGGGCCGCCACCTGGCTGCTGCATCCCAACGCGCCCAAGGTGCCTGTGCCCGCCATCGTCACCGAACGTGTGGCCCGCATGAAGGAAAGAAACGAGGCCGCTGCCGCCGCGCGGGCCGCAAGCAATGAGGGAGGTGCCGACAAATGAGAAGAAATAAGCACATCGCCCTCACCCTCAGAATCATCAGCCTGGTGCTGATCGTTATCACCCTGGTGGTGGAGATCTGCTCCCTGTCCACCACGGGTACCCTGTGGGGCAAAATGGAGACCCGCCTTAAAAACAGTGGTGTCTCGCTGAACGCTGGCGACCGTTTCCGTTTCTCCCAGTCCTATTATTCTGCCATGCGGCAGATGCTTTCCGAAAAGAACGCCGACACCGCCCGCAAGAAGGCGATCACCGCCGACATCTTTGCCTGGTGTGTTGACCGGGCCACCGAGGCGGAGACCGCGCGCCGTCACGGCACGGTCGGTTCCGCCATCAGCCTGTTCAGCGAGGGGTCGGACTTCAATGCCGCCGCCTGGATGAACCGTTTTGAGCAGACCGAAACGCGCCAGATCGAAAAGCGTGTGGCCGAATGCTTTACCTATTTTGATTCCGCGGCGCTCAATCCCCCCAAGAAGGGCGCGAAGGGCAAAACGCTCAACGCCTCCAACCGTCCCGCGTTTGAGACCTATTATGCCGAGCTGTCTGCCGCGCACGGCGAAGAGGCCGGCACCTTCCTGGAGTTCTGTGAGAGCGTGCAGGCGATGCTGAAGGCCCATGTGGCCGCGAGCGGCGTCGTTGCGCCGGCGGATTACCTCAAGACCATTGAGTACGCCGATTATCAGGCCGCGCTGGAGGCTGTCCGTGCCGAGGAACGCGCCGAGGAGGCCGAAAACCTGCTGGATGCCTTTGCCGTGTATGCGGCCCGTCAGGCGAAGGGCGAAAAGGTGGATTACACGCCCTTCTTTGAGGAAGCCTACGAGAACGCCAAGGCCGAAAACCCCGCCGTGGCCGAGTATGAATTCTTTGTGCCCGCTCTGGCGGACAGTCTGCAGAACGCCTCCTTCTACGGCGATGTCGCCGATGTGATCAAGGCGGCGGAAGGCAAAAAGAGCGCTGCCCTCGGTTCCGCCTTTGCCAAGACTGTTTCCACCTGGCACAGCGACTTTGTGGCGGAGTATAACACCAACGTCAACGGCTTCTCCGGCATTTACTGGCTGCTGGCGCAGTATACGTGGCTGCTGCTGATCGTGTCTGTGCTGCTGCTGATCGCCTCCGTTGTGATGGATAAGCTGCGCATCCGCAAGCAGATCGCCGATTATAAGTCCGCCGAGATGAACATTCCCGAGGATGTGCTGCTGCGTGTCGATCACCTGTGCCAGTATTTCCGCGGGGTCAAGGCGGTGGACGATGTCAGCTTTGACATCAAGAAGGGCGAGGTCTTCGGTCTGGTCGGCGAGTCCGGCTGCGGCAAGACCACCACGGGCCGTTCCATCATCAAGCTGTACAACATCACCTCCGGCAACATCTACTTCAAGGGCAAGCGCATTGCCGCCGGTACCAAGAGCTACCGCGATGAGATCGCCGCCAAGCGTGCCCTGATGAAGAATGCCTCCGCTGCCGAAAAGAAGCAGCTGAAGGCCGAGATCCATCAGCTCAAGGAGGACATGGCCTCCGCCCGCTTCGACCACGATTATTGCGATAAGACGCACGCCCACGACCTGGAACACGAGGTGGATGAGCGTTATGCCCCGATGCTGGCCGCCGCCTCCGGCGAAGAGCTGAACGAGCTCAAGGCCAGGTATCGTGAGGAAAAGCGCATTGCCCGCCATCAGCGTTACATCACGCAGATCCAGATGATCTTCCAGGATCCCGTGGCGTCGCTCGACCCCCGCATGACGGTGCGTGAGATCATTGCCGAGGGCCTGCGCATCCGCGGCGAAAAGAATCAGGAAGAGATCGACAAGAAGGTCTATGATGTGCTGGAAACGGTGGGTCTGGTGCGTGAGCACGCCGGCCGTTATCCGCATGAGTTCTCCGGCGGTCAGAAGCAGCGCATCGGCGTGGCCCGTGCCGTGGTCATGCGCCCCGAAATGATCATTGCCGACGAACCCGTCAGCGCGCTGGACGTGTCCATTCAGGCGCAGGTCATCAACCTGCTCAACGAGCTGCGTGAGCAGCTGGGCCTGACGATCCTGTTCATCGCTCACGACCTGTCCGTGGTCAAATACTTCTCCGACCGCATCGGCGTGATGTACTACGGCAAGCTGGTGGAGCTGGCCTCCTCCGACGAGCTGTTTGCCCATCCGCTGCATCCCTATACCGAGTCGCTGCTGAGCGCCATCCCGCTGCCCGACCCCGTGTATGAAAAGCAGCGTGTGCGCATCAAGTACGATCCGCATGTCGCCCATGATTACAGCACCGAGCAGCCCACCCTGCGCGAAGTCGCGCCCGGGCACTTTGTGCGCTGCAACCAGGCGGAGTTTGAACGCTATCAGGCGCGCCTGAACAGCGAAAAGAATTAAAGACAGACAGGCGGAGAGAGCTTTTTCTCTCCGCCTTGCCTTCAAGAAGGAAAAGAACAGTATGCAGAATAAAAAACCGCAGGGCGTGGGCGCGGGAGCCGTGCTTGCAGCCGTATCGATCGCCGCGGCGCTGGCGTTTTTTGTCGGGTATTCCGCCTGGCAGGGGACGGACGGCAGCACGCGTGCGCTGTATCAATGCGTGAGCGACGGCTGCTTTGTTGCCGGCTTTGTCTATACAGCGGTGGGGTCACTCAGCTGGGTGTCCACCACGGGCTTTTTCAACATCTTCGGCTACGGCGTGCACAGCCTGCTGGTGCTGTTTACCTCGCTGCGCCGCCCGGAGGAGCATGAATCCTACGCCGAATACTGCGAGCGCAAAAACATCAGGCGCAAGCCGGCGGTGCTGTTCATTCTGGTCATCGGTCTTTGCCTGCTGGCGTTGTCCGCCGTCACGCTGTATTTGTTCTACCGCGGCTGAGGGGACAGCGTATGAAGAAAAAGACCGAAACGATCAAAACGCTCATCGCCGCCGCCATTGGGCTGGCGATCGTGCTGGTGGTGTTGTTTTCCCGCGGCTTTTTTGCGGCGGAAACCGTGAGGGAGCGTCTGCGTGACCTGTGCGACGGCATGACTTTGGCGGGCGCGGTGCTGCTGATGGCGGGCATGGTGTCTCTGCTCAGCAGCTCCGGCGGGCTGGATGTGTTTTTGTATGCCATGCGCAGCGTGAAATTTATTTTTACGCCCATCAAGCGAGCAAAGCGGGAAAGCTTTACCGAGTATGTCGAACGCCGCCGGGAGACCGAGAAGCCGCGTACCGGCTTTCTGCTTTGGACAGGCGCCGCCTATTTGGTGACGGCTGTGCTGCTGCTGTTGTTTTACTGACCGTGCCCTCCGGCTTTGCCGGAAGGCTTTTTTGAAGGAGGAAGAGCCGTGCCGCCGCTTTCTGTGATGATCAAGCCCGTATCGGGCGCGTGCAACATGCGCTGCACCTATTGCTTTTATGCCGATGAAATGAAAAACCGCACCGAAGCCGTGCATGCGCGCATGAGCGAAGAGACGCTGGAAAAGCTGATCCGCCGGGTGTTCAGCTACGCCGAGGGGCGGGTGATGCTGGCGTTTCAGGGCGGTGAGCCCACGCTGGCGGGGGCGGCGTTTTATCGCAGGCTGCTGAAGCTGGAAAAGAAATATAACTCCCGCGGCATTCCCGTGCAGCACGCCCTGCAGACCAATGGACTGCAGCTGGATGATGAACTGATCGCGGTGCTGAAGGAAGGCAATTTTCTGGTGGGCGTGTCGATGGACGGTCCCGAGGCCCTGCATGACCTGCGGCGCAAGGACGCGGCGGGGCAGGGCACCCATGCCCGCATCCGGGAGACGACGGAAAAGCTTCGGCGGGCGGGCATTGAGTTCAACATCCTCTGCGTGGTGGATGAGGCGGTGGCTTCGCAGCCGGAGCAGGTGATGGAGGCGCTGGAGCCGTATATCTATCTGCAGTTTATCGCCTGCCTGGATCCCCTGGCGGAGGACAAGCGCGAGGGCGCGCTGAGCGCCGGGGCGTATGGGGAGTTTTTGAGCCGCACCTATCGCCGCTATGCCGCGCTGCTGCGGGCGGGCAAGCCCATCAGTATCCGCACCTTTGACAACTGGCTGGGCATGCTGGCGGGGTATCCGCCGGAAAGCTGCGGCTTTTCGGGACGATGCAGCGTCAACTATCTGGTGGAAAGCGACGGCAGCGTGTATCCCTGCGATTTTTACGCGCTGGATGAGTGGCTGCTGGGCAACATCAACCGTGTGTCCTTTTACGCGCTGGAAAAGAGCGAGGTGCAGCAGCGCTTTATCACCCGCAGCCTGCCTGTACCCGAAACATGCCGTGCCTGTCCCTATTATGCCCTGTGCCGCTGCGGCTGCTGCCGTGGTCGGGATATCCGGGGCGAGATCG
>JAZRWA010000026.1:0-8069 GCA_045599485.1 Clostridia bacterium | reverse complement strand
CTCCAACAGTGCGGCACTGGGGGATGCCATTGCCGCTGCGGCGGCCTGCGGGCATTATGCTTCATTGGATGCCGCCATTGACGCACTGGCCTGCCATGATGTGCGTATTTATCAGCCCGATGAGGCGGAGCATCGCGCCTATGAACCTTTGTATCGCCGTTATCAGGCAATGCGGAAGGCATTCGGCCCGGACAATTGTTAAATTTTATAAGAATACGGTATAACCTTGCAATTCTATTTCAAATTTGTTACAATATCATAACAACCTTTGCGAAGAACTGTGGGGTGTTATTTTGAAGCGCTTTTTATTGATCCTGCTGGCCATGGTACTGCTGCTTTGCTGCACGGCAGCCGCGGAAGAAACGGTGCGCAGCCTGTCCTACGGCGATAAAGGCACGGATGTGCTGCAATTGCAGACACGGCTCAAAAACCTTTGCTATTATTCCGGTCCTCTGAGCGGCGAATATGCCGCCATGACACGCAATGCCGTCAAGGAAGTTCAGGCGGCGTACGGCCTCAAGGAGACCGGCGTAGCTGATGTGGAAACGCAGAAGATCATCTACGGCGAATGCTATCATCCGCTGAAGTACAACGATACGACAGAGGATGTCAAAACACTGCAGGAAACGCTGGCGGCATATGGTTTTTACCATGATCAGATCAGCGGCAAGTATCTGAAAAACACCCGCACGGCTGTGCAGGATTTTCAGCGCATGAACGGCCTTGAGGTGACCGGCGCAGCGGATGTGGAAACACTGCGGCTGCTTTACAGCGGTGAAGTGGCGCAGCCCACGCCCACGCCCGCGCCGACGCCCTCGCCCACCCCGGTGCCGACAGCCACACCCAACCTCAATTATCCCGGCAAGCTCAAGTATGGTGACAGCGACAACAAGCGCATCACGCAGCTACAGGAAAGACTGAAGGAGCTGGGCTTCTTTGAGGGAAAGACCAGTACCGGCTTTTACGCAAAAACTCAGGCTGCGCTGAAAGCCTTCCAGACAAAGAACGGCCTTGCCGCTACCGGTGTCCTGGATGAAGCTACATGGAACATGCTGTACGCAGAGGATGTGGCGGATGTGCATTGCACGCCCAAGCCCACCGCTGCGCCGACGCCTGTGCCGTATTTCATCGAGGTCGATGTGGCAAATCAGCTGACCAAGGTTTATACAAGGGATGAAAACGGCGAGTTTACGCAGCTCTACAAGGCTTTCCTTTGCTCAACCGGTACCAAGACCTATCCCAGCACGCTCGGCACCTTTACGCTGACTTCCCGCCGGGCCCGCTGGTGCACTTTTCCGCAGTGGGGCGGCGGTACGGCCCAGTACTGGACGCGCATTACCGCCGAGATTGCCTTCCACTCGGTTCTGTACCGCAATTATGATCCCAATCAGCTGGTCGAGTCTTCTTTCAAAAATCTGGGTTCCCGGGCTTCGCATGGTTGTGTACGCCTGACGGTTCCCGATGCACGATGGATCTATGAAAATTGCAAGGCCGGTGTGTAGGTGTGGATTCACGATGATGCCCCCAGCGATCCCGAGCTGAAGTATGCCTCCAAGCCGGGCTCCATTGACAGCGCGACCAAGGTGAACAAGACCACACCGGCGCCGGAGATCTACCCGGCTTATGATAAGGGCAATCCGCCGGAGTTTACCAGACGACTGACCTTTGATGCTTCGGGCGCGGATGTTTACTGGGTGCAGATGCGGCTCAAAGAACTGGGCTTCTATAGGGGTACACCGACCGGCAGAGTACGCGAGGGTACACAGTCCGCTATCAAGGCTTATCAGCGGGCCAACGGTCTGAGTGCCGATGGTGTTGCCGGCCCGCAGACGCTGAAAAAGTTGTCCGAAGACGCCATCGCTGAGGCGGCAACGCCTGTGCCTGCCGGTACGCCTGCGCCGACAGTTGCCCCCACGGTCTTTATGTCGCCGGTGCCTTCCGCAACACCGAGCCCTTCGAATTAAATTCAATCCGGCTGCCGATAAAAAGGCAGCCGGGTGTTTTTTTATTACAAAGTGTGCTATAATGGATAAGAAATGTGTCCGTAAAGCGGTGACGACGATCATGCCCGCAAAACGGCTTACTTTGGATAAAGCACTTTGATGAGTGAACAGGAGGATGAAGATATGATTCGCAAAGACGGTCGCTCGCCGGAAATGCCCCGTGAGCATAAAATAACGGTTGATTTTGTTTCCACAGCGTATGGCAGCTGCCTGATTGAAACAGGCGGTACCCGTGTGATCAGCACGGCTTCTGTGGAGGAGACGGTGCCGCCCTTCCTTCGTGGACAGAACATGGGCTGGCTGACGGCGGAATACGCTATGCTGCCCGCCTCCACAGGACGCCGCAAACAGAGAGATGGCCTCAAAAAGGATGGCCGCGGCGTGGAGATCAGTCGCCTGATTGGCCGTGCACTGCGCATGGCGGTGGATCGTGAGCGTTTGGGTCAGCGCACCATTACCATTGACTGCGACGTATTGGAGGCAGACGGCGGTACACGGACGGCAGCGATTACCGGCGGTTTTGTGGCGCTGACCTGTGCCATTGACCGGCTGATTCGTGAGGACAAACTGAAAGAATCGCCCATTGTGCATCAGATTGCCGCTATCAGCGCCGGTGTGGTGGAGGGCACGCCCTGCCTGGATCTGTGCTATACCGAGGACAGCACTGCCGGCACGGATATGAACTTCATCATGACCGAGAAGGGCGAATTTGCCGAGGTGCAGGGCACAGGCGAGGGCGGTGCCTTCAGCCGCGCAGAAATGAACACGCTGCTTGATCTGGGCACGGCCGGCTGTGCCTCTCTGATGGAGTGCCAAAGAGAGGCACTGGGAGAGCGGGCGCGTCACATCTGCGCCAAGCAGAAGCTGATTCTTGCCAGCAATAACGCGCACAAGATCGCCGAATTGAAGCATATGATCGGTGATAAGTACGAAGTGCTTTCCATGCGCGAAGCGGGCTTTGAAGAGGAAATTGACGAAAACGGTGCTACCTTTGAGGAGAATGCCACCATCAAGGCGGAGACCGTCATGCGTGCGACCGGTTATCTGGCTTTGGCGGATGACAGCGGTCTCAGCGTGGACGCGCTGAATGGCGATCCCGGCGTGCATTCGGCACGTTATGCGGGTGATCAGCATGATGATGCTGACAACAACGCGCTGCTGATGGTTAACATGGACAAAGTGCCGGATGCTCAGCGCGGCGCTCACTTTGTCAGCTGTATTGCCATTGCTTCGCCGTTCTGTCCCACCAAGGTGGTGCGCGGTGAATGCCCCGGCGTGATCCTTCGCGCTCCCCGCGGCAACGATGGCTTTGGTTACGATCCCTACTTCCTGTATGAGCCGATGGGCAAAACCTTTGCCGAAATGTCTGCCGACGAGAAGAATGCCATCAGCCACCGCGCGAACGCAATGGCACTGGCGGTGAAGCTGCTGTGAAAAGGATCGGCGTTATCAGCGATTCCCACGGGGACGAAGGGCATGTCCAGCAAGCACTGATGAAGCTGGAAGCCGACGGACACATCGATACGCTGATTCATTGCGGGGATGGTGCACTGGATGCGGAACGTTATTCCTGCTCCATCCTGCAAACGCTCAGCGTGAAGGGAAACTGTGATTTCTGGACGGGCGGTCTGGAGGATGAAAGGATCATCAGCATCGGCGGTGTACGCTTTTTTATCACCCATGGTCATCGATATGGGGTAAAAAGCGGCCTTGATATGATTGCCGATTGCGGTGCTGCCAAAGGGGCGCAAATCATCTGCTTTGGGCATACGCATCAGCCTTTGCTCGAAAGCCGCGGCGGTGTGCTGCTGGTCAATCCGGGGGCCTGCCACAGCACGGGGCGGTGCGCGCTGATTACCATCGACGATAAAATGCGCTTTGACGCGAAACTTTTGTAACCATGCTGCGGGGAATCAGTCTTCTTGTGACCAGCATATTACTGATTGCGATGGCCGTTCTGTTCTTTCTGTTTGGAAAAAACGCGGTGCCTCGTGCGATGCCGGAGACTGCGATGGAGAACGGACAACTTGTTGCTTCTGCCGATCTGCGATAGCTGGCGAGGGCGTTTGGCGCTCCGCTGCCGGTGCTTTCTCCGGGAGAGGCAACGGTCAGCAGTGTAACAAATGAAAAAAACGGTACCGTGCTGACCTTTTTCAAGGAGGAGAATGGCCGTTCATTGACGGCGGTTCGACCGGCTTCCGCGGTGAGCACTTTGATGCAATCCGATATGATGCTGACAGAACGGGTCTTGGTGCGATCGGAAGGGTGGACCTTTTGCGAAAGCACGACTGGGGCAGCAGCCTATCTTGTGACCGATGAGGCAGCGTATTGTTTAAGCGGTGCAAACGCGGAGATCGTACGGCAAGCACTCGGACAGATGTATTGGTATAATCATTAATCGAAAAGGAGAAAATCATGCAGGCACAACATCATCAGATGCCGACCGGCACACTGGTACGGCGATTCGTTCCTTATTTTAAGAAATATAAGAAGCTATTGGTGCTGGACCTGATGGCTGCGTCCCTGACAACGGTATGTGAACTGGTTTTGCCCATGATCGTGCGCCGCATCACGAATGGAGCGCTCGGTAACGCGGCACCGCTGACTGTCAACCTGATTCTGCAGCTTGGCCTTTTGTACATTGCACTGCGTGTGGTGGATGCTGCTGCTAATTTTTATATGCAGTCTGAAGGCCATAATATGGGTGTCAGAATCGAACAGGATATGCGCACCGATCTGTTTGCACATCTGCAAAGGCTTTCCTTCGGTTATTACAGCAACATGAAGGTGGGCCAGATCATGGCCCGTATTACCAGCGATCTGTTTGATATCACAGAATTTGCACATCATTGCCCGGAAAACTTTCTGATCTCCGGCATCAAGGTGATCATTGCCTTTATTGTTCTGGCCAATATCAACATTTTGCTGACGGTTCTGATCTTTGCTGTGCTGCCCTTTATGGCGCTTGCAACCCGCTATTTCAACCGGAAGATGCGTGCGGCTTCCAAGGATTGCCGCCATCAGGTGGGTGAAATCAACGCGCAGGTGGAGGATAGCCTGCTGGGCATCCGCGTGGTCAAATCGTTTGCCAACGAAGAAATTGAAAAGAAGAAGTTTGCGGAAGGCAATGAGCGTTTTGCCCATTTCAAGAGAATACAATACAAGTATCTGGCGGGATTTGGCACCAGCAACCGCATGTTTGACGGTTTGATGTATATCATCGTGGTGGTGGTGGGTGCGCTGTTCCTGATTCGGGAGCCTAACGGTATCAATGTGGGCGATTATACAGCTTATTTGCTGTATGTATCCACATTGTTGACCTCGATCCGCACCATTGTGGACTATACCGAACAGTTTCAGCGCGGTATGACGGGCATTGAGCGCTTCTGCGAGATCATGGATGCGCCGGTGGAGATCGAAGACGCAAAAGACGCCGTCAAGCTTGAAAATGTACGCGGAGACATTGACTTTGACCATGTTTCCTTCCATTACAGTGATGATGAAGAGCATGAAGTGCTTGCCAATATCGATATGCACGTCAACGCGGGGGAGAGCGTGGCGGTGGTGGGCCCCTCCGGTGGCGGCAAGACCACACTTTGCAACCTGATTCCTCGCTTCTATGATGTGACAGGCGGCGCTATTTCCATTGATGGCAAGGATATCAGAGGACTGACGCTGCAGTCATTGCGTGAAAACATCGGTATCGTTCAGCAGGATGTGTATATGTTCTCCGGCACGATTGCGGAAAACATCGGCTATGGAAAGCCCGGGGCCAGCCGGGAAGAAATCATTCAGGCGGCAAAAGATGCGGGTGCGGATGGCTTTATCTGCCAGCTGCCGAATGGCTATGATACATATGTTGGAGAACGAGGGGTGAAACTTTCCGGCGGTCAGAAGCAGCGCATCTCCATTGCCCGTGTTTTCCTTAAAAACCCCCCGATTCTGATTCTGGATGAAGCTACAAGCGCTCTTGATAATGAAAGTGAACGGCTTGTGCAGCAATCTCTGGAACGACTGGCCAAGGGACGCACGACCTTTACCATCGCGCATCGCCTGACAACGATTCGAAATGCATCCACCATCTGGGTTTTGACGGATGAAGGTATCCAGGAGCAGGGTACCCATCAGGAACTGATGCAGAAAAACGGCATGTACGCTCATCTGTATGCCATGTACACGGAAATGCTTTAAGCAGAGCTGGAATAGATCCTTTGCGGCCTGGACATACCGGGTCGCTTTTTTGTTGGAAAGTGTCCTGAAAAAAGTAACTGCTAAACCGGAAAAAATGTAACATATTAGAGTGTGATACTGTGACACGCACAAAAAAATACAATTTGCGGTTACATATAGTAATAATTGTAAATTACAAATTCTGAATAATATATGACGTAAAAATTACGAATCAAAGAGGATCATAAAGTGAAACGGATGAGAGCAAATAGCTTAAAATAATACTAATGTATAAAAAATAGAGGATGATATGCGAAAATAGATCAATAAGTAATAACAATAAGAAGCTGCAATCTGAAGTGGTGATAATGGAAATTCATGGACAATGATAGAATCACAATTAACAATCGACTTAAGTACAAAATAAATTACTGATAAAAAGAAGAATAACGAGTATAACAAAGCATATACGTGATGCAAAATTTCAGAAACAGGGTTGAACATATAGCATTCTTGTGATAAAATGTTTTATGAAATAGTATGCCTTTCTGTCGCTATGTAGTTTTTGCGTAGGCAGGAAGATCTCTGTTTCCCAAGTACTTATCGCTGAAAAAAGGCGATACTATAACCTTCGAAGGGGTGTTTATCGATGAAAAATGGCATGTTCGGGAATCTTCTGAACGGCAAGCGCGCAGCGCTGTGTCTGCTGATGGCCCTGGTGCTGATGCTGACCACCGTGTTGCCTGTTTTTGCTGAAGAAACCGTCGCAACAGAGGAAAATGCGCCTGTTGTAAGCGTTTCTGAAGAAAAAACAGAGGAAAAAGCCGAAGTAAAGGCCGAAAATCCGTCTGCTGAACCTGCAGAGAGCGGAAGCGGTTCTTCTTCTGATACAGAAAAAGCATCAGAAGAAGAAAAAAATGATTCCGCTTCCACAACTGACGCGGAAAACGGTTCTGACAATAATATTGGAGAAACCGTGGAAACCGTAGAAGAAGAAACCGTGGAAACCGTGCCCGAGGAGCCGATGAGCAAAACGGATGCCCCCTCTGAAGAGACTGAACCTGTTGCCGAACAGGTTGAAGTAGCTGACGAAGAGGAAGAACCCGGCGCCCCTGAAGAGGAAGCTGTTGAGGAGACTGCTGAATCCGAGGAGCCTGCTGAAGAGCCCGAGGACGAGAACACCGACGAGGAACAGCCCAAGGTTATTTACGAGGAGCTGAAACTCGCCAAGGTTGAGGCGTACATCAGCAACGAGCCCAAAGCGGGTGAGATGGCGGAGGTTGTTCTTTCGCTGGATGTGCTGAATGAGAACGGCGCACAGCTGAAGCCTTTCTTCATTCTGATCAACGGCGCTGAACTGACCGTATCCTTCAACGGCAAGGCTGCTGACGACAGCACCATGCTGGTGATCGAAAACGCCGAGATCTATCGGGGCAAGCTGTCGATCAACTGCCACGAGATCAAGATCGTTATTCGTGCGGCTGTTCCCGAAACCGGCAGCAACCGTGTGGTGATTTCCGTGCTGGATTCCCATCGCAATGTCATCCTGGACGAGGAAGGCAACGAGATGAAGACCAGCCAGCTGATTATAGCGGTTGTGGAAGAAACTCCCGTAAACGAAGAAGAAGCCCCTGCGGTCGAGGAAGAGATTCCCGAAGTCGAGGAAGAGCCTGAGACTGAGGAAGTGATTCCTGAAGTCGAGGAAGAGCCTGAGACTGAGGAAGTGATTCCCGAAGTTGAGGAAGAACCTGTGATTGAGGAAGAGACTCCTGAAGTCGAGGACGAGCCTGTGACCGAGGAAGAGCCCGAGACCGAGGAAGAGATTCCCGAAGTCGAGGACGAGCCTGAGACCGATGAAGAAATTCCTGAAGTTGAGGAAGAGCCCGAGACCGAGGA
>JAZRWA010000025.1:0-11282 GCA_045599485.1 Clostridia bacterium | reverse complement strand
AGAATCTGCCGCTGAACAAGCCCATCAAGGAGTATTCCACCGGCATGAAAGCCAAGCTGCGCGTGCTCACTGCGCTAAGCCACCATGCAAGGTTGTTGATCCTTGACGAGCCTACTGCCGGACTGGATGTCGTGGCACGTAACGAGATTCTGGACATGCTGCGCAGCTATATCGACGAGCATAAGGATTGCTCCATTTTGATGACCTCGCACATTTCCAGTGACCTGGAAGGGCTGTGCGATGATATTTATCTGATCCACAACGGCAAAGTGGTTCTGCACGAGGATACAGGCGTCCTGCTTGGCAACTATGCCCTGCTGAAGATCAGCGATGCCGACTACGACAAGCTGGACAGGCGATATCTGCTGGCAGCAAAGAAATCCGCATCCGGCTACACCTGCCTGACCAACAACAAACAGTTCTACCAAAGTAACAACCCCGGTATTCTGATTGAGAATGGCAGCATCGACGAGATCATCGTGATGCTTACCGCCGCAGAAAGGAGCATAAAATGAAGGGACTGCTGGTAAAAGATTGTCAGCTATTGTTTCAGCGCAAGCAAACGCTGATCCTGTTTTTTGCTATTTGCTGCATTGTGGGCTTTTCTGCCGATGGCAGCTTTATTGTTGGCTATATGGCTTTCCTGAGCGCTGTCATCGCGATCAGCACCATCAGCTACGATGAACGCTGACAACGGCATGATGTTCCTGATGACGCTTCCTGTCAGCCGCAAGACCTATGCGCTGAGCAAGTATGTGCTGGGTGGCATCTTCTGCCTGGGCGGCTGGCTGCTCTCCATCATCATGATGCTGGGCATCAATGCTGTCAAAGGTCTGCCGCTGGATATCATCGGAAATGTCGCACCATCGCTTGCGTTCCTGTTCATGAGCCTAATGATTCTGGATCTGATGATTCCGCTCCAACTCAAGTTTGGCGCGGAGAAGAGCCGCATCGTGATGTTTATCGTCTTTGGCGGAATTGGAGGAGTGATAGCACTCGGCATGCGGCTGGCTCCCAACGCGGTATCTTTGCTGATCGCATCACTGGACAAGCTCCGGGATGAATGGCTTACCGTGGGTGCCTTGCTGATGGGTTGTTTGCTGACAGCGCTGTCAGCTGCTTCAAGTATCCGTATCATGAAGAAGAAGGCATTTTGATCATGCTCACTGCGGTACCCGACAGATGAGATGAATCTATGTCGTTATTGCATATCAAGAAAAAACGATGCGTGAAAGGATCTTCCATATTGAAACGGAAGAAGCCGTAATACAGATATTTTCTTTGGAAGGAGCAAGATATATATGAGTTACCGAATTGTTGATGTGGAGCAATACTACCGCCGCGGCGTATTCCGCCATTTCACGCAGGACTGCAAATGCTCCACTTCCATCACCCATCGTGTAGATGTGACTGACCTGCTGGTCTGGTCACGCAGAACGGGTACGAAGTTCTACATCAATTTTCTCTATGTACTGGCCAAGGTGCTGAACAGTCGTGAAGATTACCGGCTTGCCTGGCGCTATGATACCCGGCAACTGATCGCCTATGATCAGATCAATCCCACACAGTACATTTTCCACGAGGACACCGAGACCTTTACCATTGCCTATACGACATACGATCCCGATTATCATACCTTCTATCAGCGAGCGCTTCAGGACCTGGAAAAGGCCAAGGAGACGCGCGAGTATGGACTTGATTCCGCCAATCATCCGAACTGGTTTGATGCATCATGCATTCCGTGGATCTCATATGATTCCTTGACGATTGAACTGCCGGATGGCTATCTGTATTTCAATCCGATCATCAACTGGGGACGCTACCGCGAGGAGAACGGCAGAATAATGATGCCCGTCAGCGTACGCATGAATCACGCCGTGGCAGACGGCTATCTGGTGGCAAGGGTCTTCGTACTGCTTGAGCAGGAAATGAAGGCGCTATGCAAATGATAATGATACACATACCCATTTCGGTCAGCATGGTAAATGGGATTGCCCTCTGTCGAAACTGATCAAGCTGATGGATACCCATCACATAGAGAAAGCGGTTACCGGTTGGCTGGGAAGCAACGAAATCGGTGCATCCGGGTTTGAAGAAGCACTGCGGATGACCCGGGCTTATGAGGATCGACTGCGCCTGATGCTTTGGATCAACCCAGCTGTATCCGGCGATGCGGATACAGCTGAAAAAATGCTGTACCAATACAAAGATCAGATTGCGTGTATGAAGGTGCATCCGCAAACCGCGCGAATACCACTGGGCGATCAACGCTATGACCCTTTTCTGCGGCTTTGTAAAGCCCATGGATTGACTCTCGCGGTCCATACGGAATCCGATTGTTACTCATCCATAGACAGCCTGGCAGCAATGGCAGCTAAACATCCCGAAATCAACTTTGTTGCTGTGCATATGGAACTGCGCGGTGACCATTCTCATGCCATGCGTCTGATTTCAAAACACCGCAATCTGTTTGGCGATACAACCTTTGTATCCGCATCCGATGTGAGAGTCGCTATTGACCGATGCGGTGCGGACAAAATCGTGTTTGGATCCGATGCGCCGATTCTATGCGAAAGATATGGTGTATCAACTGAGGAACTGCATTCGATGCTATCGCCTTCGGAAGCGCGGCAGGTCTTCCGGGAAAACGCTGTCCGTCTTTTTCAGCTTGGTGTTTCACACTCGAAACACTAAGTAAGACCGGATGCCTATCAAACCTATATTTCCATCCAGATGGAAACAGGGCTGAACTTGCGTAGTATCAGACATCTTCCCGGAAATTAGTCCGGTCATCAGGGGCTGAGAAAGAATTCTTATCGTTCTTTCTCAGCTGCTTTTGTTTATCCACAAACGTATTACTCATCGTCTCCCCTGCCTCTCATTGACATGCCAGGCGAGGTTTGCTATACTGGATTTGTAAGACACAAGGAAGATAAACATATGTCCATAAAAGTCAAGGCGGACCACAGAACCATCCCCCCTGCAGGAGTATGGAACCTGCTGCATACGTCTTTCAACCCGTTCACCGATCCACTTGAAAAAGCAACAAATCAACAACGCTCCATTCCCGTAAGGAGGAACATAAAAAATGAAAACAAGCCAACCACTGCACAATGAAAAGGTACCGAACCTGCGCGATCTAGGCGGTATGATCGGCGCAAACGGAAAGCGGATCCGCGATGGTCTTCTGATTCGAAGCGAACAACTGTACAACGCGTCGGAAAACGATGTTGCCCTGCTTACGGATCTTCCCCTTCGTAAGATCATTGATTTTCGCAATTCAAAAGAAGCCGGAGAAAAGCCGGATCCGAATGTGCACGGTTGCACCTATATGAATCTGTCGATCATAGATGATTCTACGCTGGTCAGCTGGGAAAAAGACAGATCCGAACAAGGACGCAAAGACATGGAAGCTGCAAAAGCCGATCCTGAAGCGGGTGCCCGCGGAATGTGCGAGGTATACCGTAACTTTGTCCGTATGCCGTTTTCAAGAGCGCAGTATTCCCGTTTTCTGCAGGAGATACTGTGTACGGAAGATGGGGCGGTTTTGTGGCACTGCACACTCGGAAAGGATCGCTGTGGATGGGGATCGGTACTCGTGCAGGCAATACTGGGCGTCAGCCCCGAGGACATCATGGCTGACTATTTGTATACCAATGTATGCCTGAAAGATGAGATTGCCGGCATGATAGCAATGCTGCAGAAAATGACCGCGAAAACAAATCTGGGAAATGCCGGAACGGCGCTGGTGGAAGCCCGTGAAGAATACCTGCTGGCGGCATGGGATGAAGTGGAAAAGCTGTATGGTTCAATGGACGCATTTCTGGAAGAGGGGCTCGGCGTTGATACGTTGATGCGTGATCAGTTTAGAGCGCGATATCTGGCTTAATAAATGGCTATGTATGGCAGGACCCTGCGAAGGATCATCCCTTATAAAAGCGGTCCCATATCTTGTTAGACCCCCAAAGCGAAGCAGAACAAAGAACAACACTTTAGGGGTGTGACACCTGTGTGCCTCCCGTGAACGTTATAAAGCCGATGATGACAATGTCACAGGCACCACCAAACAAAAGCATCTCGCGCCCTCCCTAAATCATATATCGGCTTATTTCAAGCAGAACCGATATACTTCTTCGTATTCTTCCTGTGAGTACAATGCCAGGGAGCAGTTTTCCATGTTGTACACGGATGTATGCCATGTGATCCAGTCCCCCTGCGGATTCAGTCTGTCACGATGTTCGTACCGTGAATACTGCTCCAGGAATTCGGTCTCAAAAGCGTCTTGCGATTTGCTGATCGGCAGTGCAGGATTGGTAAATTCGGTATACCAGCGTACTCCGGGAAGAGAGCGATAGGCTTCAGTTGCCCGAACGTTCTCCAGCAGCGAAAGCATACCGGCTTCGGACACGCTCTCTGCATAATGATCCCGTACAAAAGCATACCGCTCAACACCGATGGCATAATCATTCAGCCGCGGCAGATCAGTAAATTCGCATCCGGCCGCAATCTGTGTTTTTTGTGCCGGACCAAGCGTCATGTAGAAATTCGTCATGTAGTAATACTCATTTCGGCTGATGACCAACTTGCCGTTTTGAATCTCCGCTATGATTGTATTGTTAAGATCGGCGATCATCCAGTGGAGGCTATAACCCTCAAATCCGCCGACAATGTCTACATCCTTCAAGAGCTCGACAGCGTGTTCTGCCGACTTCGCCCGATCCAGCAAATAGCGCACCACGTAAGGTGCCCACAACGGATCCTTGCCGTGGCAAGTACCGGATTGATCATCCAGATCACCGGGCAGCACGACATTCACGCTGACAATAACACCTTTTTCGTTTATCCCGTCATTGCAGATATTAGGCATGGAAAGCAGCTCGTCCTGCGTCATCTCGCCAACCGCGGTGGTAATGTATGGATTGGCACAGACGCCAATGCTTTCCAGCCGATGTTCTGCACCACTTAGGTGAACGACAAATTCAGGTATGCTCGAGTAACCGAGATCCAGATTCCGGCCGTACAGATTTCCATTTCGAATGCTTGTGCAACCACCCGTAATACCGACTGTCGGAGCGTCCGTCACAGTCTGACGAGTGTATGCATCGAGCTCAAGAAAATAAAGATAGTCCCCCAGTTTCTCTGCGACGATTTCCGCATGTGCTGTCAGCGACAATGTTAACGCAAGCACGACCTCCAATGGTTTCAACCAATATTTCATTGAGAACTCACTCCTACCCGATAGTACCCAATCGGTCAACTCTTCCCCGTTGCTCCTCCTATACCATCGAAGATCAACAGATCAATAGCATTTTATCCTACTAAAGGAAAATATACCATACCCTGCCGAAAAGCGCAATCATGCACCGCCAGATGTCGTGATTGCGCTTTTCTCCTTCTTGCACGGTCTCTTTTACTTGGCTGTATTCCGATCAATATGGAACAGCGGAATCTGCCTTCAGAATTTTTATCTATACGGCCCGAAAAGCAAGGAATTTGCAAGATTTTCATATCGGATAGCGATATCCGTATATGCTATAATCAGTATGATCAATCGTCGTGGAGGATAGGTCGGATGAAGAAAAACGATTCAATTCATGAGCGGGTTCTTCGTTATTCGCTGACGGATACAGAAACAATGCTTCATGCACTCAAAACGGGGCATGATGGACTGACAGATGAACAGGCGGACGAACGGCGCAAACGCTACGGAGCGAATGCTCTGGCGAGAAAGCGCGCGGATACCGTCTTGTATCGCATGCGGCGCGCTTTTGTGAACCCATTTACCGTAATTCTGTTTGTTCTGGCGTCCATTTCTTTTGCGACCGATATGCTAGCTCCATCCGTGTTCAGTGGAAACAAAGCTACGACTCCGATTATTCTGACTATGCTGCTGGCAAGCGGCGTGATCCGGTTCATTCAGGAAATGCGCGCGAAAACGGTTTCTGATTATCTGGGCAAGCTCGTTCATTCCAGTGTGACTGTTCAGAGAAACGGAGTGTGGATACAGCTTTCGCCGGAAGAATTGGTGGTCGGAGACAAAGTACGTCTCACGGCAGGGGATAGAGTTCCGGCCGATATCCGCATTATCGCGGCGAATGATCTGTTTGTATCGCAATCGGTGATCACGGGAGAAAGCGCGATCCTGGAAAAAAACTCGGACGTACTTCCCACTCCCCCGCGTTCCTTTGCCGATTATCACAATATTGCTTTTACGGGATCGGCGATCATCAGCGGTAACGCCGATGGGATGGTTCTTGCGGTAGGAAAGGATACGGTCTATGGAGAATTCAGCTGTACGGATGGCAACCGAAAAAACGGATTTGACCGCGGTGCCGGATCAATCGCATGGGTTTTGATCCGCTTTATGGCAGTGCTGGTCCCCGTGGTATTCATTGTCTGCGGGCTGACAAAAAGGAATTGGTTCGCCTCGTTTTTGTTCGCGCTGTCGGTCGCCGTGGGCCTGACTCCCGAAATGCTACCCATGATCATCAATGCCTGCCTGGCGCGCGGAAGTGCGATCATGGGGCAAAAACAAACCATTGTAAAAAACATCAATGCCATGCAAAGCTTCGGCAGCATGGATGTTCTCTGTGTGGATAAAACAGGCACCCTCACCGGGGATACCGTTATCCTTGAATACTATATGGATATTCTTGGAAATGAGAACGCCAAGGTGCTGGAGTACGCCTATCTGAACAGCCTGTATCATAGCGGAGTGAAGAATCATCTGGATCAGGCGATCCTCAAATGCGGTAAGACGCCGGGGCTTCTCAACCGATTCGAGAACCTGTCTCAGCGGTATCGCAAGGCGGACGAACTGCCGTTTGACCATGAGCGAAGATTTGCCAGCGTCTTGGTCAGGGATCGGGAGGAGAACCTGCTTATCGTAAAGGGCAGCATCAATGAAGTGTGCGCCAGATGTACCGGCGTGGAATACCGCGAAACACAGAGTCCCATCGGTCAGGACGGGCTGGCAGGCGTCCACGCGGTTGTGGATGAAATGCTGGAGGACGGCATGAAGGTACTGGCTGTCGCATATAAGCCGATACGGTCTGACTGTTTGACCGCGGATGATGAGCAGGATCTGATCCTCATCGGCTATATCGCGTTCTTTGATGCGCCCAAAAAGAGTGCAGCCGACGCAATCAAAAAGCTTCAGTCTTTGCATGTAGGCATCAAGGTGCTTACCGGTGATCAGAAAAGCACATCCGTTTCCATTTGCCGACGATTGGGCATCGATACACAGGTGGCGATGACAGGAAAAGAGCTGGACGCTTTGACGGACGATGAGTTCCCTATGCGAATAGAACAAACAACGCTGTTCGCGGAACTATCTCCGAAGCAAAAGGTACAGATCCTGCAGACGCTTCAGCAAAACGGTCATACAGTCGGCTATTTGGGAGACGGAATGAATGATCTTCCTGCCACAGTAGAGGCAGATGTTGGAATATCGGTGGATACGGCCGCGGAAGCGGTAAAGGAGACTGCCGATGTTATCCTGCAAAAAAAAGATCTGAATGTTATGGGAGAAGGGATCCTTGAGGGGCGAAAGGCTTTCGCCAATATGACCAAGTACATCACCATCACGGCATCCTCCAATTTCGGAAACATCTTTTCCGTTGTGATCGCGGGGCTTTTTTTGCCGTTTTTCCCCATGACCTCCATACAGCTGTTGCTGCTCAATCTGCTCTATGATGTATTGTGTCTGGTGCTCCCCTGGGACAATGTCGACAGAGAAGCGGTAGAAAAGCCCATGGAATGGTCCGGACGAACACTTGGGCGATTCATGTGCTTCTTCGGTCCGATCAGTTCCGTTTTTGATCTCGTTACTTTCGCGTTTCTGTTTTTCGTGTTCTGTCCCGGTGTGTGCGGCGGTAGCTTCTGGGCACTCTCGATTTCAGGGCAAACGAGATTCGTTACCCTGTTCCAGACCGGATGGTTCCTTGAATCCATGTGGACTCAGGTGCTGATACTGCACCTGTTGCGTACCTCAAAAGTACCGATCGTACAAAGCAAGCCGTCTTTCCCGGTATTGCTGGTTACCATACTGGGCATTTTGCTGTTTACCGGTCTGATTTTCACGCCGGCAGGGCAGCTCATCGGACTTACGGCAATGCCCATCACCTATTTTGCGTTCCTGTTGATCACGGTTCTACTGTATCTGATGCTGGTCTCGCTGGTCAAAGGTTGGTATTTTCGAAAGAACGTATGATGAATCCTGAGAAGGGAGACAGCTGATATGAAAAAAGACATCGGTTTTGTCGGTGTAAATCCGCAAACCGCCGAATGGATTTGCAGTCGACTCAAAGTTTCAGCGTCGGAAGTTGAAGGCTCGGATGAATTGCTCGAAGGTATCTCCGACCTGATGTGTGGCAAGATCAGCGCTCTCATGCTGGAACTGAGTTCGGATACAGCGATACCGAGTCCCGAAAAGTCGATCGTCTGCGGGGATCTTTCCATCTTTCCCAAACTGCGAAAAGTAACCAAAGCGGGGCGCGAAGTCGCGCTTACACCAAAGGAATTTGATATTCTGGTCTTTCTTGCGCGAAATCGCGGAGAAGTATTTACGAAAGAGCAGATTTACCGGGCTGTGTGGGAGGAAGATTATCTTCTGGATGACAGCAATATCATGGCATTCATCCGCAAGTTGCGCAAAAAGATCGAACCGAATCCGGACGCGCCGGAGTATATCCTGACGATCTGGGGGATAGGGTACAAGTTTTCGGATGAATAGTTCTTGCCGTTTCGCAAGGAAAATGCAAGGTTTCAGACATGTTCTGAGCCTTGCATTTTTTGTATACTTCGTTCGTACCGGGCAATCGGAAACACTATGGAGGTGACACAAATGGATCTTGCTTGCCTTGTCTTCGGTATACTATTTATTGTTGCCGGCGTCCTGTTTGCGTTCGGCAGGCTTCACACGCGACTTCGCGCCTGGAAGGTCATGTCGCCCGAGGATCGCAACGCCATCCGCATATTGCCGCTGTGCCGAAACATCGGCGGCATGATCGCGCTGTGCGGAGGGATCTTTCTGTTGGGCGGCATATACAGGGCGTTCAGAGAGAGAGGCTTTACCGCTGCCATGATCCTGTGGCTGATCATGGCCGGGATCGATGTATGGCAGATCGGCAGATCGGGTCGCTACACCCGTTAATATAGATACCATTACACAAAAGGAGGTAGTTCGGCATGGATGTCGGCGGTGGTCGACGCGCAAAATTCGTTCATCGAAACGAGGTGTATCCACATGACAAACAAAGAAATGAGAACTGCGTGGCTGTCGCGAATCGCGGCGAAATATCCGAATCGCTGTATGCCGAACATGCTCGCGCTGTGGGAATGGGAGGAACGACATATGCAGAAGAAGGTCACGAATCATGCTGCTCCCGAGCGCACCGCTATCCGAGATGAGCAGGAAAAACGCCTTCGCCGGGCGGCACAGCTCCCAGTAAAAGAGTGTCTGAAAGAGCTCGACACAACACTTACGGGGTTGACACGTCAGCAGATCACGGAACACCGGGAGCAATACGGCAACAATAAGGTAACGCGTGAAAAAAAGAAATCGCTCGTCCGACGTTTGGCGGAAGCGTTTATCAATCCATTCACGGGTATCCTGTTCTGTCTGGCGATCGTGTCCACGATCACGGATATGATCCTGCCAAAGCTGAGTTTATTCGGCGCTGCACCGGAGGATTTCGACGCGCTGACGGTCATCATTATCCTTACGATGGTGATAATCTCCGGTACGCTTCGCTTTGTGCAGGAAAGCCGCAGCGGCAACGCGGCAGAGAAGCTGCTGGCGATGATCACCACGACTTGCTCCGTGGTTCGACACGGCAGTAAAGAGGAAGAAATCCCGCTGGAAGATGTGGTTACGGGCGATATTATCCGTCTATCCGCGGGAGACATGATCCCGGCGGACGTACGCATTATCGACGCAAAGGACTTGTTTGTTTCCCAGGCATCCCTGACGGGCGAGAGTGAACCCGTTGAAAAACTGCCTCAGGTGGTACAGGAGGACAAAACGTCTGTCACGGATTATGCCAATATCGCCTTCATGGGCAGCAATGTCATCTCAGGCAGTGCCACCGCGGTGGTTGTGGCTGTGGGTGACCATACGTTGTTCGGCTCCATGGCTTCCGCCGTGGCTGTCGAAGCCGTAGAAACCAACTTCACCAAGGGTGTAAATGCCGTTTCTTGGGTGCTGATCCGCTTTATGCTGGTGATGGTGCCGCTGGTGTTCATCGTTAACGGTCTTACCAAAGGTGATTGGCTGAATGCGTTCCTATTTGGGATTTCCGTCGCCGTTGGTCTTACACCGGAGATGCTTCCCATGATCGTGACCACATGCCTCGCCAAGGGTGCGGTATCCATGAGCAGAAAAAAGACCATCGTGAAGAATCTCAATTCCATTCAGAACTTCGGTGCCATAGACATTCTCTGTACCGATAAGACGGGCACGCTTACTCGGGACAAGGTAGTACTGGAATACCACATGAATGTTGACGGTACCGAGGATCCCCGCGTACTGCGCCATGCCTATCTGAACAGCTATTTCCAGACCGGTTACAAAAATCTGATGGATCTGGCGATCATCCGTCGAACCGAGGAAGAAGAAGCAGAGAATCCTCAGCTGGTGGATCTGTCCGAAAACTATGTGAAGGTGGACGAGATCCCCTTCGATTTCAAACGCCGTCGCCTTTCCACCGTTGTCCGGGACAGACACGGTAAGATACAAATGGTGACCAAAGGCGCGGTCGAAGAAATGCTTTCCATATGCTCCCATGCCGAGTACAGGGGAAAAGTGGAACCTCTGACCGACACACTGCGGCATACGATTCTGGAAACGGTTGACGAATTGAACGAAAAAGGCTTCCGTGTACTTGCCATCGCGCAAAAGCGCGATCCGTCGCCTGTCGGTACGATCTCCGCAAAGGACGAATCGGAAATGGTGCTGCTGGGGTATCTCGCTTTTCTCGATCCCCCAAAAGAGTCAGCCGCCGCTGCCATTGCTGCCCTGCGCAACCATGGTGTAACGCCAAAGATCCTTACCGGAGACAACGAGAAGGTGACTCGTACGGTCTGCCTGCAGGTCGGTCTGAAGGTACGAAACATGCTGTTGGGTTCGGATGTGGAACGCATGACCGATACCCAACTTGCACTGGCCGTCGAGACCACGGATGTATTCGCAAAGCTGACACCGGATCAGAAAGCACGCATCGTAACGATACTGCGAAAGAACGGTCATACTGTGGGCTTCATGGGAGACGGCATCAACGATG
>JAZRWA010000024.1:0-15883 GCA_045599485.1 Clostridia bacterium | reverse complement strand
GGCGCGGCGTACACAAAATAGATCGCGCTGTCCGTGTAGCTGGCATTCTGCTGGCTGCTGCCCTGCAGGGTGTAGCCCGTGGGAATGTCCCACGCGGAGGGCGTGACGGTCACCGTCTGTCCGTACGGCACCTCAATGGTGGTCGGGGTCGCGATGCTGTTGTAGTTCTGATCGACATAGTACACCGTCACCATTGTGTTCTGCGGGGCGGCGTACACAAAATAGATCGCGCTGTCCGTGTAGCTGGCATTCTGCTGGCTGCTGCCCTGCAGGGTGTAGCCCGCGGGAATGTCCCACGCGGAGGGCGTTACCGTCACGGTCTGACCGTAAGGCACATTCACCGTGGTGGGCGAAGCGATGCTGTTATAGTTCTGATCGACATAATACACCATCACCGTGGTATCGGGCTGCGCGGGCGGCAGCGGCGCATCGGTCACAGTGGAAATGTACAGGTTCAACTGCCCGATCAGCTGATAGGAGGCGTCATACGCCAGCACCGGCAGGGCGTTGCCGTTTGCCTGGCTGCCGGCATCCAGATAGCCAACGGCCGAAAGCGGCGTGCCGTTTGCCAGTGAAAAATAGGCATAACGCCCCGTGGTGTCATACACCGAAAGGGTCGCGTCGTTCTGAAGCGCGCCCTGCGGCACATACAGCCAGTAGCTGTCCGGGCTGTCCGCCAGCGGCGCAGCGTCAGACTGCATCATCACGCCGTTTTCGTTCCAGGTCAGCGAAAACAGCACCTCCGGCACCCCATTGGCCGCCAAAGCGCCTGTGCAGCCAAGCACCAGCAGCAGCGCCGTCACCAGCGCCGTCAGGGAAGCGGCAAAATGTTTTTTCATACTCCTAAAGCCTCCTTTGGAAAGCGGGAATTTTCAGGTAAAAAACTCCTACAATTATATAACAGAACGTTTTTTTCGTCAATGCAAGCGCCCCGGCGCGCCCTTCAGGCAGGAAAAACCGTCTCTTTGTCGAATACTCCTTTCAGCACTTTTTTGTTGAAGGAGCTTTAACATGGACGACAGCAGACTGGAGGAGGTCTTTCTCTCCTCCGAACCCATTTTTGAAGGCAAGATCATCAACGTGGAACGCTGGCAGGTGCGCCTGCCCGACGGCAGCACAGCCCCCCGCGAGGTGGTGCGTCACCACGGCGCCGCCGCCGTGGTGCCCGTGGACGAAAACGGCTGCGTCACCCTGGTGCGCCAGCACCGTGTGGTCAATCACCGCTTCACGTGGGAAATTCCCGCCGGCAAGCTGGACAAGGAGGGCGAAAGCACCCTCGACGCCGCCAAGCGCGAATTGAGCGAGGAGACCGGCCTCATGGCCGAAAACTGGACGCTGCTCAGCGATATCCTGACCACGCCCGGCTTTTGCGATGAACACATCGGCATCTATCTGGCCACGGGGCTGACCGCCCACGAAACGCACCCCGATGAGGGCGAGTTTTTGAACATCGCCTCCCTGCCGCTTTCCGACGCCGTGGGCATGATCCTGAACGGAGAGATCCGCGACAGCAAGACCATCGTGGGCCTGCTTCTGGCGCAGCGCGCCCTGCAGCAGACCGCCGCGCCCTATGAAGGGCTTTCTACTATACAACGGCCCACAAGGGTGCTGGCATCCCGCCCGTTGTAAAATTTTTTATCGATTGCATTTTTTCCCTGAATATGGGATAATTATCAAGAGGTTTCCTTTATGCAGGATTACCGACGTGTTTTTCGCCTGCTGCCCGAGGTCGAGACGCCGCGGCTGGTGCTGCGCCCCGTCACGATGCAGGACAGCCGCGATCTGTTCCGCTGCTACGGCGATCCGTAGGTCAGCCGCTTTGAACCGCTCAAGGCGCACGCCTCGCCCGCCGAAACGCGCGCTTACATCCGCCGCCTCAGGCGCCAGTACCGTTTGGGGCTGCCCGGCAGCCTGGCCATTGAGCGCAAGGAGGATCACCGCGTCCTTGGCACCGTCAGCTTCAGCTGCATCGACTGCGACAGCCACTGTGCCGAGATCGGCTATTCCCTCGCCCGGGATGTATGGAACCGCGGCTACGCCACCGAAGCGCTCGGCGCGCTGCTGCGCTTCAGCTTTGAAGAGCTGCGTCTCAACCGGGTGGAAGCCATGCACGATCCCCGCAACCCCGCCTCCGGCCGTGTGATGGAAAAATGCGGCATGACCCGGGAGGGGCTGCTGCGCGGCCGCGTCTACAGCAAGGGACAGTACCGCGATGTGTATCTGTTTGCCATCCTGAGGAAGGATTACGAAGCTCTTTTCCCGCATCACAGCCTATAAGGAGGAAAAATATTCATGTTCCAGTATAAAACCCGTGGCACCTGCTCCACCCAGATCGATCTGGAGATCGAAAACGGCATCATCACCGCCTGCACCATCCACAACGGCTGCCGCGGCAACACCCTGGGCCTGGCCAAGATGGTCGTCGGCCGCAAGGCCGATGAGGTCAAGGATCTGCTGCGCGGCATTCCCTGCCGCGGCAATACATCCTGCCCCGATCAGCTGTCCCGCGCCATCGAAGCCTATCAGACGGAGGTGCAGTAACATGAGCGGCAAAAAGAACAACAAGCAGGGCGTCAGCACCTTTGTGCGCGTCATGTGTATCATTCTGGCGGTGCTCATCGTGGGCTCCACGCTGGCGTCCCTCATCCTGTAATTCCGAAACACACCGCCTGCGATGCAAACCGTTCAAAGCGCTTTGCATCGTTTTTTTCGCCTTTTTATCGGAGGAACCGTTATGTCTCAAAAAACCAAATCGCTGGTCGGCGGCATCTCCATACTGGGGCTTGCAGGGCTGATCTGCAAGGTGGTCGGCGTGCTCTACCGCATTCCGCTGGCCGCCTACATCGGGGCCGAGGGGCTGGGTCTGTATTCCAAGGTGTTCCAGAGCTATAACCTGCTGCTGACCATCTCCTCTGCCGGTCTGCCCGTGGCCATCTCCCGCATGGTGGCGCACTATGTCACGCGACAGGATCCCTCCGCCGCCCGCCGCGTGTTCAGGCTGGCGGCATGGGGGCTGACAGCGTTGGGCCTGCTGGCCACGCTGCTGCTGGTCATCTTCAGCGGCTGGCTGTCCAATCAGGCCGGCGCGCCCGAGATCCGCATCGGCTACCTCGCCATCGCGCCGTCGCTTTTGCTGGTGTGCGTCATGAGCGCCTACCGCGGCTACATGCAGGGACATCGCAAAATGATGCCCACCGCCATCTCCCAGCTCATCGTGCAGGTGGGCAAGCTGGCGGTCGCCCTGCCCATGGCCGTCGCGGGCATGAACCTGGGCGGCGCGCCCGGGGGCGCCGCGGGCATGCTGCTGGGCACCAGTGTGGCCGAGGGCGCCGCGCTTGTCTTTATGGGCATTGCCCACCGCCGCGCCGGCGGGGAGTTTGCCGCCGTACCGCAAAACAGCACCGAGCCCGCGCCCGAAACCGCCCAGCTGGTCAAAACGCTGCTCAAGATCTCCATTCCCATCACGCTGTCCAGCTGCATCGTGCCCCTGGCCGGGTGGATCGACAGCTTCATGGTCACCAACCTGATGGAAGCCGACGGCATGGCGCACGCCGAGGCGCTGGTGCGCTACGGTCTGTACTCCAGCGTGGTGCTGTCGCTCATCAACGTGCCCACCGCCCTGGCCATGGCCATGAGCACCAATCTGGTGCCCGCCATCTCCGCCGGCATGGCACGCCATGACATGAAGGATGTATCCCGTCAGAGCATTGACGGCATGCGCATCGCCTCCATTGTGGGCATGCCCTGTTCAATGGGCATGAGCCTGCTCGCCCGCCCCATCCTGTACCTGCTCTTCAGCGCTAAATACACCCCCGCGCAGCTCGATCTGGGCGCGCAGATCCTGCAGATGAGTGCCTTTACCATCTTCTTCTTTACCATGGTGCAGGCCACCAGCGGTATCCTGCACGGCTGCGGCAAGCAGCGCCTGCCGCTGTACACGCTGCTGGCGGGTGTGATCTGCAAGATCGGCCTCAACTATCTGCTCATCGGCACGCCCTCCATCAACATTCACGGCGCGCCCATCGCCTCGCTGGTGTGCTACACCGTGTCGATGGTGCCCAACCTGTATTTTGTCGTCCGCTACGCTTCCAAGCGCTTCCCCGTGACCGATATCCTTCTGCGCCCGCTGGCAGCCACCGTGGCCATGGGGGCCATCGTATACGTCATCTGGTACGTGCTCTTTACCGAAAAATGCCTCACCGGCGGCCGTTTCCTGCTGCTGATCGCCGTGGCCGTTGCCATTCTGGCAGGCATTGCCGTCTACGCGCTGCTCGCCTTTGCGATCAAGGCCATCCGCCCCGAGGATGTTCCCGGCCGTCTGCGACGCTTTGTCAAACGCTGAGGAGGAACCCATGCATTCCGTGACCGTCGTTTCCCTGGGCCCCGGCCCGCGTGAGCACCTCACCCTGGGCGTGCTCGATACCCTCAAAACCGCCAAACGCCTGGTGCTGCGCACCGCGCTGACCGACGCGGGCAAGTACCTTGCCGAACAGGGCATTGCCTTTACCTCTCTGGATGCCCTGCACGAGTCCGCGTAGGATTTTGACGAATTCACCGCCGCCGCCGTGGCTGCCGTCGAAAAGGCCGCTGCCCGCGGCAAGGCCGTGTATGCCGTGCTGGATGCCCTGACCGACACCACCGTGCAGGCGCTGTGCGAAAAGCACCCCGGCGATATCATCATCGAAGGCGGCATGCCCGTTTCCGCGCCGCTGCTGCAGGCGGCGCAGGCGCGCGGGGCCATGCGTGTGGTCAGCGCCACCGATCTGGAGGTGACCGACACACAGGGAGGGCTCCTCATCACCGAGCTCAACACGCCCTATCTGGCGGGCGAATGCAAGCTGAAGCTCACCCCGTGGTACGGCGATGAGACCGAGGTGTTGTTCTTCCCGCCCACGTCCCGGGCGCACCGTGAAGCCGTGCGCATCCCCCTGTGGGAGATGGACCGTCAAAAGAAGTACGACCACACCGCCGCGCTCTACCTGCCGCCCGCCCCGGTGCAGGCGCGCGAACGCCATGATTTTTACGATCTGGTGCGTGTAATGGCGCTGCTGCGGGGGCAAAACGGCTGCCCGTGGGACCGGGAGCAGACGCATGACACGCTTTCCCGCTATCTGATTGAGGAAGCCTACGAGGTCTCGCAGGCGGTCAGTGAGCGGGATTGGGAGCACGTGGCGGACGAGCTGGGCGATGTGCTGCTGCAGATCGTGTTCCAGTCCGATATCGGGGCGCAGTACGGCACCTTTGAGCTGTCCGACGTCACCAGCGGCATCGTCAGCAAAATGGTACGTCGTCACGAGCACATCTTCGGCGATGTGCATTGCGGCACCGCCGACGAGGTCCTTCTCAACTGGGAAAAGGTCAAGCAGCGGGAGCGCGGCACCGCCGGCTTTGCCGATACGCTGCGCGCCGTGTCGCTGTCGCTGCCCGCTCTGCTCCGGGCGGAGAAGGTGCTCAAAAAGCTTCAGGCGCACGGCGACAACATCGCCGACCTTGTTGAAAACAACCCGCAAAAGGAGCTTCTGCTGCTGGTCGACCGTCTGCGCCGCGAGGGAAAGTCCGCCGAGGAAGAGCTGCAGCGCGCCGTAACTGTCCTTGTTTCGCGGACAGAAGAAACAGAAAAAGCCTTGACAAGCGAAAATTAATATGTATACTTGATAAGGCTGACTACGCCCCACCCGGGCGATTACATTATTCGGAGGTATCCCCATGAACAAGCAGGATCTGTTTGCCGCCGTCGCCAAAAAGACCGGCATGAATAACACCGAAGCCAAAGAGGCCGTGGAAGCCGTTTTCGACCTGATCGCCGAGTCTGTCTGCGCCGGCAGCAAGGTCTCCCTCAGCAAGTTCGGCACCTTTGAGGTCAAGGAGCGCGCTGCCCGCACCGGCCGCAACCCCTCCACCGGCGAAGCCATCGAAATTGCCGCTTCCCGCGCCATCGCCTTCAAGCCCGCCGCCAGCCTGCGCGACAAGCTGAACGGCAAGGACTGATCTCCCATCACGCTTCCAAAGCGGCAAGGTCAAAAACCCTGCCGCTTCTTTGTTGTCAGAGGGCCGCGCAAAGCCTGTTCTTTGACATTTTACCCCAACCTGTGCTATAATCTTTGCCGAACATCTATTATGGAGGAAACAAGCCATGAGCTCTCAGGTCGTTTTTACCTCTTTCCGCTGCCCCGGCGATGAATGCCTGACCGAAAAACTGATCCGTCTGGTCAAGACCGCCGGTCTGGACAAGATCGATATGAAGGGCAAGTTTGTTGCCGTCAAGACCCACTTTGGCGAGCCCGGCAACCTGGCCTATCTGCGCCCCAATTATTCCCGTGCCCTGTGTGATTATATTGCCTCCAAGGGCGGCAAGCCCTTCCTGACCGACTGCAACACGCTGTACACCGGCCCGCGTGTCAACGCGCTCGATCACCTGTCCGCCGCCTATCAGAACGGCTTCAACCCCTTCGCCACCGGCTGCCATGTCATTATTGCCGATGGCCTCAAGGGCGATGACGAGGTGGCCGTGCCCGTCAACGGCGAGTATGTGCAGAATGCCTACATCGGCCGCGCCGTGATGGATGCCGATATCGTCATCTCCCTCAACCATTTCAAATTCCACGAAGCCGCCGGCTTTGGCGGCGCGCTCAAAAACCTGGGCATGGGCTGCGGCAGCCGCAAGGGCAAAAAGGATATGCACGCCAGCGAAAAGCCCGTGGTGGATGCCTCCCAGTGCGTGGGCTGCGGCACCTGCACCACCTTCTGCGCCCACGGCGCCATCGCCGTCAACGGCACCGCCTATGTCGATGCCACCAAGTGCGCCGGCTGCGGCCGCTGCATCGAAAAGTGCCCCGTCAAGTGCGTGCATCCCATGGATGACCGCGCCAACGAGATCCTTTCCCGCAAGATCGCCGAATACACCGCCGCCGTGGTCCGCGGCCGTGAGTGCTTCCATATCACCCTCGCCTGTGACATCTCTCCCTACTGCGACTGCTACAACATCAACGACACCCCCGTCATTGAGGATGTGGGCATGTTCGCCTCCTTCGACCCCGTCGCCATCGATCAGGCCGCGCTGGACAAGGTCAACAGCATGATGCCCCAGCACAACAGCCTGCTCTACACCCGCGGCATGCGCACCCCCGGCGATCACGCTTCCATGCTGCACCCCGATACCGACGGCGCCGCCGTGCTGGATCAGGCCGAAAAGATCGGTCTCGGCTCCCGCGCCTACGACCTGGTCGAAATGCAGTAATCCAAGCCGCAAAAAACTGCCGCCGTCCCTTGCGGACGGCGGTTTTTCAAAGCTGAAAGGATCGGTTGCCATGAAAAAGCACGCGGCCTATGCCGCCTTTATCGCTTCCATGCTCATCTTCGGCACGGTGGGGCTGCTGCGCAGGGCGCTGCCCGTGCCCTCGGGGCTGCTCGCCTTTGTGCGCGGAGGCCTCGGCGCGCTGTTTATCCTGCTGTTTGCGCGCTTCAGCGGGCGCAGGCTGTTTCACGGTATCGGGCACAAAAAGGTGCTGGGGCTGCTCGGCATCGGCGCCGTGATGGGCGTCAACTGGATATTGCTGTTTGAGGCGTACAATTACACCTCGGTCTCCACCGCCACGCTGTGCTATTATATGCAGCCGGTCATTATCATTCTGGTGTCGCCTGTTTTGTTCAGGGAGCACCTGACCTTGCGCAAGGCGCTGTGCGCAGCAGCCGCCGTCCTCGGCATGGTGCTGGTCTCGGGCGTGACCGAGGGCGCCGCCGCGGGGCAGACGGGCATTCTGCTGGGTCTTGCCGCCGCCGTGTTCTATGCCTTCGTGGTCGTTTGCAACAAGCTGCTGCCCATGCCCGACCCCTATGAAAAGACCTTCTGGCAATTGCTCGGCGCGGCCTGCGCCATGGTGCCCTACCTGCTGCTGACGGGCGGCTTTGCCCTGCCGCAGCTGAATGGCGGAAGCATCCTGCTGCTGCTCACCGCAGGACTGGTGCACACGGGACTGGCGTATGTGCTGTACTTTGGCGGTCTGCAGCGCATTCCCGCCTTTTCGGCGGCGGTGCTCAGCTACATCGATCCCGTATCGGCGCTGCTGCTGTCCGCGCTGTTCCTCGGCGAGGTGCTGACGGTGCCCGCCATGATTGGCTCGGTGCTCATTATTGCCTCCGCCGCCCTCGCGGAAGGGCGCGGACGGGGGTAAAGGACTGTGTTGGGGCGACCACGCTTTCAGAGCCTGAAAGCATGGTCGCCCCAAACCCCACCCGAGAAAGGGCTGTTTTAATCTAATAACTTCTCAGACACGCGCAAAAAACTATCACCAACTTTGTTTGTGCAGAAGGAATAGTTGCATTTTTGACGAACTGATTTATTAGTCTCGTAATGCGATGGAGGTTTTTACTATGAAGAAAGTTCTGTTGACCATCATCTGCTTTCTGCTCGTCTCAAATTGTTTGGCTGACAGTGAAAGCACAGTTACGTTGAATTACGGCAAAATGCTTGCATTGGGATATAATCCCTCAGAAGCTCAGGCAATCATCGATAAAGCCCAGCGTGGTGAAAGCATTATTCCATTTATGCACGTTGATTATGAAACCTACTTTGATAACTGGAACGATCGTTTTGAAGAACGGTTAATTGCAATTTATGGTTCCATAACTCAGTACTTTAGAATCGATGATCTTTTTGCATTTCGCATCACCGACGAAAACAATAATGAATGGATTGTTATTTACGCTCTGAAGCAAAACGGTATCTTTGTGGGAAGTAATCCGGGATATGAAAAAAATCAAACTGTGTTTGACGGATTTGAAAACATTCCGGTTGAAGTCTACGGCGAATACATTGGGTATTCAGACAAATATCACTTGCCAATACTGCAAATCGCAACATACGGAGGATTATATATCCCCGATGAAACGATGTTTGTGCATACCATGACCGCTCAAACTGAAATGCAAAGAAAGCGGCTGCATGATTTGGGATATCTGATAGGAGCTAAACGTTACCTTGAGTCAACTGAAAAGTATATGCATATAACATGGGATTAATCAATAATAGGACCAAACACACCCCTGCATCATGGTTGACTATCATCTTCCAAACATGCAGGGGTGTTATTATACCATATTAAAAAACTGCCCTTTCTCGGAAGGGGTTAAAGGGGGAACCATGCTTTCCGGCTTCGGAAAGCGTGGTTCCCCCCTTAAAAACTTACAACACCTGTATGCCGCAGGCTTCAAAGTGCCGCTCGGTCTTTTCGTCCAGCAGGCCGTCCGTCACCAGAATGCTGACACGGTCGGCATCCGCAAAGGTAAACGTGCTTGTCACGCCCACCTTGCTGGCATCCATCAAAAGCACCACGCGGTCGGCGCGCTGAATGACGGCGCGCTTGACGGCGCATTCCTCCTCGCTGCCGCAGGTAAAGCCGCGGTTTTGAATATACCCTGTCACGCCCATGAACGCGATGTCAAAATTGATATGATTCAGCCATTCCAGCGTCGCGGCGCCGTTGACGGACAGTGAGCTGGCATTGAGTGCGCCGCCCAGCATATGCACCTGCGGCTGCTGCAGCCGCGCCAGATCGACCGCGCAGCCCACCGAGGTGGTAAAGATCATGTACGGTCCATCGGGAAACACCCGGGCCAGTTCGGTGCAGGTGGAGCCGGAATCGAGGAACACCGTCGTGTTCGCCTGCAGCAGCTGCGCCGCCTTGACGGCGATCTGCTGCTTTTCCTGCGCGTTGCGCTGTGTACGGCGGGGCAAAAGGTCATCCGTGCCCACCAGCACCTCCACACTGCGCGCGCCGCCATGCGTGCGGATCAGCAGCCTGTTCTGATCCAGATACTCCAGATCGCGCCGCAGGGTCATTTCCGATATCTGAGGAAACTCCTTTTTCAGGGTGGAAAAGCTCACCGAGCCCCCGCCGTTGACAAGCTGCACGATCCTTTCGCGGCGCTGATTCATGTTCATGGTTTATTTCTCCTGTTCTTTTACGGACAGCAGGGCATAATCCGCCTCCTCTATGGCTTGGCGGAGCACCTGCTCCGGAATGGGTTTTACGCAGGTCAGCAGGACCTTACCGGTCTCAAAATCGGCGGAGGCGTCCACCACGCCGTCGATCGCCGACAGCGCTTCGGATACCGCCCGCTCGCAGTGGTGGCACATCATGCCCTCCACTTCCAGCTCCAGCACGGTCGTTTGAGGCGCCTTGCCCTTCAGACGGTGATCATGCCTGGGGGAATGAATATCGATCAGGTTGAGGCGCAGGGCATTGCTCACCACGCAGAAGCTGGAAAGGCTCATGGCGGCAGCGCCCAGCATGGGGCTCATCTGCCAGCCCGTCCAATGGATAAACGCACCGGCGGCCAGCGGAATGCACACCGCGTTGTAGAAAAACGCCCAGAAAAGGTTCTCGCGGATGTTGGTCAGCGTCGCGCGGGACAGGCGGATGGCCGCCGCCACATCGCTGAGGCTGCTCTTCATCAGTACGATATCGGCGGCGTCAATGGCCACATCGGTGCCCGCGCCAATGGCGGCGCCCACATCGGCGCTGATCAGGGCGGGGGCATCGTTGATGCCGTCGCCCACCATCATGACAGGGCCGTACTTTTTGAGGCTCCGCACGGCGGCTTCCTTGCCGTCGGGCAGCACACCGGAAAGCACCTCGTCCACCCCCGCGGCTTTGGCCATGGCGGCCGCCGTGCGGGCATTGTCGCCCGTGATCATCACCACGCGCACGCCCATGTTTTTCAGCTGTTTGATGGCCTCCGCGCTGTCGCTCTTGAGGGTATCCCGCACAGCGATCATGCCGATGTAGCGATCCTCCAAGGCAAAGCACAGCGGCGTTTTGCCCTCGTCAGAGAGCCTTTCCGCCTGTTTTTTCACGTTCCCGGGCAGCTCGGTCACTTCCGCAATGTAGCTGACGCTGCCGCCCACCAGCTTGCCGCCGGCGTGGCGCGCCATCAGTCCCTTGCCCGGCAGCGCGGCAAAATCGGTCACGCTTTCGGCCATGATGCCGCGTTTTTCGGCCTCTTTTACAACGGCGCGGCCCACGGGATGCTCACTGCGCGCCTCCAAAGAGGCCGCCAGCTTCAAAAGCGCCTCCTCGCTGCCGTTTTCGGGCAGCACATCGGTCACGCTCATCACGCCCTCGGTGATGGTGCCGGTCTTGTCCAGCGCCGCCACGCGCGTCCGTCCCGCCCGCTCCAGCGAGGCCGCGGTCTTGAACAGAATGCCGTTCCTGGCACCCACGCCGCTGCCCGCCATGATAGCGACCGGCGTTGCCAGGCCCAGCGCACAGGGGCAGGAGATGACCAGCACGCTGATGCCTCTTGCCAGCGCAAAGCCCGTGCTTTCGCCCAGCAGCAGCCATATGATAAACGTCACCGCAGCAATGCCCAGCACCACGGGCACAAACACACCGCTGACCTTGTCCGCCAGCCGCGCGATGGGGGCCTTGGTCGCTGCGGCATCCGAGCAGAGGCGAATGATCTGCGCCAGCGTGGTATCCTCACCCACGCGCTCGGCCCGGCAGCGCAGCGCGCCGTTCAGGTTGATGGTGGCGGCGCTGACACGGTCGCCCACCGTCTTGTCCGCAGGCACGCTCTCGCCCGTCAGCGCGCTTTCATTGAGGGAGCCGCTGCCCTCCACGATCACGCCGTCCACCGGCACGCTGTCGCCGGGCTTCAATACAAAGATATCGCCGGGGCGCACCTCTTCAATGGGCACCGTCACCTGTTTTCCGTCCCTTTCCAGGGTCGCGGTGCGGGGAGAGAGCTTCATCAGGCTCTTGAGCGCGTCCGTCGTCTTGCCCTTGCTGCGCGCTTCCAGCGTTTTGCCCACGGTGATGAGGGTCAGGATCATGGCCGCCGACTCAAAATACAGGTCGTGCAGCAGATGCATCGGCATCGCGCCCGGCAGCGTCATGCGGAAGAGCGTCACCACCGACCACGCAAACGAGGCAAACGAGCCCATGGCCACCAGTGTATCCATGTTGGGGGCTTTGTGGATCAGTCCCTTGAAGCCGCTGATAAAAAACTTCTGGTTGATGACCATGACCAGACCTGCCAGAAGCATTTCATAAATGCCAACGGCAAGGCCGTTGCCCGCAAACAGGGAGGGAACAGGCCAGCCCCACATCATGCCGCCCATGGAAACATACATCAGCGGCAGCAGCAGGCACAGGCTGGCGATCAAACGCCGGATCATTTTCGGCGTTTCGGTATCGGTCAGTTCATCCACGGAGGACGCGGCGCTTTTTGCGGTACTGCCTCCGTCCTTGGGGCTGCAGCCGTAGCCCGCCTCCGTCACCGCACGGATGATGTCGCCGTCTGAGGCGGTTCCTTCCACGCCCATGGAGTTGGTCAGCAGGCTGACAGCACATTCCGTCACCCCGGGCACGCCCTTGACCGCTTTTTCCACGCGGGCGGAGCAGGCGGCACAGCTCATCCCCGTTACATGATATTGCTTCATTGTTTGCCTCTTTCTTTCATTATAGACACAATGTTTGTAATTGTCAAGTATTTACCATTTTATACATTATTTGACCAACTTCAGGATCAGTTCGCACAATTCATCGGGCGCGTCCGCCTTGCCCTCGGCCATGTCCTGCATCACGCAGGTATGGATGTGGCGGCTGAGCACCTGCCGATTGAAGGCATCCAGCGCCGACCGGGCCGCGGCCGACTGGGTCAACACATCGGCGCAATAGGCATCCTTTTCCAGCATGGCGCGGATGCCGCGGATCTGACCTTCAATACGGCTGAGGCGGTCCAGCAGCTTCTTTTTTTCGGCAGCGTCACGCTCGGTGGTGCGTGCCGCGCAGCAGCATTCTTTCATTTTCATCTTTACCTCCCGGGGGTATGTTTTCGATGTCCATTCTATACCCCACCCCCGTATTTGTCAAGCCTTGTTGACATTTTGTTGAAACAGTTATATCCTATTATATAACATTCGATTTGCGTGAAAAATGTTTCACGTGAAACATTGCGGTTTGCATAAGGCCATTGTTTCACGTGAAACAATCGGAGGGATCATTGTGCGCGTTTGGACAGAAGATCAGCTGAAGGCCATTGAAGCGGATAACCACGATACGCTGGTCAGCGCGGCCGCAGGCAGCGGTAAATCCACAGTATTGATCGAGCACGTGCTGCGCCTTTTGCGCGCGGGCGGCGAAGTGACCCGTTTTCTCATCATTACCTTTACACGCGCCGCGGCCGCCGAGCTCCGTGACAAAATGGAACGGGCTCTGGATGCAGAAGCCGCTTAGAACCGTCATATGCGGGAGCAGCTTCGCTCCTTGAAGCGCGCGCAGATCAGCACCCTGCACGTCTTTTGCCACAATGTCATCAAAACGCACTTTCAGGCGTGCGGAGCCGACCCCAACGCCCGCATCGGCTCCGACCCGCAATTGGCGCCTCTGCGCCTGCGAGCCCTGAGCGAAGCCGTGGAGCAGATGTGTGCTTCTTCTTAGGAGGAAGATCGCTTGCTGCGTGCGCAGTTTGAGGATGAAGAGATCGTCGATATGGCGGAAAAGCTGTACGGCTTTATCATGATGCAGCCGGAGCCGTGGGAATGGCTCGACACGCACAAGCCGTCCACCGACCCTGCCTCTCTCCGCTCGCTGCAGCTGATCTTTGCCAAGGAAGCGCTGATGCAGCTGGAGGGCGCGCGCGCCTATATCGAGCAGATGGAAGCGCAGCTGGCGATCCATCCAAGTCTTGCCCTGTACACCGACAGCTGCAAAGCGGATTTTGACCTGATCAGTGAAGCAATGGCGTCCGTGCGCGCCATGAACAGCATCCAGGAGCTGAAGTTTGCCACGCTGACCCGTGCTACCAAGAAAAACGCCCCCGACCCTGCCGCCAAACAGATCTATACCGATTTTCGTGAGGAAGCCAAGGACTGCTTCAAAAAGGCGCAAGCGCTGGTCTCCTATGATCTGGCGTCGGAAACATCCCGTATCGCCGATACCGTGGCCCCGGCCAACGCCCTGTGCCGTCTGGTGCACAACTATGCCGATCGCTATGCCGCGTTCAAGCGTCAGCGCGGTCTGATGGATTATAACGATCTTGAGCATCTGTGCATCGAAGCATTGAAGGATGACCGTGTCCGTGCCGAGGTCGCCGCCTCCTATGACGCGATCTTTGTGGATGAATATCAGGACGTGTCCGGCATTGAAGAAGGCATCGTCCGCATGATCCATACCGAAAGCAACCGCCTGTTTATGGTCGGCGATGTCAAACAATCCATTTATCGCTTCCGTCAGGCCGATCCCTCGCTGTTTTTGGGCAAATACGAAAGCTTCAGCAAGGAAGCGGACGGCACCGAGCGTAAGATCGTGCTGTCCCAGAACTTCCGTTCCAACAAAAACATACTGGATGCCGTCAACTGCGTGTTCAAGCGCGCCATGCGCAAAACCGGTACACCCGATGCCTCGCTGCGCAGTGCTGAGCTGGATTATGACAAGGATGCCGAGCTGAACGCCCGCAGCGACGCTGAAATGGGCCCCGCGGTCGAATTGCACCTCATCGGTGGTGTCAAAAAGAAGGATGGGGAAGAAAAGCCCTCCGAGGACTCCGCCGAAAACGAAGAGCTGACCCGCGGCTGGATGTACGAGGCACAGCAGGCGGCGCGCCGCATCAAGCAGCTGGTGGGGCAGCCGTATCAAAACCGCAAGCTGCAGTGGCGTGATTTTGTTCTGCTGGTCCGTCAGGCCAGCGGCCGCAGTGAGACCATTGCCCGCATCCTGCAAAACGAGGGCATTCCCTGCTTCAGCGATGCCGACGCCAGCTTTTACGAGCAGCGCGAGGTGGAGGACATGGTCAACCTCATCCGCGTGCTGGATAACCCCTATCAGGATCTGCCGCTGCTTGCCGCCCTGCGTACGCCCTGCTTTGGCTTTTCTTCCGAAAGATTGGCGGAAATCAGCCAGAATTGCGCAAAATATGCCCATTTGTACGAAGGCATCTTTGCCCTGCGCGAGACTGAGCCCGACATCGCCCACGTGCTGGACACACTGGATCGATGGCGTTTTCTGTCCGACCAGATGACGGTGGACGCCCTTTTGCGCCATTTGCTGCGCGAAACGGGTATTTACGCCCTCGCCGGGGCCGAAAGGGACGGCCGCATCCGTCAGGCGAACCTGCGCCTGTTGTGTGAAAGGGCACAGGATGAGGGGGCACGCTATTCCCTGTTTGATTTTCTGCGCAATTCCGAGGCCGCCCTGCATTCTTCGGATAAAACGACCGCCAAAGAGCTGAGCGAAAAGGACGATGTGGTTCGCATCATGACCATCCACAAAACCAAGGGACTGGAATTCCCCGTGGTGTTTGTCATGGAAATGGCCAGAGCCTTCCGCGGCGCGCGCAGCGGCGATACGCTGCGCATCGATCAGCAGCTGGGGCTTTCCCTCAAATGGGTGGATGCCGAAGAACGTGTTGCCGACCAGACGCTGGGCGGCCGTGCCATTGCCGAGCGTGCCGCCCGTGAGGACCGCGCCGAGGAAGCCCGCCTGCTCTATGTGGCCATGACACGCGCCCGCGACCGCCTTATCCTATTGGCCAGCCCCAAGTCGCTGGACAGCGCCCGCAAAAAATGGCGCCTGCCGCCCGGCGATTATGCCAGCGGCTGTGCCACCAGCATGCTGGAATGGGTGGGACAGGCCATCGAGCCCGCACTGACCGACAACCGCGATCAGCTGTACACCGCCCTCAACGGCAGCCTGTGGGACGTGCGTTTTCACGATGAAAGCGAATACCATCAAGAGCTGCCCGGTGACCATCCTGTTGTGCTTCCTGCCTTGGATACTGACTTTAACGAATAGTTTTTGCGCCGTATGCACCCATCCGCAAAGCTGCATCACCGGCAAAAGACAAGCGTGACCCGCCTGGCGCACGAGACGGCTTTGAAGGA
>JAZRWA010000023.1:0-27464 GCA_045599485.1 Clostridia bacterium | reverse complement strand
CCCGCCTCGCGCAGCAGATAGGTCAGGTTATATTCGGGCGTGGAGCCCTTGCCGGTGGCATAGAGCGTTTTGCCCTTCAGGTCGGACAAGCTTTCCAGCGTTTCGCCTTTTTCCACAATATACAGTACGCCCAGAGCGTTGACCGCGATCAGTTTCAGGGCGCCGTTGGTTTTATTGTACAGCACAGAAGCCAGGTTGACCGGCACGGCGGCAATATCGATCTGCCCCTGGATCAGCTTGGGGGTGATCTCATCGGCAGAGCCAGCCAGCAAAAAATCATACTCGCTGCCGTGATCCTCCAGCAGCTTCACCAGTCCCATCGCCGTGGGGCCCTTGAGCGCCGCCAAGCGCACCGCGTCACCCTCTGCAAAAGCAGACACAGTCAGCAGCAGCATAACAGCCAGCAGCATCGCGAAATACTTTTTCATACACAAAAACTTCCTTTCGTGGTTTGCAGAGTGATTATAGCCGTTTGTACGCAAAAAATCCGTTGCAAATGCAACGGATTTGAATTATTTCAGCAGCTCGAAATGATTTTTGCGATAACTCAGCTCGCCCCTTCTGTGCATAGCGGACAGCTCCCGGCTCAGGGCACTGCGCTCTGTCCCCAGCCACGCCGCCAGGGCTGCGCGATCCATGGGAATATCAAAGGCGCGGCTGCCCGCATCCCTTTCGCATTGAGTCAAATAAGCGATCAGTTTGCTGTGCAGTGTGGGGCGGGACAGCGCCTGAATGCGGTCATTCATGGTCAGCGTACGCCGTGCAAGCATGCCGCAAAAGCGGCGCATCAGTTCCGCATCCTCCCGAAATCCTTCACAGTGCAGCCACAGCACCTTACTGTCTCCATCCGCGGTGATCCGGATCGTTGAATCCTCCTGCAGATAACACAGAGATTCGCCAAAGGTATGTCCCGGCGTGACCACACTGAGCAGCAGCAGATTGCCGTCGATGTCGGTCATGCTGACCTGCACACAGCCTTCCATCACCAGGCCGAAAGCGGAAAGCGGTGTATCGGCTTCCTTCAGCACCGTCCCATTTTCATAGGTCTTTTCCACGGCTTTCATCCGTTTCAGTGCCTGCTGCAGCTGTTCTTCATCCATTCCCGCAAAGAGCGGGCACTCCGTCGGGCTCATTGATCCAGCTTTTCGATCATGCGGATGGAAGTGATGACAGGCTGATTGCCCTTGGCGACGGTACCGTTGCGATCGGTCACCGGCGTCTTGGCGCAAATGGCATCCACGACCTCCATGCCGCTCAGCACCTTACCGAAGGCAGCGTACTGACCGTCCAGATGCGGCGCATCAGCATGCATGATAAAGAACTGACTGCTGGCACTGTCGGGGGCGGAGGAACGCGCCATCGAAAGCACACCGCGGGTATGCTTCAGGGGATTGTACACGCCGTTGCCGCTGAATTCGCCCTTGATGGTCTCACTGGAGCCGCCCATGCCGTTGCCCAGAGGATCACCGCCCTGGATCATGAAGCCGCTGATGATGCGATGGAAGGTCAAGCCGTCATAGAAGCCCTCGTTGACCAGTTTCACAAAGTTGTTCACGGTGATGGGCGCCAGATCGGGATACAATTCAGCCGTGATGACACCGTAATCCTGCACGGTGATCTCACAGTACTGCACAACAGACTGCTTTGCCGCCGGGGCTTCCGTCGCCGCGGCTTCCGCTGCCGCGGGCTTGACAGGCTCTGCCTTCTTGCCAAACAGCTGATAGCCGCCGTAGCCCAGACCGAAGCCCAGTACCAGACAGCAGCACAAAATCAGCGCAATGCGCAGCCAGCTTCTCTTTTTTGGGGGCTTTTTGGCATAGGGATTGACTTTATTCTGTTTTTGTCCTTTTGTTTTGTTCATTTTTCGTTAAGCTCCTTGACTTTACTTTAATCGGGTTTACAATAGGGATGTCCAAACCAGTTTAATCGTTTTTTGTCGGAAATACAAGTCTTTTTCGGGAGGAACTGCCTTTGCGTTCCATTTTTATCGTCAATCCGGGCTCCGGGCCGAAAGACGCCACCGAAGTGATCCGCGCGGAGCTTGAGCGCCTCCGTCCACAGCAGTGCGAAATCTATGTCACAGCCGGGTCCATGGACGCCGCACGCTATACAAGAGATGTATGTCTCAGCACCACGGAGCCGCTGCGCTTTTTTGCCTGCGGCGGCGATGGTACGCTCAACGAGGTCATCAACGGCGCCGCCGGCTTTTCCCACGCGGCGGTCGGCTGTTATCCCTGCGGCAGCGGCAATGACTTTGTCAAATACTACGGCGGCAAAACACCGTTCCTTTCCATCGAAGCACTGCTGAATGGCCGCACAGAGCTCATTGATCTGCTGCGCGTCAATGACCGCTATGCCGTCAACATCGTCAACTTCGGTTTTGACGCCCGTGTGGCGGAGCGCATGATCGCTTTCCGCCGCTTTCCGCTGCTCAAGGGGCACCGCGCCTATTATGCCGCCATCGCCCGCTCGCTGTTTGACAGCATGCGGACAAATGTACACATGAGTGCGGACGGCGAAACACTGTGCGAAAAGCAGCTGCTTTTGTGCACCCTGGGAAACGGCGGGTTTGTGGGCGGCTCTTTCCACTGCTCACCCCGCGCTGACGTCGCCGACGGACTGATGGAGGTGTGTGCCGTCTCCCCGATCTCCCTGCTGACGGTGGCACGCCTGATGACGCCGTATAAACGCGGTGAACTGCTGGACAACCCGGCTTTCGCTCCCTTCATCCGCTACCGCCGCGCGAAGAGCGTATCCATCAACGCGCCCGCCCCCATCGCCCTGTGTCTGGATGGCGAGATGGTCTATGGCACGGACTTTACCGTCACCTGCGAGGCGCGCGCCCTTGCCCTTATCCTGCCCGAAGGGGCAAAAAAACAGGAGGTACGCACATGAAGGTCGTCACCTGCGCCATCTGGATCCGGGATCACCGTGTTTTTGCCGCCCGCCGTGCCCCCGGGCAGAAGAATGCCGGTCTATGGGAGTTTCCCGGCGGCAAGACCGAGCCGGGCGAAAACGACGCGCAGGGGCTGGAAAGGGAAATGCTTGAAGAATTCGGTGTCCGCGGCACCGCGGGCGCTTTTCTGACCGAAAGCCGTTATACCTACGCCCCCGATGCCGATATCCTGCTTCGTGCGTTTCTGTTTACCTCGGAGGATACGCCTCAGCCCACCGTGCATGACCGTGTCGAATGGGTCACAAAGGAGGAACTGCTGTCCCTGTCGCTTTCCGCCGCTGATGTGCCCATCGCGGAAGCTTCTGCAGCGTTACTGTAAAACTGTCCTGTTTTCAAGTATTTTCGGCGTTTTATTCTTGTAAAACATGCCGGAAATACTTCTTTTTTTCTATTCTTTATGATATATTGAAAGAACACCGAAAACACGCACGGAGTTACCGCTCCGTTCTGAACAAAAGCAAGGAGGAACTGTCATGAAACGAAAGAGCATGCTGGCGGTACTGATGGTCGCTGCATTGCTGCTGTCATCTTTGTCCACGGCATTTGCCGCGGTGGCACCTACACACAGCAAACACGACTGGGGTCCCCGTTCGGAGGAGTACCCTGCCACCTGTACCGAGCACGGAATGGAAAAAGCCACCTGTGAGGTCTGCCATGAGACCAAGTACTGGTACACCGACCCGCTTGGGCATGATTGGGGGGACTGGCATGTGGTCACCCCTGCCGAGGTCGGCCAGGAAGGCCTGGAGCAGCGCGAATGCAACCGCTGCGGTCTTGTGGAAAACCGTGTCCTCCCCCCGCTGGAAGAATTCGACCGCAACCCCGGCTGCTGGCTGGAGCTGGTCTCTGCCACACAGCCGCAAAAGCAGGGCGACGTTGTGCACTCCGTCTGGAAGCTGACCAACACCGGAAACGTGGAAGCCTGCTTCAACGGCTTTGCTTTCAAGGATGCCCATGATGACTGGCCTGGATACATCAGCTATGTTGAAAATGAGGGTACCGGCAGCTTCAACTGCATTGACGGCGGTCAGTATCTGCTGTATGAGATCGATTTTGAAGTCACTGCTGATGACGCCGCTTCGGGCAGCGTTTATCGTACCCTGCAGGAGTTTGGCTCCCTGGCATATGCAAACCCGAATGATAGCGAATTCGCGTACAATGATGACGACCCTATCTATTCCAACGTTGCCGTACTGGAGCTGCCGCTTCTGCCCGATACCGGTATGCTCACCGTGACCAAGAGCATCATCGATCTGCCCAACGATCCCAACGGTTTTGCGGAAAATGAGGTCATCCATTACCTGATCACCGCCACAAACGATACCCCCTTCTACTTCAACCAGACCGTCGTTTTCGACTCCCTGTACAACTGGCAGATCCCGCTGACCGATCTGGGACCGATGGCCCCCGGTGAAACGCTCTCCTGCACCTTTGACTACACCGTCACACCGTGGGATGTGGCCATGGGTCTGAAGCTGCTCAACACGGCGCTGGTGGAAGGTCATTTTGATCCGGACAACATCATCATCGGTTCCGCCGAGGTAGAGTGTCCTCTGATTCCTTCCGAGCGCACGGTTTCCGCTCTGCTGGAAAAGGAAGTCATGAACCTTCCCAGCCGCGGCTACTATGAGCCCGGAGAAGAGATCACCTATTACATCACGCTGACCAACACCGGCAGCACCGCTTTCCTCACAGCCGATATCTATGATTCGCAGGTATCCGGCTGCCTCGACACCTTCCCCATGATGCAGCCCGGGGACAGCTACACCACCCCGCACCGTTACACGACCATTGAGGCGGACCTCGGAACCGAAATATACAACACCGCCTTCGCGACCGTCTATACCATGGACGGCATTGCCTTCCCTGTGACCTCCAATACCGTCAAGAGCCCTGTCGGCCGGGAAATTTTCGATGATGACCACGATGAGTTCACCCCGCCTGTAAGCGGCGAGGACAGCTGTGTGCGCACGCTGGTGGAATGCGGCGATGCAGGCTATACCTATGAGCTGCATTTCTGCGGTACGCATTCCCCCATTCAAAAGAACGTACGCGTCATGATCCCCGCCAACGCCGCTCCCGATGTGGAAGCGAGTGCCTGGGAATATGCCGCCGCCTTCTGGAAGGAAGCCGCCGAACAGCTCTATACCGAACTGCGGACCTCCGCGAAGGGTACGATCCCCACTGCCCTTATGGAAGAACAGCTGACCTTTACCGTCCTGACCGAAAACATGGCCGCGGCGCTGGAGAAGATGATGCCCGACCATCCCGAAAAGGCCGCTTATCAGATCGCCCGTCTGTGGGAAAACAAGGTGGTCGATCTGTGCTGGCTGATCCATCACGGCAGCGAAGCACGACCCGACCTGCTGAAGGATGCCTCTGCCCTTTGCACCGCAAGCGCCGATTGCGGCATCACCGTGCTTGAAAGTGAAGATGCCCGTGAAGTGTATCAGGTGTCCCTGTGCGATGGGCATGTCAGCACCGATACACTGTGCAAGACCATGGTGCAGAGCAGCGGCTACAGCGTGTGGAGCATTGGCGCCGGGCTGTGGCAGTGTGAAGCCTCGAAGCTGTTTGATGGTCTTTGGAAGAATGCCGACAGCGAAGGCAAGCCGCTTGTCCGTGCCGCCGCCGCCACCTTCAATACCTGGCTGAGTGCGCAGCGTGCCCTGTACAGCAGCGTGTATGATGCTGCTGTGGCGGAAGAGATCACTGCCCGCACCGCCATGGAGCTTGTCAGCACTCTGTGCGCCGAAAACTGAGTTTTACCCCCATACGAAAGGCACTGCTGCCCGAAGGACGGCAGTGCCTTCTTTGTTTTGTTCAAGGGCTGAACGCGGAGTTTTTCTTGACGGCATCCCTTGGTTTTGCTATGATGGGCACAAGCCTTTTGCGCATGAAAGGAAACGGTAAAAATGAAGATCTCTCACGACCTGCACATTCACACCACGCTGTCTTCCTGCTGCAAGGATACGGAAGCGACCGTTCAGAATTATATGGAAAAAGCCCGTCAGTTGGGGCTGACAAAGATCGGTTTTGCCGACCATCTGTGGGACAGCGCTCTTCCGCTTGGCAATGAATGGTACCGTCCTCAGGATGTCGCCCACGTGATGCAGCTGAAGCCCATCATCGACGCCGCCCGCAGGCAAGCAGATTCCCCTCAGGTTTTGTTTGGCTGCGAAACGGAATACGATTACGCCCACCGGGCCCCTGCCTTGACAGAGGAAGCGGCCGCGCAGTTTGATTTTGTGCTTTTTCCCAACTCCCACACGCACCTGACCACTCCCGATGGATTGCGGGACGATAAAAAGGCACACGCCCGATTTATGTTTGACGCTTTCATGGATGCGGTAACCAGCCCGGTTTCCCGCTACATCACGGTGATGGCGCACCCGTTTGCCGCGGTGTGCTGTCCCTATGACAACCGGGAGCTGATTCCCCTGCTGTCGGACAACCAGTACAGGGAGTGCTTCTGCGCGGCAAAGGAAAAGAACATTGCCATTGAGATCAACATGTCCAACTTCAAGCGGCACAACCGCGCCGCTAACCCGCTGACCGAGTTTGTGTATGACCTGCCCGCCCTGTACAACGACCCCATGCTGCATCTGTTTGCGCTGGCCAGGGAATGCGGCTGCCGCTTCACCTTCGGCTCGGATGCACACGCGGTATCCACCCCCTCGCTCAACCACTGGCACGCCGCCTTCATGATCGCGGAGCTGCTGGAGCTGACGGAGAAGGACATTGCCGAAATTGCCAAATAATAAAGAAACAGGAAGGCCAAACGGTCTTCCTGTTTTGTTGATATATCGCCTGTTCAATCCCCGAACCGGTGACCGGAAGCGGGACGCTGCGGGGCTTTTTTATTGTCCTGAATGCCGCTGTTTTCCGGGCGGGGCTGCGGCGCCTGCGGTGCGGGCTGCGGCGCTGTATTCTGGGGAGCGCGGGATTGCGGACCCATGTTTGAAACGGTATGCGTTTTCTGCACGGGAGCCGGCGCAGGGGCGGGAGCAGGGGCAGTTACATGATGCCTGGGACCCATCTCCTGCGGAGCGGGCTCATCAGCGCCCACGGGCATGCTGGTCTTTGGCGCCATGCTGTGCGGGGCATGCGGCTGCACGGTATGCACCGGCGCGGCGACCGTGTCATGCGGCATCGGCGGGGGCGGAGGCAGCGGATCGGAGGGACGCGGCGGAGACATCATCTCCGGTTCAAAGCCCAGCGCTTGCTGAATAGCCGTACCGGTCTTCACAGCGTTCCAGTATTCCTCCGCGTCATCGCCGGAAACGGAGGAACCCAGATTCAAAGTCATGTTGTCAAACCACGGGAAATCCACCGTCAGTTCAACTTCGATGTTATAGCGGTATTCATAGCGGCGCGGCTCGTAGGACACCATATGGCCGTCCTTGTCGCGCAGCTTCAGCTCGCTGCGGCTCTCACGCACCTAAAGACGGCATTCCCGGACGGATTCCAGGCTCAGCACATCGGGATTATCGTTGCGCCAGCTGCGGGCGTTGCCGATGAGGAACCATCCCTGACGGCGGTCAACACACAACGCATTGAAGCCCGTTCCGTACTGCTCGTCACACTGGAAGCTGCGGACCACTTCGAGGTTTTTTTCACGGGCATCCAGCTGCGCCAGAATGGAAGCGGTATCGGAACGCTTGCGTCCGGTAAAAAAGGGAGAAAGCATCGCTGTGCAATCCTTGCAGAGAAAACCATCCTCCAGACTGCGCCAGCCGGTCAGACCCAGCTCACGGTCGCAGCGCACGCACGCTTTCTTTTGAAACATTTTTCCGAAAAGACCCATATTCTTGCCTCCTTTTGCAGACAGAATACCATAAATATGTACAATTGGCAACAAAAAAACACCCGGGATCAACCCGGGTGTTTGCGGTTACCCTGAGAATCTCAGGCCTCAGCGGGAGCGCTGACGGGGCACTGATCGGCGCAGGCGCCACAGGAGATGCACTTCTCCTCGTCGATGACGTACTTGCCATCGCCTTCGGAAATCGCCTCAACGGGGCACTGATCGGCGCAGGCGCCGCACATGATGCAATCGTCACTGATCTTGAAAGCCATTGTAATTATCCTCCTTCTAAATTCTAAGGAACAAAGCGTATAGCCGCTTCCTGTTTGAATATTATAGCATTGCGTATTATGGATTGCAAGCCGAATATCAGGTCAAAAAAACCGTTTTTTATGAAAAACATGTGAAAAACCGAGCACTCCGGTTCAAATAGTGAAGCAAATGAAGCCTTATTCCGCTCTTCGTGTGAAGGAAGAATAAATTTTTCCCACCTGCGCACCATCCTGCTGGAAGGCAAACAATTCGCTGACACTCAGCACCTGATAGCCCTGTTCGATGAGCTGCGGCAGGACCATACGCATCGCTTCCACCGTGGAGGGCACCGTTTCGTGGCAGAGGATGACCGCGCCGTCCTCCACCTGCCGCAGGATGTTATCGCAGGTCTTTTCGGCGCTGCGGTTTTCCCAATCACGGGTATCCAGCGTCCACATGATGCCCATCATGCCGGCATAGCGCACTCCGCGAGTGGTCTGACCATTCTTGGAGCCGTAGGGCGGACGCATCCACACCGCCTGATAGCCGTTTGTGACCGAGGCGATCTTTTTGCAGGTGCGTTCCAGATCCCACTGCACCTCATTGCAGTCCATATCGGTATAGCGGGCATGCGACCAGCTGTGGGCACCGATCTCACAACCCGCGTCCAGCATCAGCTGCAGGTATTCGGGATGATTGGCAATGTATTTGCCCACCACAAAAAAGGTGGCGTGGACGTGATGGGTTTGAAGCACCTCCAGCAGTTCCGGCAGATACGGTCCGGGACCGTCGTCAAAGGTGAGCGCCACCATGGGGCGCGATGGATCGACCGTAAAAGCAATGGGTTCCTCCGCGCCTGCTGTAGCAACAGACAGCATCAGCAGCAGGCACAGAACCGTCAAAAATCTTTTCATGGGATCTCTCCTTTCCGCAAAGGCATTATATCAGCAAAACCCTCGCCGCCGCAACGGGATTTGCTGTTGAAATTCGCCACCGCAAACGGTATAATGGAATACACTCCGGCAAGCTTTGTATGCAGAAAGGAACGTTTATGATTCATTTTGAATGTGATTACACCGAAGGCGCCCACGAGAATATCATGCGCCGCCTGATGAGCACCAACCTGAGCCAGACCTGCGGCTACGGCATGGATCCCATCTGCGATTCCGCCCGTGAAAAGATCAAAATCGCCTGCCAGGCGCCCGACGCGCAGGTACATTTTCTGGTGGGCGGCACCCAGACCAACATGACGGTCATCGCCGCCGCCCTCAAGCCCTATCAGGGCGTGCTGTGCGCCGACAGCGGCCACATCAATGTGCATGAGACAGGCGCTATCGAAAGCACCGGTCACAAGGCACTGGCGCTCAAAAGCGAAAACGGCAAGATCAGCGCCGCGGCGGTGCGTGAAGCCGTGGAAGCGCATTATGCCTCCGGCAGCTTTGAGCACACCGTGCAGCCCGGCATGGTCTATATCTCCCATCCCACCGAGGTGGGCACACTGTATTCTCTGGAAGAGCTGACCGCGCTGAGCAGCACCTGCCATGCACTGGGACTGCCGCTGTTTGTGGACGGCGCCCGTCTGGGCTACGCGCTGGAGACCGGTGACGTGACGCTGCCCGACCTGGCCCGCCTGTGCGATGTGTTCTACATCGGCGGCACCAAGTGCGGCGCGCTGTTTGGCGAGGCGGTGGTCATCACCAACCCAGTGCTGGGCAAGGATTTCCGCTACAGTCTCAAGCAGCGCGGCGGTATGCTGGCCAAGGGCCGTCTGCTGGGCATTCAGTTTGATGAGCTGTTTACCGATGACCTGTACAGCCGCATCTGCTCCGAGGCGGTACGCAAGGCCATGCGCTTGCAGCAGACCGTGAAGGAAAAGGGCATTCCGCTGTGGTTTGAATCGCCCACCAATCAGCAGTTTGTCATCCTGACCCCCGAGCAGAAGGCCAAGCTGAGCGAGCAGTTTGTGCTGGAGGAGTGGGGCGAGACGGCCGAAGGCGGTCAGATCACCCGCATCTGCACCAGCTGGGCGACAACGGATGAAAACTTTGAGACGCTGCTCGCGGCCGTCAAGGCGCTGTAACCCTTTTTTCAAGCAAGAACCAAGGAAAAACTTGTACATAATCATCAAAAATGTTATAATCCTTTTTGCACCAATTCAGAAAGGAAGATGAAAAAATGAAAAAATTGCTTTGTCTGCTGCTGGCTCTGATGCTGAGCCTGACCGCTGTCTCCGCTCTGGCGGAAGACCTGCTGGACACCATCCGTACCCGCGGCTACATCATTGTCGGTACCGAAGGCACCTACTCCCCCAACAGCTATTATGACGAGAGCGGCAAGCTGGTCGGCTTCGATGTGGAAGTGGCCGCTGCCATCGCCGCAAAGCTGGGCGTGGGCATTGAATACTATGTGGCTGACTGGGCCTCCATCATTGCCGGTATGAGCTCCGGCCGCTGCGACACCGTCATCAACGAGGTGGAGCGCACCGCCGAGCGCGAGCTGGTCTATGACTTCTCCATCCCCTATACCTACATCCACGGTGCCCTGCTGGTCAGCGGCAGCAACACCGACATCAACAGCTTTGACGACCTGAACGGCAAGCGTGCCGCCCAGAACGCCACCAGCACCTGGGGCATGATGGCCGAATCCCTCGGCTGCACCATCGTCCCCGTGACCGGCGACGCCCAGACCTTTGAGCTGATCGCTACCGGCCGTGCCGACTGCAGCCTCAACGCCGAGACCGCCTTTGCCGATTTCATGGCCAAGCATCCTGAAGTCAGCGTGCGTGTCGCCGCCCGCACCGAGACCGCTTCCTCCTCTGTTGTGCCCGCCCCCAAGGGCAATGAGCGCTTCATCGAGGCCGTCAACCAGGCCATCGAAGAACTGCGCCTGGACGGTACCCTGTCTGAGCTGTCCATCCGTTATTTCGGTGGAGACTTTACGGAAAACTGATTTTATGGTACACTATGCGGCGGAAGGGAAACCCTTCTGCCGTATTTTTTGTACTCATTTTTAAGAAAAACAAGAAAGGGGCAACGCTATGACCCGTGCAGAACGTGTATGGCAGCTGCTGACCACGTCCTTCAGCCAGATCCTGATCCCGGGATTGTAGGTAACCATCCCGCTGACGGTGATCTCCTTTATTTTCGGTCTGATCATCGCCCTGATGACAGCGATGGTGCAGGTCGCCCATGTCAAGGGGCTGCGCAGTCTGGCCCGCTTTTATGTGTGGATCTTTCGCGGCACGCCCATGCTGGTGCAGCTGTACATCGTCTTTTACGGTCTGCCCAAGGTGGGGCTGATCCTGGACGCCATCCCCTCTGCGCTGATCGTGTTCTCGCTCAACACCGGCGCCTATGCCTCCGAGACCATGCGCGCCGCCATTGAAGCGGTGCCCAAGGGGCAGATGGAAGCGGGACTTTGCGCCGGCATGAGCTATACCGCCGTCATGTTCCGCCTGATTTTGCCGCAGGCGCTGCGCACCGCCTTCCCGCCGCTTTCCAACACGCTGATCGGTCTGGTCAAGGATACCAGTCTGGCGGCCAACATCACGGTGACCGAAATGTTCCTGGCGGCGCAGCGTATCGCCGCCCGCACCTATGAACCCTTTGTGCTCTATTGCGAGGTGGGCGTGCTGTACCTGCTCTTCTGTACGGTGCTGACGCGGCTGCAGCGCATTTGTGAAAAGAAGCTGGAGAGGAGGGGCCCCCGTGCTGCTTGAGATCAACCACATTCAAAAGTCCTTTGACGATTTGGCTGTGCTGAAGGATGTGTCCCTCAAGGTGAATTCCGGCGATGTCATCACGATTCTGGGACGCAGCGGCAGCGGCAAGACCACACTGCTGCGCTGCCTCAACTTTCTGGAAAGAGCCGACAAGGGCGATATGCTCTTTGACGGCACGCAATACGACCTGCACGCCGCGCCGAAAAGCCAGATCGCCGCACTGCGCAAAAAAACGGGCTTTGTTTTTCAGGATTACAACCTTTTCATCAACAAAACGGCGCTCAAAAACGTGACGGAAGGTCTCATCGCCGGACATGGCATGAAAAAAGCTGAAGCTGAGGACATCGGCATGGAAATGCTGCGCCGTGTGGGCATGGCGGAAAAGCGCGATTCCTATCCGCATGAGCTTTCGGGCGGACAGCAGCAGCGCGTGGCCATTGCCCGGGCCATGGCCGCCAATCCGCGCATCATCTTTTTTGACGAGCCTACCTCGGCACTCGACCCGCAGCTGGTGGGCGAGGTGCTGTCCGTCATGCGTTCGCTGGCGGAAGGCGGCATGACCATGATGGTGGTCACCCACGAAATGAACTTTGCCCGCAATGTTTCCACCCGCACGGTGCTGATGCACGAGGGAGAGATCGCCGAGGAGGCACCTCCGTCGGAATTCTTTACGCATCCGCAAAGCGAAGCCGCCCGCCGTTTTCTCAGTCTGGAAGGGAAGTAAAGCATGATGTTTGATTTTGATACCGTTACCGACCGCCGCCCCGCCTACAGCGACAAATGGGATGTGGGCGAAAATGAACTGCCTCTTTCCACTGCCGACATGGATTTCAAGACCGCGCCGGTCATCATGGAGGCACTGCAGAAAAGATTGGAACAGGGGCTCTTTGGCTACACCGGTCTGCCGAAAAGCTGGAACGACGCCTACTGCCGCTGGTTTGCCGAGCGGCACGGGTTTGACATGCAGCCGGACAAGCTGATCTTTTCCACCGGTGTGGTTCCCACCATCTCGGCGGCGGTACGCAAGCTGACCACCCCCAACGAAAACGTGGTGCTGCTCACCCCCGTGTACAACATTTTTTTCAACAGCATCGTCAACAACGGACGCCGTCCGCTGCAGGTGCCGCTGACCGAAAAAAACGGTGTATTTGACATTGACTTTGCCGCGCTGGAAAATGCACTCAGCGACCCGCAGAGCAGCCTGATGATTTTGTGCAACCCCCACAACCCGGTGGGCAAGATCTGGGACAGGGAAACGCTGGCCCGCATCGGGCATCTGTGCGCGGTCCATCATGTGGTCGTACTGTCGGATGAGATCCACTGCGACATCACACTTCCGGGCAAAAACTATGTTCCCTTTGCCTCGGTCAACGAGGAATGCCGCATGAACAGCGTCATCTGCCTGTCCCCCACCAAGACCTTCAGTCTGGCCGGACTGCAGACCAGCGCCGCCTATGCCGAAAACCCCGTGCTGCGGCACCGCCTGTGGCGCGAGATCAACACCGGCGAATGCGGCGAACCGAATGCCTTTGCCGTGGACGCCGTGCTGGCTGCCTATAGCGGAGGCGCGCCGTGGGTGGACGCGATGCGTGAATATGTGGCGGAAAACATACGTGTTATCCGTGCCTTTGCCGCCGAAAAGCTGCCGCAGCTGCATGTGATCGACAGCGAAGCCACCTATCTGCTGTGGTTTGACTGCCGCAGCATCACAAGCGATGATGAAGCGCTGGCCGATTTCATCCGTGAAAAAACGGGGCTCATCCTCAACGCCGGCAGCCATTACGGACGCGGCGGAGAGGGCTTTCTGCGCATGAATACCGCCTATCCCCGCTCGCAGATCGAGGATGGTCTGCGCCGGCTGGAAGAGGGCATCCACCTGTGGCAGGAGGGCAAAAACGAATGACCTCCGCACAGATCCTGGAAAAGATGATTGTGTACAGCAAGGGGTGTCAAAGGGACATTGAGCATCTGATGCGCGTGTGGGGCTTTGCCCGCACCATCGGCTGCCTCGAGGACCTGGATGACACCACGCTTCTGACGGTGGAAACGGCCGCCATCCTGCACGACATTGCCTGTCCGTTTTTGCGGGCGGAGCTGGGCTGCTCGCCCTTTGACCGGCAGGAGCAGCTGGGAAGCATGCTGGCGAAAGAGTTTTTGGCCGACACCGACCTGCCGGCTTCGGTTCAGGAACGGGTCGTCTATCTGGTGGGGCATCATCACAGCCCCGAGCTGATCGACGGCATCGATTTTCGCATTCTGATCGAGGCCGATTATCTGGTCAACTGCGTCTCGCACGGGCTTGATGAGAAAGCCGCCCTTGCGTTTGAAAGCCGCTATTTTGCCACCGGAACAGGCAAAAAACTGCTGCGCTCTTTTTTGCCTGAGAGTTAACACATTTTTGCGCTTTTGCTTTGCAGTTGCGCCGCGGATATGCTATAATGTTATGATGTAAAGGAAGGTGCTTTTAATGCGTAGCATGACCGGTTACGGACGCGTTCAGCTGGAACGCGACGGACGTGAGATGACGGTGGAAATGAAATCGGTCAACCATCGCTTTCTTGATCTTTCGCTGCGCCTGCCGCGGCATCTGGGCTTTGCCGAGGATGCCCTGAAGCGGCAGATCGGCGAGAGCACCAAGCGCGGACATTTTGATGTTTTTGTCACCTACCGCAACAGCCGTGCGGATGCCCGCCGGGTTCAGGTGGATACGGCTCTGGCTGCCGCCTACCGTGACGCTTTTGCGGCGCTGGCGCAGGCGACCGGTGCCGAAAACAAAGTGACTGTATCACAGTACGCCGCCCTGCCCGATGTGCTGACCGTATCCGAATGCGAGGAGGATCAGCAGGCCGTCAGTGCGCTGCTGACCGATGTAACGGCGCTGGCGCTGCGGCAGCTGGATGAAATGCGCCTGCGGGAAGGCGCCGCCATGAAGCAGGATCTGGAATTGCATCTGGGGCTGCTGGAAGGTCTGCGCGAGCGCATTGCACAGCGGGCCCCGGAGGTGCCGCGGCAATACCGCGACCGCCTTCTGCAGCGCATGAAGGAACTGGGGGCCGACGGTGCAGACCCTGTGCGCATTGCACAGGAGGTAGCGCTGTTTGCCGATCACGCCGCCATTGATGAGGAACTGGCCCGTTTGGACAGCCACATCCGTCAGGCGCGTATTCTGTTTGACGGTGAAGCCGAATGCGGCAGCAAACTCAATTTCCTCGTGCAGGAAATGAACCGCGAGGTCAACACCATGGGCTCCAAAGCCATGGACAGTGAGATCGCCGCCCTGGTGGTGGAGGCCAAATCCGAGATCGAAAAGCTGCGTGAGCAGATCCAGAACGTGGAATAATCGAATCTTCGAAAGGACCAACTTTCATGCTTATCAATAAAAAAGGCATGCTGCTCGTTCTCTCCGGCCCCTCGGGCGCCGGCAAAGGCACCTTGTATTCCCGCCTGCTGCAGGATGACGGCGATATGCACTTTTCCGTCAGCTATACCACCCGTACGCCGCGTCCCGGTGAGGTGGATGGCAAGGATTACTACTTTGTGACCGAAGAAGCCTTCCGCGAAATGCTGAACAAGGATGGTTTTCTGGAGCATGCCGAGGTACACGGGCACTTTTACGGCACCCCGCGCGAGCCCGTTCTGAAGCAGCTGGAAAATGGCAACAGCGTCATGCTGGACATCGACGCGCAGGGCGCGCTGCAGGTGATGGCCGCCATGCCCGAATGCGTATCCGTGTTCATTCTGCCCCCGAGCTTTGCCGAGCTGCGCCGCCGTCTGGAAGGACGCGGCACCGAAAAGCCGGAGGATGTTGAGCGCCGTCTCCGCAATGCCCGCGGTGAAGTGGCCCTCAAGGACAAATATCAGTATCTGGTCGTCAACGACAAGGTGGATGAGGCCTTCAGCCGCCTCAAAACCATTGTGGAAGCGGAAAAGCTGCGCAGCACGCGCTATTTTCCCGTTGTAGATGAAGAATAATCAGGAGGAATAAAACCATGTCTGTCAATCAGCCCGGTATCGTTGAACTTTCCCAGAAGGTGGACAGCCGCTACACGCTGGTCATCGAATCCGCCAAGCGCGGCCGTCAGATCGTTGCCGGCGCCCAGCCCCTCATCAATGCTCCCGAGCTCAAACCCGTCAGCATTGCCATTGAAGAGATCAACCGCGGCCTTCTGACCTATCGCCGCAACATGGAAGACGAGGATCAGTAAGCAAAATGAGCACTCCGGCAGGAAAGAATATCGTTCTGGGGGTCACGGGCGGCATCGCGGCCTACAAAAGCTGCGAGCTGGTCTCCCGCCTGCGCAAAGCGGGCTGCAGCGTCCATGTGATCATGACCGCTTCCGCCTGCAAGCTGGTGGCACCCCAGACCTTTGAAACGCTCTCCGGCAACCCCTGCGTGACCGACACATTTGACCGTCCCGAAAAGTGGGACGTGATGCACATTTCGCTGGCACAGCTGGCGAATGTGTTTGTCGTGGCACCGGCTACCGCCAACATCATGGCCAAAATGGCCGCCGGAATCGCGGACGATATGCTTTCCACCACGGTACTGGCCACCAAGGCCCCCATCCTGATCGCCCCGGCGATGAACACCGGCATGTGGGAAGCCCCCGCCACGCAGCAGAACCTGCAGACCCTTTTGTCCCGCGGTGTGCATACTGTGGGGCCCGAGGGCGGGCATCTGGCCTGCGGCGACAGCGGCATGGGCCGCATGAGCGAACCCGCGGACATCTGCGCCGCTGTGCTGGGGCTGCTGGAGCAAAAGCAGGATTATCAGGGGCTGCGTGTGCTGGTAACTGCCGGACCCACCCGCGAGCCCATCGATCCCGTGCGCTTTATCACCAACCGTTCCAGCGGAAAAATGGGCTATGCCGTGGCCGCCGCCGCCGCCGCCCGCGGTGCAGAGGTGACGCTGGTGACCGGTCCTGTCGCGATCCCCGTGCCCGCGGGCGTCAAAGCCGTGCCGGTGCAGACGACGGAAGAGCTGCTGGATACCATGCTGGCCTTGTGCCCGCAGCAGGATGTGATCATTCAGTCCGCCGCTCCGGCGGATTATAAAGCCGCCGAGGTGGCGCCCCAGAAGCTGAAAAAGCAGGGGGACGCCACGCTTGAACTGCATCTGGTGCCCACACCCGATGTGGCGAAGGCCGTCGGCGAACAGAAGCAGACCGGTCAGACGCTGGTGGGCTTTGCCGCCGAAACCGAAAACCTGATGGAAAACGCCGCCCGGAAGCTGCAAAGCAAACACCTGGACCTGATCGTGGCCAATGATGTTTCCAAAGCCGGCGCCGGCTTTGATGTAGAGACCAACATTGCCTCCCTGTGCACAGCGGACGGCGTATGCGACCTGCCCATGATGAAGAAGACCGAGCTGGCCGACCGCATCCTGGACAAGGTGCTGGAGCTTCGCTGATGTACGCACAGGTCATTGTGGACATTGCCAGTGAAGCGGTGGACCGTGTTTTCAGCTACCGTGTGCCAGACGGCATGCGCCTGTGCCCCGGCACCCGCGTGAAGGTGCCCTTCGGGCGGCTGACCAAGGAAGGGTTTGTGCTCTCCCTGTCGGATACATGTGATCTGCCGCCGCTTAAGATCAAAGAGATCATTGCCCCTTTGGAGGATTATCCGGCGCTGCTGCCGCAACTGATCACGCTGGCAGCTGACATTGCCGATGAAACGCACTGCACCATGGCCGAAGCGCTGCGGCTGATGCTGCCCGCCGAAATGCGCGGAGAGCGGATCAGGGTCAAGACCGAAACCGCCGCCGTGCTGACCATTGCAGGAACGGCATTGCAGGACGCCATGGACGCCTGCCGCAACGCCCGCAAGAGGCGGCTTCTGCTGGAGCTGCTCTCGGACGGACAGCCGCATACGATTGCCGAACTGAATGTCCTTGTAAAGGATGCCCGCGGCGGGGTCAACGACCTGTGCGGGCGCGGATACGCGAAGCTCATTGAACAGGAAATTCTTCGTTCCCCTTACCCCGATACGCTTCATGCCGCGCCCGATCCCACTCTGACGCCCGAGCAGCAGGAGGTCCTGTAGGAGCTTCTGCCGGCCGTGCGTGCGGGAAAGGGCGCGTTTTTGCTGCACGGCGTGACCGGCAGCGGCAAAAGCGAGGTATTCATCCGCGCTGTGCGAGAGTGCCTGCGCCTGGGAAAAGGCGCGATCGTGCTGGTGCCCGAGATCGTATTGACACCGCAGATGGTGACGTGGTTCCGTGAGCGTTTCGGCGATGTTGCCGCGGTGCTGCACAGCCGCCTTTCCGCCGGAGAACGCTTTGACGAGTGGCGGCGCATCCGCCGCGGTCTGGCCCGCGTGGTCATCGGCGCGCGCTCGGCGGTGTTTGCCCCCGTCGATCATCTGGGGCTCGTCATTGTGGACGAGGAGCATGAGCAGAGCTATCTCAGCGAACATTTCCCCCAGTATGACGCCCGGTAGATCGCCCTCAAGCGCTGCCGTACGGAGGGCGCCGTACCGGTACTGGCTTCCGCTACCCCCTCCATTTTGTCCTACGCGCGGATGGAACGCGGTGACTATATGCTTTTGACCATGAAGCACCGCGTACATGACCGTCCGCTGCCCGCCGTGACCGTGACCGATATGCGTGAGGAGCTGCGGCTGGGCAACAAGACCATTTTTTCCGCCGCGCTGGCGGAGAGGATGGACCGCTGCATTGCCTCCGGGCAGCAGATGATGCTGTTTATCAACCGCCGCGGCTACGCCCAGTGCGTCACCTGCCGCGCCTGCGGGGAGACGATCCAGTGCAATGACTGCGATGTGAGCATGACCTATCATGAGTATGACCGCCATCTGCACTGTCACTGGTGCGGCGCATCCAAACCGCTGCCCGAAACCTGCCCGCACTGCGGCAGCCCCTTCATCAAGCCCTGCGGCATCGGCACACAGCGGGTGGAAGCCGAAATGCGCAAACGGTACCCCAACGCGGGCATTCTGCGTATGGACATCGATACCACCGCGGGCAAGGAAGGGCATCAAAAGATTTTGAGCGAATTCCGTGCCCGCCGCGCGCAGGTGCTGATCGGCACGCAGATGATCGCCAAGGGGCTGGACTTTCCCGAGGTGACGCTGGTGGGCGCCATACTGGCCGATACGACACTGCACATGCCCGATTACCGCGCGCCCGAACGCACCTTTCAGCTGCTGTGTCAGTTTGCGGGTCGGGCGGGGCGTGCCGATAAACCGGGCGAGGTGGTCATTCAGACCTACAAGCCGGAGCATTACGCTATCCGTGCCGCCGCAGCACAGGATTATCTGGCCTTTTACCGCACGGAGTTTGACCGTCGCCGCCGTGACCTGTACCCGCCCTTCACCATGCTGACGCGGCTGCTGGTTTCGGCGCCCGATGAAACGGTGGCAGAGCATGTCAGCGCTCAGCTGCTGGAGCTGATTGAAAACTATCTGAAAGAGCATCCGCAGATGCGCCGCCGCATTCTGTTTTTAAGACGGGATGACGCGCCACTGAAGCTTTTGCGCGGCCGCAACCGCGCGCAGGTACTGATCAAGCTGCTGGAGCATCCCGACAGCCGTCAGGTACTGAACTTTTTGCAGGATCTGGCAGCCCGGGAATGGCCCTGCGATGTGCTGCTTGAGATCAACCCGGCCTCCATGGCCTAAAACAAAGGAGACAAACAAGCAATGGCTGTTCGCGACATCGTACTTTTCGGGGATGAAACCCTGCGCAAGGTATCCCACCCCGTGGAAAAATTCAACCTGCGCCTGCACCTTTTGCTGCGTGACATGGCCGACACCATGTATGACGCTGACGGCGTGGGGCTGGCCGGTCCGCAGATCGGCATTCTGCGCCGTGTGGTGGTGATCGATGTGCAGGATGATCACGGTCTGATCGAGCTGATCAACCCCGAGATCCTTTCCGTGGAGGGCGAACAGGCCGGCGCCGAGGGCTGCCTTTCCAAGCCCGGCCGCCGCGGCTGGGTCGTGCGCCCCAACAAGGTGACGGTGCGCGCGCAGGACCGCAAGGGCAACTTTTTTGAACTGACCGGCGAAGGCCTTCTGGCCCGCGCCCTGTGCCATGAGATCGATCATCTGGACGGCAAGCTGTACATCGATGTGGAAGACCATGAGATGACGGAGGACGAGGAATAATGCGCGTGGTGTTTATGGGCACCCCCGATTATGGTGTGCCTTCGCTCAAGGCGCTGATCGACAACGGCTATGAAGTCGTGGGCGTTTTCTGTCAGCCCGACAAGCCCAGCGGCCGCGGCAAAAAGATCACCTTCTGCCCCGTGAAGGAAGAGGCGCTGAAGCACAGCATTCCCGTCTATCAGCCGCTCAAGACCCGTGTGGACGGCGTGGAGCCCCTCAAGGCGCTTGCGCCTGACCTGTGCGTGACCGCTGCCTTCGGCCACATCCTGTCGCAGGAGGTGCTGGATATTCCCCGCCTCGGCACGGTCAATGTGCATGCCTCACTGCTGCCCAAATACCGCGGCAGCGCCCCCATCAACTGGGTGCTGATCAACGGCGAAAAAGAAACGGGCGTGACCACCATGCTGACCGATAAGGGGCTGGACACGGGCGATATCCTGATGATGGAAGCCACCCCCATCGGCCCCGAGGACACCGTACAGAGCCTGACGGAAAGACTGGCGGAGATGGGCGCGCAGCTGCTGATCAAAACGATCAAAGCCATTGAAAACGGCACCTGTCCCCGCGTCAGGCAGGAGGAAGCCGCCGCCAGCTATTACCCTATGCTGAAAAAGGACATGAGCCCGCTGGATTTCAGCATGTCCGCTGAAGTGCTGGCGCACCGTGTACGCGGCCTCAGCCCCTGGCCAGGCACCACGGTAGGACAAATGAAGGTGCTTGCCGCTGAAGCAAGAAACTGGGAAGGCCACGAACTGCCCGGCACCGTTGTGGTCAGCGATGTCAAAAAGGGACTTTGGGTCAAAGCCGGGGAGGGCGCGCTCAACCTGATGCGCGTACAGCTGCCCGGTGGAAAACCCCTCAACGCCGCGGATTATCTTCGCGGACACAAGATCGAAACAGGCGTGAGCCTGATGACGGAGGAAAACCATGGAAAATAAACCCCCGCGCCGCGACGGCGCGAAGCCGATGGGCGCAAAGCCCGCCGGCGGCAAGCCTGCTTTCCGCAAGGACGGCAATCGTCCCGCCGGGGACAGACCCGCTTTCCGCAAGGACAGCAATCGTCCTGCCGGGGACAGACCCGTCCCTCGTCCGATGGGCATGCCTCATCCCGCCGCAAAGCCGGAACAGGCCGCTCCCTCCGGTGCCAATCCCCGTCTGGTGGCAGTCAATGTGCTGTGTGACGTGATGGAAAAGGATTCCTACGCCGCTCTGTCGCTGGATGAAAAGCTTTCCTCCGTCAACCTCAATCAGCTGGACCGCCGTCTGTGCGCCAGCATTGTGTACCGCACGCTGGAAAACCTGTATTACCTTGATTTTGCCTTGGGCGGTTTTCTGACCGATCCCGAGGCGTTGGAGCCCAAGGTACGCGCCATTCTGCGCACCGCGGCCTGCCAGATCCTGCTGCACGACCGTGTACCGGACAGCGCTGCCGTCAACGAGGCTGTCAATCTGACCCGCGCGCTGCGTCTGGATTACGCCACCGGCATGGTCAACGCCGTGCTGCGCAAGCTGGCGTCCGGCAAGGAAGAAATCAAGTGGCCCGATCCCAGCGAGGGCGCTCACGCGCTGCATGTGCTCTATTCGCTGCCCGAATGGCTGGCGGAACAGCTGATCAACGATTACGGTGTGGAAGAAGCCACCCGGATCGCATCCTTCCGCACCGAGCGCCACAGCATCACCATCCGCCCCACCTATGGCAAGGAAAAGGAATTTGAGGCGCAGCTGGCCAAAAAAGTGTGGGAGACCGAAAAGGGCGTGATGCCAGGCGCGGTCTATGTATACGGCGCCATGCAGATCGCCCGCGACAGCGACTTTGCAGCCGGACTTTTCTCCATTCAGGGAGAAGGCAGCATGCTGGCGGCGGAAGCCGTCGGTGCCCGTCCCGGCATGCAGATTCTGGACGCCTGCGCCGCTCCCGGCGGCAAGACCGCCTATCTGGCGGAGCGCATGGGCGGTGCCGGCCGCGTGTATGCCTGGGATCTGCACGATCACCGCGCGGAACTGATCCGCGGCACGGTGCGCCGCCTGCGGCTGGACAATGTGCGTGTCGCCGCCCGTGACGCCTCCCATCTGCGCAGCGATATGGCGGCTACCATGGACGCTGTGCTGCTGGACGCGCCCTGCTCCGGTCTGGGCGTGATGGATGACAAGCCCGATGTCAAGTACCGTCCCACCGCCGATTCGATCCGGGAATTGACCGAAACGCAGAAGAAGCTGCTGGATACCTGCTGTGAATACGTGCGTCCCGGCGGCGTGATGGTGTACTCCACCTGTTCCATCCTGAAGGATGAAAACGAGCGGCAGATCGCCGACTTTTTGCAGCGTCACCCCGAATTCACCGTGGAAGCGCTGCCCGAAACTGTGCCTGAGCAACTTCGTGCCATGGCCGGCCCCTGCGGTCTGCAGCTGCTGCCGCACCGAGACCATGTGGAAGGCTTCTTTGTAGCCCGCATGAGAAAAAGCCGCTGAGCCATGGAGAAGAAATCACTATTGGCTTTGACCCCGGAGGAGCTGAAGGCGGAATTGTCCGCCTACCCCGCCTTCCGGGCCAAACAGATTTTTTCCTGGCTGCACAAGGGAAAAGATTTTGACGAAATGACCAATCTGCCCGCCGCCATGAGGCAGACCCTGAAGGAAAGCTATACGGCGCAGCCGGTATCGCTGCTGACCGAAAAGGTATCGCAGCTGGACGGCACCCGCAAGCTGCTGTACGCGCTATAGGACGGCAACTGCGTGGAGGGCGTGCTGATGCATTATCACCACGGCTATACGCTGTGCCTGTCCACGCAGGTGGGCTGCCGCATGGGCTGTGCCTTTTGTGCCAGTACCCTGAACGGCTGTGTGCGCAACCTTTCCGCCGCGGAAATGCTGGGGCAGGTGCACTGCGCCAACCACCTCATCGACGGCGATCACGTTTCCAACATCGTCCTGATGGGCAGCGGCGAGCCGCTGGACAATTACGATGACACGGTGCGTTTTCTGCGCATGGTCAGCCATGACGAGGGACTGAACATCGGCCTGAGGCACATTTCGCTGAGCACCTGCGGTCTGGTGCCGCGCATGCGGCGCTTTGCCGAGGAAGGGCTGCCGGTGACGCTGACGCTGTCGCTACACGCGCCCAACGATGCCATCCGCCGTCAGCTGATGCCCATTGCCAACACCTACGCCCTGGACGAGGTGCTGGATGCCTGCCGCTATTACATCGAAAAGACCGGACGGCGTGTCATCTTTGAATACGCGCTGGTGGACAAACTGAACTCGCTGCCCTGCCATGCCGATGAGCTGGCGTCCCGCCTGCGCGGCATGCAGTGCCATGTCAACGTGATCCCCCTCAACTCCGTAGAAGAAAAGGCGCTGCGCGGCGCCGATGAGAAAGCCATCCGCGCGTTTATGGGCGAACTGGAAAACCGCCACATCTCCGTGACCCGCCGCCGTGAAATGGGCGACGACATCGACGGAGCCTGCGGGCAGCTTCGCAGACATTATCTGAACGACCGGGAGGAACAAACAACATGAAATCCGCCTTCAAAACCGATGCCGGACTGATCCGCGACCTCAACGAGGACGCCGTACTCATTAACGACGATATCAAGCTTTATGTGCTCTCCGACGGCATGGGCGGTCACAACGCTGGTGAGGTCGCCAGCGCCCTGGCCAACGAGGTGATGGAAAGCAGCCTGCAGGGGCTGGAGCCCTCCTCCCCCGCATTGACGGCCGCCGTACAGGCCGCCAACACAGCCGTGTACCAGAAGCAGCTGAATAACGAGGCCCTCAGCGGCATGGGCACCACCATGACCGCCCTGTGGGAGGGTGCCGAGCATGTGTATGTGGCGCAGGTGGGCGACAGCCGTGCCTATCTGCTGCGCACCGGCAAGCTGATGCGCATGACCGAGGATCAATCCCTGGTGGGTGATCTGATCCGCAGCGGCGCGCTGACGCCCGAGCAGGCCAAGACCCATCCCTATCGCCATGTGATCACGCAGGCCGTGGGCACCGAGGAGGAAGTCACCCCCGCCGTACAGAAGGTACTCAAGTGCCAGGGCGATGTGTGGCTGCTGTGCTCCGACGGCCTCAACGATATGATCGACGATGACGAAATTGCCGATATCATGCGCGAAAACCGCGGTGAGGAATGCGCCGAAAAGCTGATCACCATGGCGCTGGAAGCCGGCGGCCGTGACAACGTCAGTGTGCTGATCCTGGAGGTCAACGCATGAGCGAGGTCTTGATCGGCCATCTGTTTGCCGGTCGCTATGAGCTGCAGGAGTTTGTCGGCAAGGGCGGCATGTCGCTTGTATACCGCGCGCTGGACCGAAACACCGGTCATCAGGTGGCGGTCAAGCTGCTCAAGCCCGAGCTGACAGGCGATAAAGAATTTCTGGCCCGATTTGAAAGAGAGGCCCTGGCCGCCGGCAAAATGAGGCATCACAACATTGTGAACCTGCTGGACGTCGGCAATGAGGACGGCCGCCGCTTTCTGGTGATGGAATATGTGGAAGGACGTACGCTGAAGGAGATCATTACCGAGCGTACCACCCTGCCCGCAGATACCGCCGCGCAGGTGGCCATCCGCATCCTTTCGGCGCTGCAGCATGCCCACAACAACGGCATCATCCACCGGGACATCAAGCCGCAAAACATTCTGGTCAGCCCGGACGGCATGATCAAGGTGGCGGATTTTGGCATTGCCCGGGTGGCCGGCAGCGATACGCTGACCAAGGATGATGCCGTGCTGGGCTCCGTGCACTATTTTTCGCCGGAGCAGGCCAAGGGCGAGGAAGTCAATGCCGCCAGCGACCTGTACAGCGTGGGTGTGGTCATGTATGAGATGCTCACCGGCCATGTGCCCTTTGAGGGCGATACGGCGGTCAGCATCGCCATGCAGCACATCAGCGCCGAGCCGCGCAGGCTTTCCACGCCCAAGCATCCCGTCTCTCCCGCCATGGAAGCCGTGGTGCTGCGCGCGCTGGCCAAAGCCCCCAACGACCGCTATCCCGACGCCGCCTCCATGGCGCGCGCCATCAAATCAGCCCTGGAATCTCCCTCTGTGCCGCCGGTAGCCGTTCCCATGGGAACGGGCACCTTTACGACCTCCGGCATTCAGCAGCCCATTCTTGTGACCACTCCAACGCCCGCGCCCGTGCACAAAAAGCGTTTCGTACGGCATCTGCCGGTATTGATTCTGTCCGTCGTGCTGCTTTCCGCCCTGACCGCCGCCGCCATCCTGCTGACCCGCAGCATTGTCAGCACGGTGGAAGCCCCTTATCTGGTGGGCGAAACCGAAGCGACGGCCCTGCGCATCGGTGATGAGAAAGGCCTTGTCATCGAGGTACTGCGGCAAAGCGACGACACCACCCCTGCCGGCGTCGTCATTCTGCAAAGCCGTGCCTACGGCTATCAGATGAAGCGCGGTGATGTGCTGGTCATCACGGTCAGCACCGGCCCGGCGCTGCAGGGCGTGCCCACCCTTAAAGGCAGCACGCTGAGTGCCGCCCGCACCGCGGCCCAGAAATACGGCTTTACCGTTCTGGTCACCCGCATGGAGCCGTCAGAGCTGTCCTATGGCACCGTGCTGACGCAGTCGCCCGAAGCCGGCAGCATGCTGGCCAGCGGCGAGATCATTCAGGTCACCGTTTCCGGCAGCATCACCGTGCCGCTCATGGAGGGCGAAAAACGTTCCGCCGCGCTGCTATTGGCACAGGACGCCGGTTTTGACCACATCGAAATCATCGAATACCCCGCCGCTGACCCCGCTCAGGTGGACACCGTCATCTCGCAGTCGCCGCGTGCCGGTGAGCGCGTGCTGTATGACAGCACCATCACGCTGCTGGTATACGCCGCCCCGGCCGAAACGACCGCCGCCCCAACCTCCGGAGGTAACCCCTGATGCTGAACGGCCAGATCATTGAAGGCCGCGGCGGCCTGTATACTGTGCGTGACGAAGCCGGCGAGTGCCATGTGCTGCGCGCCAAGAAAAAATTCCGTCACGAAAGAATCACGCCTACCGTGGGCGACCGGGTGCTGTTCACGCCGGGTGAAAACGAGGAGCATGGCTGGCTGGAAGAGATCCTGCCCCGTGTTTCCGCGCTCATCCGCCCGCCGTGCGCCAACATCACGCTGATGCTGATCGTTCTCTGTCCCTCCCCCGCGCCCGACTGGCTGCTGGTTGATAAGCTGCTGCTGACCGCCGTGTCGCAAAACATGAAGGCAGCGCTGATCGTCAACAAAAGCGATCTGAACGAGGCACTGTACGAGACCGCCAAGGAGGATTATCGCTCCGCCGGGGTCACGGTACTGCGTGCCTCCGCGGCAAACGGCGAAGGACTGGAGGCCATCCGTGCCCTGCTGCCGGGAGAGACCGTGTGTCTGGCCGGGCAGAGCGGCGTGGGCAAAAGCACGCTGATCAACGCCCTGATGTCGCTCCGTCTCGAGACAGGCGGCATCAGCCACATTGAGCGCGGCCGTCACACCACCCGCCATGTGCAGCTGATCGATGCAGGCGATATCCACATCATGGATACGCCCGGTTTCAGTCTTCTGGAGGCGGAAGAAGCGCACGACCCCGTTCTTTTACAGGATTATTACCCTGATTTTACCCCTTATCTGGGGCAATGCCGCTTCCAGCCCTGCTATCACGACAGTGAGCCGGGCTGCGCTGTCCGCGCTGCTGTGGAAGACGGCAGCATCAGTGCCGCGCGCCATCGCCGCTACCGCGAGCTGCTGGCCGAGGAACGACATCTTTGGAGGGAACGCTATGATTGACATTCTGCCATCCCTGCTGGCTGCAGACCTGATGGACATGGGCAGCGGCATCGAGAGGCTGCTTACCGCCGGGGCGGACGGCCTGCATGTGGACATCATGGACGGACATTTTGTGCCCAACCTGTCCTTCGGTCCCGCGCTGTGCTCCGCGCTGCGCAAGCGCTTTCCCTACACCTATCAGGATGTTCACCTGATGCTGAGCCAGCCCGAACGCTACATCGATACCTTTGCCAAAGCCGGGGCGGACGCCATCACCATCCACGCCGAGTGCGAGGGCGATGTCAGCGGCATGCTGCTGCACATCCGCGATCTGCACCTGAAGGCCGGCCTTTCCCTCAAGCCCGGCACGCCTGTGGAAGCCATCGCTGATAAGCTGTTCATGTGTGACCTGATTTTGATCATGACGGTGGAGCCCGGCTTTGGCGGGCAAAAATTCATGCCGGACATGACCCAAAAGATACGCCTGCTGCGCAGTCTCGGTTTTCAGGGAAAGATCATGACCGATGGCGGCGTCAATGCCGAAACCGCCGTCCCCTGTGTGGAGGCCGGTGCTGACGCGCTCGTCATGGGCACCGCGCTGTTTGGCAGCGATGACCCTGCCGCCGTGATCCGCCGCATCCGTGCCCTGGAGAAAAACGCATGAGCAAGCCTTTCAAAAAGCCCTATCATCCCCCCAAGTCCAGGGGAAACGATGAGTTTCATCACAAGCACGCGCTGGGGCAGAATTTTTTGACCGATGAAGCGCTGCTGAACAGCCTGATCGACGCCTCCGGCGTCGGTCCCGAGGATCACATTCTTGAGGTCGGTCCCGGCGGCGGCGATATGACCCGTCTGTTGGCCAA